>JBDNHW010000103.1:0-16971 GCA_041688625.1 Pseudoxanthomonas sp.
GCCGAAGCGACTTTCTGCGGGTCCTGCGGACGCACGCGGGTGTCCACGTTCTGTCCCCAGTAGCTGTAGGGCCAACCGTAGAAGGCGCCTTCGCGAACCGAGGTCAGGTAGTCGGGCACCAGGTTGGGGCCCAGTTCGTCTCGCTCGTTCACCACCACCCACAGCTGGTCGGTCCCGGGCTGGAAGGTCAGCGCAGTCGGATTGCGCAGGCCCGACGCGTATGTCCTGTGCGCACCGGTTTCCGCATCCACCTCCCACACCACGGCACGGTCCTGCTCGGCCATCATTCCGCGTTCGGTGATGTTGCTGTTCGAACCGATCCCCACGTAAAGGAAGCGTCCGTCGGGGCTGGCGGTCAGCGCCTTGGTCCAATGGTGGTTGATCAGCGAAGGCAGCTTGGTCACTTCGACCGGAGGTCCGCTGGACCGGGTCTGGCCCGGCTGGTAGTCGAACCGCACCAGCGCATCCTGGTTGGCCACGTAGATCCGGTTGCCGATCAGCGCCAGGCCGTAAGGCGCATTCAGGTTTTCGGCAAAGACCGTTCGCCCCTCATAGGTGCCGTCGCCGTTGGCGTCGCGCAGCAGGGTCAGGCGGTCGCCGCTCTCCACAGATGTCGTGCCCTTCCCTATCAGGTAGCCGGCGATGAAGTCCTTCGGCCTGAGCTTCGCCTTGCCGCCGCCGCCCTTGCCTTCGGCCACCAGGATGTCGCCATTGGGTAGCAGCAGCGTGTGCCGCGGTACCTTGAGATCGGTGGCGATGGCGGAGATCGAGTAGCCCGTGGGCACGACCGGGCGCTGCTCACCCCAGCCCACCGGGTCGGCGATGTTCATGGCCGGGAGCAGTCCGCGCTGGGGTTCCGGGAGCACGGGATCGGCGCCGTGCTGCAGCGGCACGGGGTCGGTGCCGCAGGCCCCCAGCAGCATGGAGAGCGCCAGCAGGGTCAATGCGTTCGAGGTCTTCATGGCGTGCCTCCCGCATGCAGGCTGGAGAAGCCGAGCCAGGCCGCAGCGCATGCAAGCACGGCCACGATCACCGAGAGCACCAGGCCGGCGGGCATTGCCGCAAACGCATCCTTGACGTGGACCAGCACATTGAAGAAGGCCAGCACCCACATCGCCAGCAGCAGCAGGGCGTAGACAAGGTACCGCCCCCCGCGCCGCGATGAATGGCGCAGGCCGAACAGCGCGAGCAGCAGCGTCAGCCCACCGAACAGAAGCCCCGCAAGGTTCAGCCAGGAGGCGAAATTGCTCCACTGGACGTGATACGTCGACCAGTACGCCATGTCGGCAAGCAGCGTTCCAAGGAACAGCGGCACCGTTGCCGCAAGCAGGAACTCGTGGAGGGGATAAAACGTGCGGTGATGGATTCGCTCGACAGCTACGGCCACGGTGATTCTCCCGGCAAGTGAAATACCGTTCGAAGTAATAGCCGAACAGCGGTAATCCCGGGTGAAGGCGAGCAGGCGCCCATTGCTGGCTCCTGTGCCGCTTGTCATCCGAAGTTGACGCTTTCGTGCAGACGGGGTCTGTGATGATTCCTCGATTCGAGGCCTGCGCACTGGGCACAGTCGCGCGATTTCCGCCACGGGTCCTGCTGCTGTCCTGCTGCTGTCCTGCTCCGCCACGCCGTCTGCAGAAAGCGGTGCTAGCATTCCGCTACATCCACCAGACACCGAACATGGGTATGCGCATTCCGGACGAGGCCAAGCTTGACCGCATCGTGGCCGATGCGCGGCGCAATGCCGAGCAGCGCGACAAGGGCTATCGCGAGCGCGCCCTGAAGATGTACCCGTGGATCTGCGGTCGCTGCGCGCGTGAGTTCACCCGCGCCAACCTGCAGGAATTGACCGTGCACCACCGCAACCACAACCACGACGACAATCCTGCCGATGGCAGCAACTGGGAACTGCTGTGCGTGTACTGCCACGACAACGAACACTCCCGATATATCGACCACACCGGCGTCAGCGCGAGCTCGGCCGAAGACTTGCCGGCCGCGGCAACCTCAAACCCGTTCGCCAACCTCAAGACGCTGCTCAAGCGCGACGGGTGAGGTGGCCAGCACAGGATCCGGGCCGGGCGATTGCGGATGACCCCCGAGACTGCAGTGCCGGCCTGTCCTTGGCGGCCGCCCCAGCCCTTGCCACTCACTATCCACCACTTGACCCGGCCAAATGACCCACAACGACAGCCCTCAAGCCGAGATTGCCGAGTCCATCCTGGAACACGCGCACTCCATTGCCCGCCTGGACAGCGACATGGGCGCAGCCGCGTATGACGCGGCTTATTCCACGCATGTCCGCGCCATGCGTGTTCTTGCCGTGCCGCACATGGATCCGCAGCCTGACCGCGAACTCATCCGCAACCTGAGGAATCTGTCAGCGGACTTCCCGGGCGTTTACGTGCAGATGAACGACGGAACGATCCAGCTGATCGTGGATACCGCCAGCAGGCAGCACAAGGTCAAGCTGTGGAACCAACGGCAGCTGCTCAAGAACGAAGAGGACGAGGAACCGCACGGCGAGTGAGCTAACCCGGCATAGGTCTTCGTTCTGTGATTCTCACTCAGGGAGAAGGCGCTTCAGTGTCCCGTACCCACCCGGAGCCCCGCGCCGCCCATCCGCGTCACCGCATGACGGAATCGCCTGACAGACCGCACGGCGCGGGTCGTCCTCGCGTTCCCGGGCAGCCGTCAGGATCGGTCGGCACCGCCCAGCCCATTTCCACCTACCGGAACCGTCTCAAAGCGCTCGCCGAAGCCGGTGATATGCGGCCTGGCGCGGGCGACGGCCTCCTGCACCGCGGGCAACTTGAGCGACGCCTGATGGTGCTCGCGGCTGGTCAGGCTACCGTCACCCAGATCGCGTCCGGATCGCCGGGGTCGTGGGCCACGATATAGCTCAGGCAGCCAGGCATGGAGCGGGTGCCCTCCAGCAGCGCCGAGACGACTGCGTCGCGCTGGCAGGATCGGCACCTTGCACGGCGGCATGGTGCCGAACGTGAAGCTTTCTTCGCCCGGCAGGGAATTGTCCCAGCGCGGCATCATCTCGAACGGCGCGCACATGGACGGAGGATTGGGACCCATGTAGTCCGCCTTGCGCGCATGCAGGTGCATGTCGATGATCGGCAAACGCGTGTCCGCCTGCGCCCACGCGGGACAAGCAGCGAGCATCAACGATGCGGCCATCAACAACTTGGCAAGACCCAAGGCGTTCTCCCAGTGCCCGGCAGTGCGGCATGGCTGTCGAAACGCGCGAACCGCGGCTCGACCGACACCATCGCGGTGCTGTTTGCGCCCATCTCTTGTAGTGCGGATGGAGCGAGCTCTATCGGCGCAACGCTTCCAGGCTCTCCAGCGTCAGCGCGCGGTTGGGATAGCGCTCGAGCACCCGTGCAAACGCCAGCGACGCCTCGTCCGGCTTTCCGTTCCGAACCAGCATCTCCCCAAGCAGCTCGTGCGCGGGCTTGACCGTAGCGGGCGGCCCGTACTCGAACTGCGCGGCATCCTCGATGGCGGCAGCCTGACGGGCCACCAGGAGGGCATCGTCCTTGCGACCTTCGGCAAACGCCAGTGAGGCCTGCAGCATCTTGTCCATGATCTGCGCCGACAGGATTTCAGAAGGATCGACTGCGGCATAGCGGCTCGCCGTTTCGCCCTGTTTGCCGGCAGCGGTGCGCCCCCCGGACTCGAGCGCCCGCAGACTGGCCAGGCTCTGACGTGCGTTGGCAAGATCGCCCCGCTCCACGAACGCCAGGCCGCGCGCGAATTCAAGCGCGGCAAACGGACCGATGGAGACGATTTCGGCGCGGTCCACTGTTTCGCCCATGCTGTCCATGTCCGCGCCTCGCGTCTCGACCAGCCAGGTCGCGCGCATCATCGCCAGGTGCGTGCGCGCGCCAGGGTTTGGCTTGTCCCGCAGATGTCTGTCCATCAGTTGCACCAGCTCGGCGGCCTCCGCCCGCAGGCCCTGCTGCAGGCGCGCGTGCTGCAGCCAGTGCAGCGGGTGGTAACCCATTCCGCCCTGTGCGCGTGCGGTCTCCGCCGCCGCCGTATTGGCAGCGGCCGCTTCCTCCCACAGTCCCAGCGCGAAGAAGATGTGCGCGGGCATGTGCTGTGCGTGCGGCGCGGCGGGAGCGACACTCGCGTACACGCGCGCCGCTCGCAGCCCCAGCGGGGCGTGGATCGGATCGTCATAGGCGTGGATCAGGTAGTGCAGTGCGCCGGGATGGCGCGGATCGGCGGCATACACTTCCTCGGCTACGGCCGCCGCACGCATGTAGTTGGCGATGTCCCGGCGTGCACCGGTCAGGCCCAGGATCGAAAGCGCATGCAGCGCACGTGCGTCCAGATCCTCCGGAAACCGCGTGGCAATCCGCCCCATCGCCTCGCTGTAGGCCAGGTCGCGAGCCACCTTGTCGCCTGTGCCGAAGTACAGCGGTTCGAGCGCGGCCAGGTAGGCCTGCTCACGCGGCGTCGGCGCCGTGGCCTTGCGCTGCGCCGCGTCAGGACCGAGCAGATTGAGCACGCGCCGCGCCGCTGCCGCGTCCTGCTCGCCCCAGATCGGATTGTTGTGGGCCATGGCCTCGCCCCAATAGGCCATTGCGAAGCCGGGATCGATCTTCCGCGCCTGCGCGAACGCCTGCAGCGCGCTCTCGGACTCGAAGCTGTGCAGCAACAGCAGTCCGCGCAAAAAGTGTGGCTGCGCCTGGGTAGATCCGGAGTTGGGAAAGCTGATGCTGCCCAGCTCCACCGGCGCGCCAGACGTCGGTGCCGCCGACCCGTGCTGGTGCTGGGCCAACAGCGGCGGCGAAGCGATCGAGAGCAACATGACGAGAATGATGAAGGGGGTGCGCATTGAAGGCTCCTTGCAAGGGCCGTCGCGATCGCGCCGGCGGCCACCGTCGGTCGCCGACGCCACTGTAAGCCCCCCGGTGCGGCAGCGCCGCGCCAAGGCGCGATTCACTCATCCGGGGCCACGCCGGCTCGACCCCGGTTCTCATTGCCTCGGTTGGTTGATTGCGCAGCAACCGGAGGGCGGGTCTCGAACTGCCATGATCGAAAGCAACAAGCCGCCCGTCCGCACCGCTAAAGAACCACCCCTTCGTTCCTGGCAGCCTCGCGCACAGGGCCAGCGCAGGCCAGCAGGCAAATCCCCTGGCGAACGATCAGGCTTGTCCTCGCGACCCGCCCGCCACGCGAACGCGCGATGGCGGGTCAAGACCCGCCCTGCACCAGGCCACAACCCGCCTATCCCGTCCCCGAAGCAACCGGAGGGCGGGTCTTGACCCGCCATGAGCGAAGCGGAAAACCGAGGGGTGTCTGCAAGCCGCCTGACGCGCGATCCTTACTTCGGCCGGTAGATCGCGCAGAGCTTGTTGCCGTCGGGATCGCGTACGTACGCCAGGTAGAGCTGGCCCATCTCGCCGCTGCGCAGGCCCGGGGGTTCCTCGATGGAGGTTCCGCCAGAGGCGACCGCCGTATCGTGGAACTCCTGCACCTGCTCGGCCGATGTGCACTTGAAGCCGATGGTCGCGCCGTTGGCGCAGGTGGCCGGCCCGCCGTCGATCGGCTCGCTGACGCTGAAGGTGTTGCCGGCATGGCGATAGAACAGCCGCATGTGACCGCTGGGCGAGCGGTTTCTGATGGGCTCGCCAACGCCAAGGACGCCGAATACCGCGCCGTAGAAACCGGCGGAACGCTCGATGTCGTTCGACCCGACCATGATGTGATTGAACATGCGTTCTGGCTCCCTTGTTTGACGGGTAGGTTCAGTGGATGGCTTGTAACGATAAGTCAGCCTGCCCCCGGCTGGCAAAAATAATCAGTGTGAGCGCCACTTCGCTGTGCTCCAGCATTCCGCAGGGCCACATCTGCAGCGGACGACTTCACCGGCAACTCTGCTCCCTGCACCGGCGATTTCGCCGCGTTGCCGTCGCCGCAAGCAACCACTGCCGGGGCGCTGTACACGGAAACTCCACGCTCCCCGGGTGGGGCCTTTGGCCTTACCCGGGCCACCTCCAGGCGGTGCGGTGGTCCGGCACCTCCTTCGATACCCGTCAAGCGCCTTGCGTCGATGGACAATCGCTTCGCCGATGGAGCCGGACTCATGCTTCTCGCCGCGAGATCCATCTTCAACCATCACCGAGCAGCGCCGCATTGCGCAGCGCCGCCAGGTCGGCCGAGCCGGTGGCAAAGCAGGCCAGCCGCAGCCCCTGCTCCAGTGCGGCAAAGTGCGCCAGCAGTGGCTCGATGCCTTCGATGGCCGCTCTCAGCAGAGGCCCCGCCTGCCCGACCAGCTGAGCGCCGAGCCGAATGGCCTTGGCGGCGTCCAGGCCATGGCGAATGCCTCCCGAACCGATCAGCGGCAGGTCCGGCAGGGCCGCCCTGATCTGACGCAGCGACGTGGCGGTGGGAATGCCCCAGTCGCGGTATATCTCGGCAAGTTCAGCCCGCCTGGAATCGTTGGCCTTCCAGCCTTCCACGGCGCTCCAGCTGGTGCCGCCCGCACCGGCCACGTCCACCGCGGCCACGCCGCATCCCACCAGCCGTGTCGCCACGGCCGCCGAGATGCCGAAGCCCACTTCCTTGACGATCACCGGCACCGGCAGCTGCACGCAGACACGTTCAAGACTGGACAGCAGCCCGCTCCAGCGGGTGTCCCCGTTGGCCTGCAGTGCCTCCTGCAGCGGGTTAAGATGGATGATGAGCGCGTCGGCACCGATCATGTCCACGGCCCGCTGCATGTGGTCCGGTCCGTACTCGCGCAGCTGCGCGGCACCGACGTTGCCATACAGCGCCACGTCGGGCGCGATCGCACGCAGGCTGCGGTCAGTGCCGTGCAGGCCGCCACCTGACAGTGCAACGCGCTGGGAACCCACGCCCAGTGCGATTCCCAGCGTCTGCGCCGCCTCGGCCAGCACCGCATTGATGCCGGCCGCGTTGGGATGGCCGCCCGTCATCGAACTGATGAGAAACGGCCTCCGCAGCCGCTTGCCGAGGAACTCGACCGACAGGTCGATATCCTGCATATCCAGCTCGGGCAGCGCGCAGTGTTCGAACCGCAGTTGATCGAAGCCGGCATCGACGGTTCTTGCATTGACCGTGCCCGAGAGCACGGCGTCGATATGGTCCTGTTTGCGCGTGGACAGTTGGCTCATGGCGGCGTTCGACCGCTTCGCTCGGAGAGCATCACCACGATCATGTGCGGCAAGGTCAGGGCCGCCAGACCAACGAACAGGATCCTGATGAGAGGCGCCTCCGGCGTAGACGCCGAGGCGAAGTCCGCGGCGATCCAGGGCCAGGCGACGGCCGCCGCCGCCACGGTCAGCAGGGTGTAGGCAAGGGCAACACCGGTCATTTGACGGCGCCGGTTCGAGTCTGCCGACTGCGCGGCCGTGCGCAGGTGCCGGGGACTGTGCAGCGCGCAGAAATACACCAGGAAGAACACCAGCGGCGGCAGCAGCAGCGCGAATGCAGCGACCGCAGTGATCTCGACCGCGGCGACTGTCGATCGCTGTAACGCCACCAGGGCTGACGCCGCCGCGGCGGCAGCGAGCCACGGCGCCGCCATACCCATCCAACCGGCAATCACGCCACCCTCGGGCCCTGCAAGCAGGGTGAAAATTGCGCTGACTTCCGCAGGCGCCGCCAGCGCCGGTAGCGACAGCAGGGCCGCGCCAACCGGTGCCCGGGTCCAGACGTTCAGCGACTGTCGCCAATCCCCACCAAAATGCCAGGCCGAGATGGCCAGGAACAGCGCCAGGCTGGGACCCGGCGCAAGCAGCCAGACCAGCAGCACGGCAGCGGCGATCGCCACGTAGGCCAGGTTGAACGCGGCAAAGCCGAATCGCGTGCGCCAAAGCCCGGCGCGCCATGCCACCCACGGATCCAGCGCTCCATGCGGCAGCCCGGTCAGCACCACCGCAACCACCAGTACAACGGCCAGCGCATGGCTTTGCGTGCCCAGCGCATCGTAGTGCGCAAGCAGCAGGCAAAGGCCACCAGATCCGAGGAACAGCCAGGTTTCCGGCGTCGAACCGATGCGCCCGGTCACGCCGCTGGCCTCGTGCGGAACGGCTGGCCGTGGATCGCCTGGAGAAAAGGTCCGGGCGGCAGTGCGGCGACGATGCGCGCATGGTCGCGCCAGCGGCCCTGGTCGGACATGAAGCGCACGAAGGCTTCGCCGGGCACCGACGCGGCAAGCCGCAGGAAAAACTCCGGTGACCGCTCCGGATCCCGTGCCAGTGCGCGCAGGAACACCTGGTCCATCCAGCCGCGGACCCTGGGCTCGCTCGGGTGGCCGATGGGCGGCTGCCCCTGCAGCAGGGCGCGCGCACAGCGCTCGGCCCATGCCTGGATCCGCAGGAAGCCAAACCCCGACGCCGCCCGCAGCGCGCCCGCGCCCTGGCCGGCGCGGACCACCCCGGCAACCGCCTCGGCAGGGTCCGGCGAAGGCAATCCCATCGGCAGGACTGCGCCCTCGCTGCGAAGCACCTCGCCCTGCGTCCAGCCCCGCCGTGCGAGCAGCTGGTCCAAATCGGCGGAAAGTTGCGCCTGGCTCAAGGCGCGTGTCGAAAAACGCGTGGCCTCGACCAGGGCATGGGTCGGTGACAGCGGCAGGACATAGGAAAAGACAAAGCCGAGCGCGTCCGCCCTCATGTCGGTCATCAGCTCCACCCGGGTGTCATCGAACACGGGCTGGTCGAAGCTCAGTTCGCGTCCCGAAAAACACTGGAACATGATCGACCGGGAGAATCGTTCGACCGCCGGCGGCCGGGTATCGATGACCAACCGCGTTGAAATTTCCCCGGCGTTGGTGATGACTGAAAGTTGCTGGCCGCGGCGGCTGACCGCACCAGCCCGCGCGCCCAACGCCAGGGTGACCGTGGGACATGAGGCAATGGACTTCAGCGCAGCGCGATACACGTCCAGCGCCCGCACGTACGCGTAGTTCCAACCTTCGGCGCTGCACGTGACCTGCTCACCGTCCTGCCGGGAAAACTGCCAGCGGGACCAGTGCCGGGACGCCACCGCCGGCGGAGCACTGCCGGCGCGCGTCCAGAACGCCCAGCTGCGATCATCCACGTACTCCACGCGCGGCTCGAGCACGGCAACGCGTCCCGCATAACCTCCGCGGGCAAGTCTCGCCGCCAGCGACAGACCCGCCAGGCCACCGCCAATGATCACCAGATCGACCCGGTCATCCATCGGAACGCGCGAACCGGTTCAGCGCGTCATGCAGGCCTGCTTCGTGCAGCGCATGGCGACGGTGCATCCGCGGCGCGAACGCAAACAGCAGCGCCGCCTGCGCCGTGCAGCGCGCCTTGGCCACCGCCCCCACCACCGCGCGCCTGTCCCAGGATTGGAAGTCGCCAGCGGCGATCTGTCCTCCGATGGCGCGATACATCCGGGCGGCCGCCAGGATCGCCAGCCGCGCACGCGGGGGAAGGAAGGCCAGCCCGGCCTCGCCACTGGCGTAATAGCGCTCGGCAAGGGCAAGCAGGTGCTTGGTGGCCGCCCTGAGCCGGATCTGGAGCGCCGGGCTTGGCACCACGATGTCCGCTGGAGGCACCTCCCCGATCCAGCTCGCGGGGAGATAGCGGCGCCCCATGCGCGCGTCCTCGCCGATGTCCCTGGCGATGTTGGTCAGCTGCATGGCGATGCCGAGATCGATGGCGAACGGTCTGGCGCGTGGATCGCGCACATCGAGCACTGCGCACATCATGACGCCCACGGTACCGGCGACCTGGTAGGCGTAGCGCAGCAGCGACGCCTCGTCGGGCAGGCGGACCGGTGAAAGGTCGCCCTGGACGCCATCCAGCAGGGCGAGTGCCGGTTCGAGCGACATGCCCGTGCTGCCACGAAGCGACAGCAGGCCCTCTGTCCACGGGTCATCGGCATGGCCAGTGCGCAGGGACCGGCGCACGGCCTCCAGCGACACCATCGCAACCGCCGGGTCGCACGCCTCGTCAGCCAGGTTGTCCACGTGGCGGCAGAAGCCGTACAGCAGCGCCGCGCGCTCGGCGTGTCGGCGGCCGAGCAGCTGGCTGGCGAAGTGGAATGTCCGTCCCTGGCTGCGAAGCACCGCGCGCGCCGCGTCGACCGTGCGGTGCTGGACCAGATCCAGCGCGCTGATGCTCATGCGACGGCAGCGTAGAGCGCGGGCTCGGCCATGGCTGCGGAGGCCGCGGGCAACAACCGGTCGACGACCTTGGCCGAAGACAGCACGCCCGGCAGGCCCGCACCGGGATGGCTGCCGGCGCCGACAAGGTAAAGATTGCGGGGGCCTTCACCGCGGTTGTGGAATCGGAACCACGCCGACTGCCTGAAATGGGGCGCAATCGAGAACCCGGCGCCCGCCGGCGACAGATACCGGGTTTCGAAGTCTTCCGGAGTCATGAAGAAGTCGGCACGGATGGATTGCTCCAATCCCGGCAGGATGGTGGCGCCCAGGGCCGCCACGACGCGGTCGCGCAGCCGCGGAGCTTCCGTTGCCCAGTCGATGCCTGCGGTCAGGTTGGGCACGGGCACCAGCGCATAGAAGCTGTCGCACCCGGCCGGTGCGAAACTGGGGTCGGTGGCAGTCGGCCGATGCAGGTAGATCGAAAAATCCTCGGCCAGCACCTTCCTGTGGAAGATGTCGTCCAGCAGCTCGCGATAGCGCGGTCCCAGCCAGATCGTGTGGTGCGCAACGTCGGGATACTGCTGGTCGGTGCCGAAATACAGCACGAACAGGCCCATGGACTGATCGCTGTGCCTGGCCTTGATTCGCGCCGAGCGCTTGCTCGCCGATCTCGGCAGCAGCTTCCCGTAAAGATGCACCGGGTCCACGTTGGACACCAGGTGGTCGGTCTCGATCCGCTCGCCCGATTCGGTGATCACCGCGCTGACGTCGCCGCCAGTGACCTCGATCGACTCAACGGTCGTGTCGAGCCTGACCGCAATGCCCTGCTCCGCCATCAGCTGACCCAGCGCATCGACCAGGGCGCCGGTTCCGCCCATGGCGAAATGCACGCCATGCGCGCGCTCCAGGAAATGGATCAGGCCGTAGATGCTGGTGGTGTCGAACGGATTGCCTCCCACCAGCAGCGGCTGGATCGAGAAGGCCTGGCGGATCTTGTCGTGCTGCAGGTGGCGCGACACCATCTGCCACACGGACCGGTAGGCACCCAGCCGGATCAAGTGCGGGATCTGCTTGAGCATGAAGCCGAAGCGATGGAACGGAGCGTCGGCCAGCGCAGTGAACCCGACGTCGTAGATGCGCCGTGACTGCTCCAGCAGCGCCTGGTAGCCCGCCGCGTCGGGAGGATGGATCCGGGCAATCTCCGCCAGCGTCTGCTCCAGGTTGCCGCCGTAGTCGAACGTGTCGCCGTCCTGGAAGTGGAACCGGTACCAGAGCGGCAGCGGAACGATGTCCACATAGTCGGAGATGCGCTTGCCGAACAGTTCGAACAGCTCGTCGAACAGGAACGGTGCGGTCAGGACAGTCGGCCCGGCGTCATGCCGGAACCCGTCCTTTTCGAACACCTGCGCACGTCCACCGAGCCGGGGACAGCGATCCACCAGAGTCACGTCGTGGCCCTTGGCACGCGCCCTCAGCGCGGCGGCGATACCCCCGAAACCGCCGCCGATGACGGCAACATGGCTCACGCCGGTTCCAGCGCACGGCTGAGCCGCTCCGCGCGCTCGAAAGCCTGGATGGCAAGCAGCCCGCCCGAATCCGAGGGCAGGCCGGCAGCTGCCGCATGGGCCTGCCTGAAGCGCAGGACCGCCAGGTCACGTGCGCGATCATGCGGCTCGTCCTCGCCGGACGCGGCCAGCACCGAGACGATGTTCAACTCCTGACTTTCGGCATCCTGGTCGGCGTCCTGCAGATCGTCGGCCACCTGGTATCCAATGGCGAACAGCGAACCGGCAGCGGCAGCGGCAGCCACGGCCTCCTCCCGACCCGCAAGCATGAGGGCCAGCTCCAGCGGCAGCACCAGGAGCGGCGCAGATTTGCCACTCGCGATGCGCTCGTAATCTTCAAGTGAAATGTTGGCACCGCCCTGCAGCGCAAGGTCGGAGCATTGACCGCCGATGACCTCGGCAACGCGGCGATGCATCCGGATCGACAGCCCTGCGGCAGCCGCACCTGCACCGCCCAGCGCCGCGTACGCCGCCGACAGCATCAGGTCGCCCACACAGATGGCCACGGCGTCACCGTAGCGATGCCAGACCGCCGCTTGACCGCGGCGTCGTTGGTCACGGTCCTGCAAGTCGTCGTGGACCAGCGAGGCGTTGTGCAGCAGTTCGCATGCGGCGGCGATGGCAATGCACTCGGACTCGGGGCGCTGCAGTGCACGCCCGGCATGGAGTGCGAGTCGGGCCCTGACGCGCGCACCGCCTGCGGAAAGATGATGGGCGGCTGCCGTGCCGGCGTCGCCCGCACCCTGGACCACGAGCTCGAGCATCAGTCGCTCGACCTGGACCAGGCTGGTTCTTGCGTCATTGCTATGCATGGAAGCCTCGCACGAAGACTCCTAAAAGGAGCCGGTTGGGGCCGGCAAGTGCCGGCCCCAACCGGCGTTTCAGACGCGTGCGCCCGTCAGACCCTCCACTTCAGACTTGCGAACCGCAATCGCGAGGATCACCAGGCCAAAGACGGCCTTTGACGTGATGTCGGCGATGGTGTAGCCCACCTCGATCACGGCGGTGGAGGTTCCGCCGCTCATGCGCAGCACGAAGGGCAGGAAGTAGACCACCGGGTAGAAGAACCACGACACCACCGTGAGGTTCCGCGCGAGGCGGATCAGGCCGCGGACGGCTTCGGGCTGGCGGGCAATGGCGTCACTCAGGCTGCTGTAGAGCGTGTACACGATGTACAGGAACGGAATCATCGACAACACGCCGAACAGCATGCGGGTCGAGTCGATGCCGGCAGAGACCTCGCCCGGATAGCCCAGCAGGATCATCAGTGCGGCAGCGCCGCCCAGCTTGAGCGACTTGGACACCGTCTCGGACTGCGAAAGACGCATCACCAGGATGAGTTCGATCAGCAGCAGCGGCACCGTCAACAGCCAGTCGACGTAACGGTACGCCCGATTGAACTCGATGCCCGTAGCGACGACCACGCCGTCGGCCACCTGGTATGCCTGAGTCCAGCTTTCGAAGATCCGCCAGTAGTGGTAGAACGCGATGAAGGTGACCAGGCCGGTGATGGTGATTGCGGTCTTGTAGTGGTGCGAGACTTGCGAACGCCCGAACCAGAAGAACAGTGTGGCTGCTGCAAATGTGGCGATGCCGAACGAAAATGCGTTGTAGACCAGCGCGAACTGGCCCGCGGACAAAGCTTCCATATCATGACTCCCATTGCTGTTGCGGCTGATGATGGTTTTTGTGCCCTGCCGGGCGTGCGATGAATGCAGGTGTGACCGACGCGCCGGGCTGAAGGTGGCCCCGGGCGCTCTTCCCCTCGTCGATACCGGCGCCACCGGACGCTCGGTAGACCTTGCATCCAAGGTCACCGCTTGTGGCTGGGTATCGGCTCGCTTCCCTTGCGAGAACTGAGCGTACGCCTACGTTCAGGCGTCTGCAATGGGTAGATGGGTGCCTTTGAAAGGACACAGTGAATGGATTCCGTGCGCTGAATTCCTCGCGTACGCAGCGACGTTTTGGATAGTTGCAGGGCAATCTGCACTCATGCCGCGAAGACTATAGCAAATTCCTATCAAACTGCAATACAGCACCTATTTGATATGCAGCGCCTATGAGTAAGAATGATTACCGCTGTCCGCTGACCTGCTCGGGCCACTGAGGCACCTCGTGTTCTATCTACCGTTCGGCTGTCATCGACCGCCGGATGGCCTGTAGGGGATTACAGCAGGTTCATGCCGAGGACATCGCGTTGGTCACTTGTACCCACGGCTCACCGCAGTGCAGGCTGCGCACCAATCGGCAGGGTCACCACGAAACGGCTGCCCTGGTCCCGCCATGAGCGAAGAAGGAGCGCGCGATGCGTATTCAGCTAGACGCGCGCGCGCCCAAACCGCATCCGCCCATCCCGCAACCCGAAGGCGGGTCGAGACCCGCCATGAGCAAATCGAAGGAAACGAAAGGCGACTTGACCCGCCTTACGTGCGTTTTCGTTTTCGACTACCCGTGCGTGCGCATCAACGTCCGCACCAGTCACGATCGATGTCCCGCTGTCGCCCCCTGGCCTCGAGTGCATGCACGCCTGGAATGGTGGGAGTATTCCAGCGATTGAGTTCGGTGCGGGTGATCGCATCGGCACCAACGAGTTGCTCCCGGGACAGAGTCAGCTCCAGGCTTTCGATTCGATCCCGCACCTCACGACCCACCCGCTCCTGGCTATTGCCGGCACGCATCAAAGCGGCATCGATATGGCGGTACAGGGCCAGCGAGCGGGCACCATCTGGCTTCAGCACCTGTGCGATAAGTGGACGTGACCCGTCATTGGAAGTCATGTAGCCGGCGGCCAGCCCGCAATACGAACGCGCCATGGCGGGTCAAGACCCGCCCTGCAGCAAACACCACACCCAAGGAATCGCATGACCTGAATTTTTCTGTTTCCACCGTGGGCGCGCGTATGGCTCACGGTCGGGCGGGCGCGTCCGGCCACTCGACGTCGCTGTTCATCGACGTGGGACGAAGCGGGACGAAGCGGGACGAAGCTCGCCATTGGTCAGGCACAACCGGCGGTTTCGCGCCAGATCATTTCGTCGGAGCCGAGCATCCCCCTGTTGCATGAACCGCCTTGCGCGGATTGATCGCTTTGTTGTGGCTAGGCACCGCGGTCGGTCAGCAGGGATCGCGTCGCGCGCCGGTCCCCGGCCACCGAGCGTGCCACCACCAGGCTGAAGGCGACGATCCCGGCCATCACGATCAGCGCGCCGCCGAGCGCGCGGCCCTGCGGCCACGCCTCCCCCAGCCACAGCACCCCGATCAGGGTGGCGAACAGGATTTCGGCGGCCTGCATCGCCTCGGTTGCGGCGAGCGCGGTCGGATCGTTGCGGACCATGCCGGTGGCCTGGAAGAACAGGATCGTGGCGACGATGCCGGCACCCAGCGCCACCCCGGCGGCCAGCCACACCTGGCCCATCGGCGGCACGCCCGCGCGCTCGAAAGCGAATGCCGCGATCAGCCACCACAGCGGCTGGCTGGCCAGGGTCATCCCGAACACCCGCTGGGTCGCGTTGAGCTCCACGCCCACGGTTTCCAGGTGCAGCAGCAGGCCCCGGTTGCCGAGCGGGTAGGCGACCGCACTCACCATCACCAGCACCAGCGCGATCCAGCCGTCACGATCGAGCCTGCCGCCGCCGTGCCCGAACTGCATCAGCAGCACACCGGAGACGATCACCAGTCCGGCCGCAAGCGCCGCGCGCGGGATCCGCGCACGCGCGTCGCGGTACAGCAGCGGCGCGCACAGCATCCCG
Source organism: Pseudoxanthomonas sp. (assembly GCA_041688625.1). Taxonomy (GTDB): domain Bacteria; phylum Pseudomonadota; class Gammaproteobacteria; order Xanthomonadales; family Xanthomonadaceae; genus Pseudoxanthomonas_A. The sequence goes on from JBDNHW010000103.1 coordinate 15,435, forward strand.
GCGATGACGGTGACCTGGAACGTGCCGGCCACCAGCCACGACGGCCCGCTGGCCGCGGCAAAACTCAGGCACAGGTAGAACAGCACGAAGCCGATTCCGCTCCACAGCAGCCACGGGCCGGGGTGGGCGCGCATCGTCCGCCACACCGGCGCGATGCCGCCCTGCAGCGGCATCACCAGCAGCAGCAGCGGCAGGGTGATCAGGTAACGCAGGCTTGCGGTCCAGGCCCAGTGGCCGCCGTCGACTGCGGCGGCGCGGTTGAAGAGGTAGGTGCAGGTGAAGAACAGGGCCGACAGCAATGCGATCGCAACGGCCCACAACGCGATGTGGCGAGTGCGCGCTGTCATGACCAGGGTCGCATTAGCACGCTGTCACGGCGGCGGTAGGACGGCCCCGTGCGGCTGGACGTGATCGGCGCGCGCATCAGGCGCGCTGCCGCAGTCACCGGAGCAACCGGGGTCAGAGTGGCCTTCCAGGCGAAATGTAAATGCACTCTGACCCCAATCCTTGCTTACTCGACCGCGATGCTGCCCTTCATGATCCCCGAGTGGCCCGGGAAGCTGCAGAAGAACTGGTACGGCCCGCCGTCCTTGATCCTGCTCACCGGGAAGGTGACCGAGGTCGTCTCGCCGCCACCGATCATGCCGCTATGGGCGATGACGCGTGCGTCGTCGGGCTTCACGTAAGCGGCATCCATGCCGGCACCCATGCCATCGGCCGCAACGGCCTGCAGATCGGCGGTCGTGGTGATCACCACGTTGTGCCCCATCGCGGCCACCGGCATCTGGCCGGTGTGTTTCAGGGTGATCGTGAACTCGCTGCACGACGCGGGCACGGTGATCGAGCCAACGTTGAACTGCATCGCATCGCTACCCTCGATCGAGGTGGCACAGTCGGCGACCACGGCGGCCGGCTTGTCGCTGCCGATCGGGGCGGGGGCGGGTGTCGGCGTCGGGGTAGCGACCGGGGCCGGCATGGCCGTCGGCGCGGGTGCGGGCGTGGTGGTGTCCGCGGTGTCGGGGGACGTGTCACCGCAGGCCGCCAGGGCAAGTGCGCATGACGCGGCGAGGAATGTGATGCGAATGTTCATGCTGGTATCTCCATCAGGTTGTCAGTGCGCCATTATTCGCCATCCATGCGGCCCTTGTCGTGAAACCCACCGTCCAAGCCTCATGAGAATCGCGATCGGTTGACCTGGATCAGGCGACGCGTCCAAACGGTCTTGCATCCTCTTTCCACCGGCACCTGCCGGCATAGACTGAGGAAACGGACATGCAGTTCGAACTGACCACCTGCACTCACGACGCGACCACGCTCACCGCCGCACTGCGCCCGCTCGACCGTGATGCCCGCGTGACACTGGACCACGCCAGCGGACACCTCGAGGTGATCTCCACCGCCACTACCGAACAGGTGCAGAGCGCGCTGGAGCAGCTCGGCTGCGCGGCCACGCTGTCGCAGGATGACGTCGCTATCAGCGGCGGCAGCACCTGCTGCGGCGGCTGCAGCTAACTCAGCCCGCTGACACCCACGCTGA
>JBDNHW010000104.1:0-21254 GCA_041688625.1 Pseudoxanthomonas sp.
AGCAGCCCGACGGGCAGGGCGATCAGCATCAGGCGCAGGTCGGAGCCGGCGCTTCGTGACGGCTGCAGTTGCCAGGCGGCGAACAGCACGAAAAACGCCGGACCCAGCCAGGCCATCCCGTTCGACGCGCCGAAGACCGACAGCAGCCACAGCAACTGCGAAGCGACGAAGTTGATGGCCTTGTTCAAACGGCCTCCAGCGCGTACGGATACTGCGCCGGACGTGCATCCGGGCGGGTCAGCCACAAATGCACGTCGCCGATGGAGCGCTCGCGGAAACCGCCTTCGCAGTAGGCCAGGTAGAAATCCCACATCCGGATGAAGCGCTGGTCATAGCCAAGGAGCCGGACCTGCTCGATCTGTGCGTGGAAGCGCTCTCGCCATGCCTTGAGCGTCAATGCGTAGCTCGGGCCGATGTCCTCGAGGCTGAACAGTCGCAGGTCGCTGGCGCGCCCTATGGCCCCTGTCATGGCCGAGACGGAAGGAATGAAGCTGCCCGGGAAGATATGCCGCTTGATGAAGTCGACCGACTCGAGCGCCTGCGCGTAGCGGTGGTCCTCGATGGTGATGGCCTGGATCAGCGCCTGGCCGTCGGGCCTGAGCAGGCTTGCCACCTTGGCGAAGTAGGTCTCCATGTACTGATGCCCGATCGCCTCGATCATCTCGATCGAGACCACCCGGTCGAATGTGCCTTCCAGGTCCCGGTAGTCCTGCAGCAGCAGGGTGATCTGGTCCTGGAGTCCGGCCGCCGCCACCCGCTCGGTGGCCAGGTCGTACTGCTCGCGCGAGATCGTGGTGGTGGTGACCCGGCAGCCGTAGTTGCGCGCCGCGTGCAGTGCGAACCCACCCCAGCCGGTGCCGATTTCGACCACGTGATGCTCAGGCCCCAGTCCAAGCTTGGTACAGATGCGATCCAGCTTGCGCGTCGCGGCCACTTCAAGCGATTCCCCTTCCTGCTCATAGATGGCGGAGGAATACATCAGGTTGTCGTCCAGAAACAGCTTGAACAGCGCATTGCCGAGGTCGTAGTGCGCGGCGATGTTTCGCCGGCTGCCGGTGCGCGTGTTGCGGCTCAGCAGGTGCAGGCCCTGCATCAGCCACCCACCCAGGCGCGCGGTGCCGGTTTCCATGGCGTCGAGCCGGTCGCGGTTGCGCACCAGGATACGCACCAGTGCGACCAGGTCGTCGCACTCCCAGAGCCCGTCCATGTAGGCCTCGCCTGCGCCAACGCTGCCGTTGAGGGCAGCCATCCGGTAGAACGCCGGATCGTGGACGCGCAGGTGTGCCTGTAGCGTGGTGGGCGAAGCCGCGGCCTCGCCGAGCACGATGGTGCCGTCGGCGTCCTCGATCACGACCCTGCAATCGCGCAACCCATCGAGGGTTTCCAGCAGGCGCTTGCGCAGGATGCGTTCGACCATCGTTGCCTGGTTGTTGGCCGATACCGCGGTGATCGAGGCATCGTGTCGCGTCGTGGCGGCGTTTGTGTTCATTTGGACGGCACCTTGGTATCGGGATGGTCGTGCACGGGGTTGCGTTTGAGCCACAGGAGCAGCGCCTGCCAGTGGATGGCCAGCACCACGCGCAGGGTCATCAGCGGGTACCGGACAAGCACGTGCGACAGGTTGGCTGCAGTGAGCTCCCTGCGCCGGAGTACCAGCGTCACATCCAGCGCACGCTGTTCCCCTGCGGCGGCGGATGGCGACTGCGTCGGGAGGACGTCCATCTGCACGCGCAACTCCTGCGCGGGAGCGGTGAAGCGCCACGCATAGCGGTGTTCCATGGCCATGAACGGCGAGACGTGGAAGCGCTTCTCGAACTGCCATGCATGCACGTCGCCGCGTTCCTCGGCCTGCGACACTGTAAGCACGTAGCTGTGGCGCTGCTTCCAGGGTGTGTTGGTGATCTCAGCGACGATTGCCTGCAGCGTGTGACCGTCCGGCTCGAAGCAGTAATAGAAGCTCACCGGGTTGAAGCAGTGGCCGAAGTAGCGCAGATGGGTCAGGAGCCGGATTGGACCCAGCGGCCTGTGCCCGGTGCGCCGCTCCACCTGATCGCGCACGGCCTGTTCCAGCGGCACCCCGGGGTCGCCGAGATAGTCGCTGCGGCGGAACTGGGCCATGTTCCAGCGACCCACCGACCACAGCCAGCGTCGCTGGAACAGACGCTCGATCTCTGCGAGGTCCACGTACATCATGAACAGACCGTAGGTGAAAGCGTGCGCATGCGGCGTATGGCGTCGATGGCGCACCGTTCCGGCGTAGATCGCGCTGTGGAACTGCGCCGGTGCTGTATCGACGTGAACACGTGCAGGAACCTCCTGCGAAGCAGCCGGAACCTGCAGCCCTCCGGTACGCAGCATGATCATGCCCACTTCACTCCCAGACCACGGGCGACTTCCACGCCGCTTCGAAGGCCGTCCTCATGGAAGCCATGCCCCCAGCCGGCACCGGCGAACCAGGTGCCATTCCTGCCCTGGATCTCTGCCTTCCGCGACTGCGCGGCCACCGATGCCAGCGTCTGGTGTGGGTGGCGGTAATGCAGCCGCCGCAACACACGCATTGGATCGATGTCCGCACGGCGGTTCAGCGTGACGATGAACTCTTCGGGTGCATCCAGCGACTGCAGCGCATTCATCCAGTAGCTGACGCTGCACGCAGCGCCCTGCCGCGCGGGAACGTGCGCATTCCATGCCGCCCATGCGCGGCGTCGTGGAGGCAGGACGCGCACGTCCGTGTGCAGGATGGCCTCGTTGTCCTGGTAGGTGATGTCGCCGAGGATGGAGGCCTCTTCCTCGCTAGGATCCTGCAGCAGTCGCAGTGCATCGTCGGCATGGCAGGCCAGCACGACCTGGTCGAAGACTTCCTCACCGGCGCTGCTGGCCACCGAGGCGCCCTGCGGAAGGCGCCGCACTCGATGGACGGGAGTCTCAACTCGCTCTTCCACGCTCCACCCTGAGCGGAGCGCACGCACGTAGCTGGACGATCCGCCCTTGACCACGCGCCATTGCGGCCGGGCGCTGACCTGCAGCATGTGGTGGTTGACCATGAACCGGACCAGGTGGGACATCGGGAACTGCAGGATGGTCTGCGACGGCGAGGACCACAGCGCCGAGGCCATCGGCACGATGTGATCGTCCCGGAACTCTCGCGAGTAGCCGTGGCGCCGAAGATACTCGCCCAGGGTGCAGTCCAGCGTGATGTCCTGCAGCACCTCTGGCGCCTCCCTGTAGAAGCGGCGCAGGTCGCGCAGCATCCTCCAGAAGCGCGGGCGCAATAGGTTCGACGGCTGCGCGAATAGCCCGGCCAGGGTTCCGGCGTTGTACTGGAATCCGCTGCCCTCATCGTGGACCGAGAAGCTCATGGTCGTTAGCTGCGAGGCCACGTCGAGTTCCGCGAACATCCGCGTCAGAAGCGGGTAGTTGGCCTCGTTGTAGACGATGAAACCCGTGTCGACCGCGTAGGATCTTCCGCCGACTTCCACTTCGTGCGTATGCGTGTGGCCGCCGAGGTACCCGCCGGCTTCGAACAGCACGACTTCATGCTTTCGAGACAGCAGCCAGGCGGCGCCCAGGCCAGCAATTCCGGAGCCCACCACGGCAACCCTACTCACGGTTTAGGGCGCACCGGACGCGACAGTCCCACCGGCACGGGCTTGAGGTCATGCACCAGTCCCAGCCACGACATGAGCTTCAGTCCATACCAGGTGAAGTCGTATTCCCACCACATGAATCCCTGGCGAGCCGAACCGGGGAAGTGATGGTGGTTGTTGTGCCAACCCTCGCCAAAGGTAATCAGCGCCAGGAACCAGTTGTTGCGACTGTCGTCGCGCGTGTCGAAGCGACGGCTGCCGAAGACGTGCGCGAGCGAGTTGATGGTCACGGTCGCGTGGAACAGCACGATCGTCGAGACGAAGAAACCCCAGACCAGCAGCTGGGGACCGTTCGTGCCGAGTCCCGGATGCTCGGATTCGAGCCATGCGCCCAGGAAGTACAGGCCGACCGCGAGCAGGACCGGCATCAGGATGTCGAAGCGGTCCAGCCAGCGCAGTTCGGGGTACTTCTGCAGGTCCGGTATCCGCGACCATTCAGTCCGGAAGCCCCGCGGCGTGAGAAACCAGCCCATGTGGCTCCACCAGAACCCCTTGTGCCTGGGCGAGTGCGGATCGGCAGGCGTATCGGTGTGTAGGTGGTGGTGGCGGTGGTGCGCAGCCCACCAGAGGGGGCCGCGCTGAACGCACGTGGCGCCGATCGCGGCAAAGATGAACTGCACCGGCCGCGATGTGCGAAATGCCCGGTGCGAGAAGTAGCGATGGTAAAAGCCGGTGAGTGCGAACATCCGCAGCGCGTACAGAGACGCAGCCGTTCCCAAGGCGAACCACGACCAGCCGACCTGGAACACCCAGATGCAGGCCACATGAATGGCAATGAACGGGAGCGTGCGCAGCCAGTCGATGCGGTCGGCACGTGCCTCATCGAGCGGTGTTTCGGCCGTGGTGTCGAACCAGCTCAGCACCGTGCGGAGGCGACCGTGGGGCTGCGGAGCGGAAGATTCGATGTCAGGTGGAAGGCTGGGCACGGAGGGCTCGGGGCTGAACGTCCTCTCTATTACGTCGATTGGCTCTTTGCGGATGCGGCGTTCGGGTACGCAGCGGTGCCGTTTCATCGCGTGCGACACGTGATTGGAGCGGAGAGAAAAAAACCCGCCGCGAGGCATCGCGGCGGGTTCGTGTCTTCAGCCATGCAGCCCCACAGCCGATCAGCTGCAGGGCAGGGCACGGGCCGGACCTACGGTGCCATCGCCAGCAGCTGGATGCCGCCCTTGGCAACGACCGGGCCGGTCGCCTTGCCCCCCGGCGCGCCGCCTGGTGGCTCGAGGGTCATCGCGAGTATCGCGTCGGTGCTCAGCAACTCGACGTACTCTTCCGGGATCCTGGCGGACTGCGAGGCGGTTTCATCGAACACGCCCAGCGAGCGGGCGATGCCATCGGTTGGAATGAGCCACAACTCCGGAACGAGATCATCGTCGGCAGCTGGCTGCAGCGGCGTCACCGTGATGCGGCCGGTGGCGGCGTCCATGGTCGCCACGTAGCCCGGTTGACCGTCGTCCTGGGTCAAGGTAGATGCCATCTCGGTCGGGCCAGCAGGCGTGACCGGCTCGGGCACCATAGCGACCGGCGGCGCCACAGGATCGGCTGGCTGCGGAACACGCACCACGTTGAGCAGTGCGAACAGGAAAACCGCCGCGGTGGCAAAACCGCCTGCCGTCAGCAGGCGCCAGAACCCGAGCCTCTGCCAGAACGACTCGCCCTCAGGCTCCGACACCGGGCTACGGCGTGCAGCCTGTGCCAGGCCAAGATCGTTGGAGATGCGCGCCCACACGTAATCGGGCACCGGCACCGGCACGATCTCCGCTGCCAGCGAAGCGAGGCGGCTTTCCCAGAAGCCCACTTCCGCGGCAAACTCGGGTTCGTTTTCGATCAACTGCTCGACGCGGCGCCGATCGGACGCTTCGAGCACGCCCAGTACGTACTCGCCGGCAAGCACGGCGCCGTCGCGTGGATCCTGGTCTTCAGGTAGGAGTGGGGTGTTCATCGTTCAAGGCACGCTTTGAGTTTGACCAGGCTGCGGCGGATCCAGCTTTTAACGGTGCCAAGAGGCGTGCCGCTGCGCTGCGCCAGTTCTTCGTAGGTGTTGCCTTCGAAGAACGCCGTGCGGATGAGCTGACGTCGTGGCGCCTCAAGCTCTCCGAGGCACGCGTCCAGTCGACGACTTTCCAGCGCCATCTCGGTGGCGGCCTGTGCATTCGGGCCGGTCTCGACCAGCTCCTCAGCATTCTCGATCGCCACGGACATGCGGCTGGAGCGGTTCGCACGCAGGTGGTCGATGGCCTTGTTGCGCGCCATCATCGTCAGCCAGGTGATCGCGCTTGCACGGTCCGGGTCGAACTGCTTGGCCTTGCGCCACACGTTGGCGAACACTTCCTGCAGCACGTCCTCCGCTTCGCTGCGCTGGGATACGATCCGCATGCACACGCCAAACAATCGCGGCGATGTTGCGCGGTAAAGCTGTTCGAAGGCTGCAGTGTCGCCCTCGGCGGTGGCCAGCAGCAGCCTGCCGGGCTCGTCCTGATCTGTGACCGGTGCTTCTAGCGTTGCCGACATGCGTTGACCTGTGTGGCGGGAGCGGCGGAGAGTGCCGAATCCTACACCATGCCGAACCGGTAGCGACTCAGTCTCGGCCATGCTGGCGTCCCCATAGATAGAGCGCCGTGCCCAGCAGCAGCCATTCGAGCACTGCCAGCGCCATCGTCGTCGCCTGGACCGGCCCCAGCATTGCCAGGGTGAAAGTGCGATAGATCACTATCGGTACGTAGAAGGCCAGTGCCAGGACCAGGCCATTGCGCGGCTGATCGGTGCGCGCAAAGTAGGCGAAAAGGAACGCCATCCCCAGCTGCAGCCCGCCGTAGATCACGAGGTATTCGGACTGCCCGGACTTGTCGAGCACCAGGAAGCCGACCGCGGCTGCCGTCTGGGAGGGCATCAGCGTGCACCACGCCGCGAGCAGCGCGTAGAGCAGGGCATTGAAGTAGAGGTATGCCTTGAGCATGCGGTAATTCCGGAACCGGGGTTCAGTGGTGGAAAGAGAATGGCTTGCGAGCAGTGGATCAGGAGACCGTGCAGCTTGCTGCGAGCGGAGTCGAAGCGGCGATCGCCACTTCGGCACCGCTGGCGACACGATGTCGCTCCGCCGGGAACTCGATGCGAACGGTCGAATACGTTCCCGCGTCATCGCGTATGTTGCCGATGCCCTCGTACTGCAACAGGCGACTTCCGCGCGCCGAGTACACCACCGACATTCCAGGCAACGCACGGCCGTACCACGTGTCCAGCGACAGCCTGTACCTGCGGGAGCCCGCTTTCTCGTCCGAGGGGCTCAGCCTGAAGTCCATCGGCTGCAGGCGGCTTGGAACCAGGAAGCTGACGCGGGTGGCGTTGGGAGGGGTCAGCGCGTCCCACTGCTCGCGGACGAAACTGTCGAACCCGGCGTCGATGATCTGCACGTCGCCCGGCGTCAGTGCGCTGCTCTGCTCCGGTGCACCACTGGACGCGCGAGTGAACACTTCGCGTCGACCACCCCGGCTGCGCACGCCTTCCGCATAACCGCTGCGGGCATCGAAGAATTCGAAGTCAGGGGTGGCTCCCTGTCCCGATACGCGCTTGCGGGCGAAGGCCTTGCCATCGGGGCAGCGGTACACCACCAGCCTTTCCGATCCTTCCTTCAGCAGCCAGTGCTGTTCGCGATACAGGAGTCGCTGGGTCCCCTTGGCATAGGCGAATCCTTCGTAGTGCACCGCGGCAGCAGCCGTCGAACAGGCCATGAGCAGCATCGGCACCAGCCATGCAGGGGAGGGGGGACGGAGATTGCCGAAGCCCATTGGCACGACCGGTTGCGAAGACACCACTCATACGCCTCGCTCCTGTGTATGGATGCAAGACCGGGCGACGGCCCTCAGCCGGCGGTAATGCAGTGGCTGGCCAGTCGGGGCAGTCGCGTGCGCTGCAGCCCCCCACCCCCGCGCCGGGCGGGGTCTCTCTGGCACGGAGTTGCAAGCGCAGTGGTGTCCCGGCGATCAAGCCCACGGGGTGTGCAGATTTGCCTCGGCACGAACGCCTGCATCGCGCCGGCGCGTCATGATCACCCATCAGGCTACATCCCATCCTGCTTGCCACCGCCAAAGCGATGGCGCCAGCATGTCGCAGCCGTCACCGAGGCACCACACATGATCGAAACCTTCACCGCGAACCTCACCGATGGCGTCAGCCTTTCCTGTCGCTGCGCCGGACCTGAGGACGCGCCGCTGCTGCTGTTCCTGCATGGCTTCCCGGAGGGTGCCTTCATCTGGGACGAAATGATGCTGGCGCTCGCCCCGGGGTTCCGCTGCGTGGCGCCCAACCTTCGCGGCTATGAAGCATCGTTCTCGCCCAACCAAGTAGAGGCCTACAAGCCGCGCACCCTGATGGGCGACATCGTCAACCTAGTGGAGTTCCTCGATGCGCCAGTAGCGGCACTGGTCGCACATGACTGGGGCGGGGTGGTCGGCTGGTCGCTGGGAGCCCTGGATCCGCCGTGGCTCGAGCGACTGGTGATCATCAACTCTCCCCACCCGGCAACGTTCCTGCGCGAACTGCAGCAAAGCCCCGCACAGCAGCAGGCCAGCGCCTACATGAACTTCCTGTGCCTGCCGCAGGCGGGGAAGATGCTGGTCGCCGACGACTACGCTCGCCTGTGGAAGTTTTTCACTGCGATGGGTGCGGAGGACGGGACTCAGCCGGGAGCCGGTTGGCTCACCGAAGAAGCCCGTGAGAAGTACCGGCATGTCTGGGCGCACGGCATTGAAGGCGCGCTCAACTATTACCGGGCGTCTCCGCTACGCCCGCCGACCAGCGCGGACGAAACGGTGATGACCCTGCAGTTGCCTCCGGCACTCACCCGCGTCAGGGTTCCAACCCTGGTGCTCTGGGCCGAAGCTGACACGGCCCTGCCGCCTGCGCTGCTCGACGGCCTGTTGGATTACGTCGACGACCTTGTGGTCGTACGGATTCCCGAAGCCACGCACTGGGTGGTGCACGAACAGCCCGGTCTCCTGGCTGAGGAAATCAAGGAGTTCCTGCGCGCAGAAGCGATCGTTCGCTAGCTTTCACGCACCTTGGGACGACCACCTGATGCGGGCAAACCTTTCGGCTGCCGTGCCGCGGGCGGGCGGGCGGGCGGGCAAAGTCTCATGTGCCAGCACACGCGGTGGTGGCGGCAGGACGACTACGCGGCCAAGCGGCATTTTCCGACATCACGTCCTGGGCACCTTTGCCTACTCTTTGGATATTTCCAGAAGGAGTAGTCACCGTGTACCAAAAAACCGTGCCTCTAGCGCTGGTTTGCCTGGTTCTGTTTTCCGGCCCGGCTCACGCACAGCACGTCTACAAATGTGTCAACGGCCGGGACGTCAGCTACCAGTCCGCGCCATGCTTGACCGGGGAGCGGCTTGCCAGGCAATGGGAGGCATCGCCGGAACCGGCACCCACCGCGGAAATGCTTGCCGCGCAGCGACTGATCCAGGTGCAGGGCGAGCGGGAATCTGCCTATCTGCGATCCCTGGCCAGGGGTTCGAGCAGGAAGGCTCGATCCCGAAGGCCGACTGGCGCTGTCATTTCCGCGGCACGCGACGGCGGCCGCTGCGCGAAAGCCAAGAAGCGTCGTGACGACACCGAGCGCAGGCTGGGGCTCAAGAGGACCTTCGAGAGCATGCAGCGTCTGAGCGCAATGGTGTCGGAGGCGTGCAGGTGAGGGCCATCGGAAATGTTGCGGACGGCGACACGATCGGCAAGGTGAGTTGGCGAGGGGCGAGGCATCGTCGAACCGGGATACCGGCCTGGCCGACGGAATCGTGATCACGCCCTCGCACAATCCGCCCGACAGCGGTGGCTTCAAGTACAACCCGACCAACGGCGGGCCGGCCGGCAGCGATGTCACCGGCTGGATCCAGGACGAAGCCAACCGGTTGCTGGAAAACGGGCTGAAGGGCGTCAAGCGCATCGCCTATGCCAGGGCACGCGTAGCCGACAGCACCCGCGAACACGATTATCTCGGCAGCTACGTGGCCGATCTGGACTCGGTCGTGGATTTCGACGCGATCCGGAACGGTGGGCTGAAGCTGGGCGTGGATCCATTGGGCGGCGCCGGCGTGCACTACTGGGCGCGGATTGCCGAATGTTACAAGCTCGACCTGGAGGTGATCAGCGAACAGGTCGATCCGCAGTTCGGCTTCATGACCGTGGACTGGGACGGCAACATACGCATGGTCCCGTCCTCGAAATACGCAATGCAGCGACTTATCGGGCTCAAGGACAAGTACGACGTGGCGTTCGCCTGCGATACCGACCACGACCGCCACGGAATCGTCACCCGAGCCAGCGGCCTGCTGGCGCCGAACCACTACATGGTCGTGATGGTGGAATACCTGTTCGGCGATCGCGCAGCAAGAGAGAGCGTTGTCGAAGCTTTCGCCCGCTGCGATCGCACTGGAGGAGTTGGCCGGCGACGCCATCGAAGCCATCCTGGACCGGGCGCCTGGCAACGACGCGCCGATCGGCGGAATCAAGGTGGTGTCGAAAGGCGGCTGGTTCGCGGCACGGCCGTCGGGAACCGAGGACATCTACAGGATCCATGCCGAGAGTTTTCGCGATCGGCAGCACCTCGAAAAAATCCTCGCGCAGGCCCAGCAGGTGGTCGACGAAGCCATCGGCGGCGACAACTAGACAGCGCGCAAGTCGATCGCCCTTCAGGGAAACAATGCAGCCGCAGCGGCCATTCAGTCCTTCTTGACCGCATGCCCGCCGAACTCGTTGCGCATCGCCGACAGCAACCTGTCCGAGAACGAGTCGCTGTCGCGCGAGCGCAGGCGTTCGATCAAGGACTGGGTGATCACCGGCGCCGGCACGTCCAGGTCGATCGCTTCCTGCACCGTCCAGCGGCCCTCGCCGGAGTCGTCCACATAGGGCGCGATGCCGTCCAGCTCGGGGTTCTTGTCCAGGGCATTGGCGGTCAGGTCCAGCAGCCAGGATCGAATGACGGTGCCATGGCGCCAGATCTGGGCGACCTGGTGCAGATCGAACGCGAAATCCTTCTTGTGCTCCATGATCGAGAAGCCTTCGGCATAGGCCTGCATCATTCCGTACTCGATGCCGTTGTGGACCATCTTGACGAAGTGTCCAGAGCCGACCTTGCCGACATGGCCCCAGCCCTTGTCCTTGGCCGGCGCCAGCGTCTCGAATATCGGGCGCAGGCGGTGGACCGCATCGTCGTCCCCGCCGATCATCATCCCGTAGCCTTCCCTGAGTCCCCAGATGCCGCCGCTGGTGCCGCAGTCCACGTAGTGCACCTGCTGGTCGGCAAGGCGCTCCGCGCGGCGCATGGTGTCCTTGTAGTTGGAATTGCCGCCATCGATGACGATATCGTTGCCTTCGAGCAATGGCAGCAGGCCCGCGACCGTCGTATCGGTGATCTCGCCGGACGGCACCATCATCCAGATCGCACGCGAACCTTCGAGTTTCCCCACCAGGGCCTGCAGCGAATCGGCCGATTCGCCGCCCTTGTCTTCCAGCGTCTTGCGTGCGTCTGCATCCGGGTCGAAACCAACCACGCGATGGCCGCCCCCGAGCAGGCGTTGGGCCATGTTTCCGCCCATCTTGCCGAGTCCGATCATGCCGATGTCCATGGGACGTTCTCCTGTCTTGAGGGGTGTCTGAAATTACTTTCGCGTCTGGATACCTGCACCCGGACGTTGTGCTGCAGCGCGCTTCCTCGCGGACGCGGACGCGGGAGTGCTGATGAATACGGATGAGACTGTATCAGTCGCGCCACCATCACCGGGGCCGGACGCGAACCTGCCGCCGCGTTTCCCGAACGGTACCCACCGCAGCGCCTCAACGAGGTGATGATGCAGCGGACGGATCGACGCTCAACGCCTGATCCACCAGCGCAACAGGCCGGCGATGAACGGTGTCAGGCGTTCGCGGTTGCAGGCGTTGGCGGCCTTGCGGATCGCCTCGGCCTGGGTCGGGTAGGCGTGGATCACGTTGGCCAGCCGGTTCAGGCCGATGCCGTTGACCATGGCCAGGGTGATTTCGTTGATCATCTCGCCGGCACGGCTGGCCACGATGGTGGCCCCGAGGATCTTGTCGCTGCGCTGGGCAACATGGATCTTGACGAAGCCGATCTGCTCGCCGTCGAGGATCGCGCGGTCGACTTCATGCATCGGCACGGTGAAAGTGCGCACCGGAATTCCGAGTTCGTTGGCTTGGCGCACATACAGCCCGACATGGGCGATCTCCGGGTCGGTGTAGGTACACCACGGAATCGTCAGCGCGCTCACGCGCTGCCGGCCCGGGAACAGCGCATTGCGCACCACGATCCGCGCGGTGGCGTCGGCGACGTCGGTGAATTTGTAGTCCATGCATGCATCGCCCGCCGCGTAGATGCGGCGATTGCTGGTGCGCAGGAAGTCGTCGACGCGCACGCCGCCGCTGTCGGTGGTCTCCACGCCAGCCAGATGCAGGTCCATACCCTCGACATTCGGCAGGCGGCCTACACCGGCCAGGACCGCATCGACCGGCACGGAGCTGTGGTGGTCGTCGCTGACCATGTCGACGATCTTCTCGCCGTTTTCCACCCGCACGGCAGTTACCTTGGTGTTGAGGCGCACTTCGAGACCGTCGCGTGCGAAGGCGTCCGAGAGCAGCTGCGCGGCGTCGCGCTCCTCCTTGGGCAGAAACAGCGGCATGTCCTGGGCGATGATGGTGCTGGCGCCGAAACGCGAGAACGCCTGGGCCAGTTCGCAACCCAGCGGACCGCCGCCGATCACCAGCAGCCGGGGCGGCAGTTCGGTCAGGTCGAAGATGTTTTCGTTGGTCAGCAGGTCGATCTCGCCCAGGCCCGGGATGTCCGGCATGTCCGGGCGCGAGCCGGTGGCGATCACGGCCTTGTCGAAGCGCAGCCGGGTGCCGTCCACGTCCACGGTATCGCCGGAGACGAAGCGCGCGTGGCCCAGGAACACATCGATGCCGGCATCGGCCATTGCGGCGATCGAATCCGACCGGCTGATCCGTGCACGCAGCTGGCGCATGCGCGCCATGGCGGCGGCGAAGTCCACCTGCACGTCGTCCGGGGCGCGGGCACCGTAATGGGCGGCATTGCGCATCTCCGCGTACAGCCGCGCCGTGCGGATCAGCGCCTTGGACGGCACGCAGCCCACATTGAGGCAGTCGCCCCCGATCAGGTCGCGTTCGATCAGGGCCACCCGCGCGCCCAGTCCGGCCGCGCCCTTGGCAGCGACCAGGCCGGCCGGACCGGCGCCAATCACGACCAGGTGGTAGCGCGCGGCCGGCTCAGGATTGCGCCAGCCGGGCGGATGCACGTTGGCAAGGCGCTGGCGCTCGAAGGTGTCGCAAGGTGCGTTCATGGCAACCTCCGGACCGCAGCACCATCAAGCCAGCCGCCACGGAAGCCGCCAGCGCGCAGACCGGCCACGAGATACGGACACTGCCGCATCAGCCGCCAGACCAGTCCGCTGCGGTGGTTTTCGACCATCAGCGCGACGATGCCCTGGTCCAGGCCGAAATGGCCCTCGGAGATCCAGGTTCTTCCGCGGTCAATGGGATAACCGGGATTGATGCCGCTGGCCATTCGTCCGTCGCGGATGAGGCCCGGATAGCGTTGCAGCATGGCACGCACGCCGTGCAGTGTGATGTCCGGCTCGAACGGCAGGCAGGCAAGCACTGCGGGTGGGGACAGGGTGCCGTCATCGGGTCCGTATGGCACGCCGCGCGCCGAATAGCCGAACAGTCGCCGCGGCTCGGTCACGATGTCGGGCTGTTCGTCGCTGGGGCCGTCGCCGGCGCTCAACCCCCAGCAGTCCTCGTCGAATCCGGTATGCCCGCGCGGATTGATCCGCGCGTACTCCCGCTGCACGTGGACGGCACGACGGCTGTTCTCGAAATAGTCGCAGCGCTTGTCGCGCATGAAGGCGTCGCAAATGCCGCGCAGGTCTACCCAGGCATGCGGAAACTGGTGCACGAACAATGGCCCGGCGTAGAGATAGTTGTGGCCGTAAAGGTTTTCCCACTGGTAGGTCATCGTCCAGGCGTCATAGCAGTCGCCCGGTACCGGATGGGTCGGCGAACCCATCGCCAGGGCGTAAAGCACGATGGCTTCGCTGTAGCCTTCCCAGCCGTAATTCAGGAAACCCGATTCCGGCTTCCAGCCCTGCATGATCGCGCCGCCGCCGTTCTGTGCCCAGCGCCAGTCGATGCGCAAATACAGGGCGTCGGCGATCACCCGCAGTTCCGTCTCCTGCAGCGTGTCGGCATCGAAATACATCGTGGCCGTCAATGCGCCGGCGATCAGCAGCGCGCTATCGATCATCGACAGTTCCGAGCGCCACACACGCGTCCCGGTTTGCGCATCCAGGAAGTGGTAGAAGAAGCCCTTGTATCCGGTCGCCTCGGCGCCGCCGCTCTGGTCGCAATCGCGAAAAAACCGCAGCGCTGCCAGGCTGCATTGCACCGCTTCATCGCGCGACATCCACCCGCGCTCGACCGCCACCGGATACGCCGACAGCGCGAACCCGACCACGGCGATGCTGATCGGGCTGTTGTCGCGCGAGGTGTCGGCGACCAGCCCATTGTCGTGGTTGAGCTGCTCCGGGAAATAGGCGAACGCCGCACGCTGCAGCATGTCCAGCAACGCCTCGTCGTCGGCCGGCCATGCCGGATCGGGGAGGGACTGATCGGAGAGGTCGGGGCGGGATCCCATCGCCGCCGACGATAGCGCACGGCCGCCAGGCGCGCCGTGAGCGCGGCGCTATCGGCGCCTGTCTCATTTGACTGAATTCACTCCACCTGTCCCGTCATCGCGGCACACTGCCGGAGCGCGGGGGCTCTGCGCAACCGTCGAATCCAGGAGGTAACCCGCAATGCCGACCTCGCCATCCCCGCAGCCCATGGCAGTTGGCAGGCCCGTGCGACTGTTCGGCAACGGCCGGTATTCGGTGATGCTGACCGAAGCCGGCGCCGGTTACAGCCACTGGCGCGACCAGGCGATCACGCGCTGGCGCGAAGATCCCACCTGCGATGACTGGGGCAGCTTCATCCTGCTGCGCGACCTGGACAGCGGTGCGCTCTGGTCGCCCGCGCGGCAGCCGCTTGGCGCCGACAATGAAGGGCAGGGCGCGGTCCTCGATCGCGGCCATGCGGCCTTCAGCGGTGAGCGCGATGGCGTGGCCGCCACGCTCGTCGTGGCCGTGGCCGACCCGCTGGATGCAGAAGTGCGCCGGATTACCCTGCACAACTCGAGCGACTCCGCGCGCGAGATCGAATTGACCTCCTACGCCGAACTGGTGCTCGGGTCTGCAGCCGCGGACGCCAGCCATCCGGCCTTTGCCAAGCTGTTCGTGCAGACCCATTGGGACGCTGAAGGCGAACTCCTGCTGGCGACCCGGCGCAAGCGCAGCCCAGACGATGCCGACCTGTGGGCCGGACACCGGATCGTCGTGCCAGTGGCGCTGTCTGCCGAGGATTCGACTCCCCACCAATACGAGACCGATCGCGCGCGCTTCCTGGGGCGCGGCAAGCGGCTGCCCGACGCCGACGCCCTGCAACCTGGAAGCATGCTGTCGAACACGGTCGGCACCGTGCTTGATCCGGTCTTCAGCCTGCGCACCCGGGTGCGGATCGCGGCCGGTGCCTCGGTCCACGTCGATTTCTGGACATTGGCCGCGAGCACGCGGGAGCAACTGGCAGGTACTGCCGCGCACCTGACCTCCGCCAGCGCCGATGCCTGTTTCAGGCGCGGCACCGGGGCGGTGGACAGCGACGGGGTGCAGCGGCCCTCGACGGAAGATGGCGACATGGCCCCCTGGAATCGCTGGCTGGCACCATTGCTGTACGCGGATCCGGACTGGCGTGCAGCGCCCGATGCGCTGGGTCGCGGTGCCGGCGGGGCACCGGTGCTGTGGGGCCATGGAATTTCCGGCGACCGCCCGATCGTGTTGCTGCGCATCGCCGACGCCGGCGGAACCCAGGCTGCAGAGGCCCTGCTGCTGGCCCAGCATCGCTGGCGCCAGCACTGGCTGGGCGTGGATGTGGTGCTGCTGGTCACCTCAGGTGGCGACGCCGCCGTGGCCCTGCAGCGGCAACTGCGGTCGCTGCAGGAAGCGCAGGCGGCCGCCAGTGACGATGGCGAGGTCGCCAAAGCGGAAGGTTTCGTACTCCGCCAGGATCAGCTCGATGACGCCTTCCTGGATGGCCTGACCCGGGCAGCCCGCGTGGTCCTGGTCAGCGAAGGAAGCGATGCGATTCCCGGGGAAGCACGCCATTCGGCAGACGGCATTGGATATTCCACCGCGCCGGAAGCGCCACAGCTGGTCGCGAATGCAACCGAAGCCGCGGACGCGGCTGCCACGTTCGCGCCTTGGCCGGGGTCGATCAACGGCACGCTGGAATTCGGCAATGGCATCGGCGGTTTCGCCGCCGAGGGCCGTGAATACCGCATCGACCTGGACGACGGCGGGTGCACCCCGGCGCCATGGATCAATGTGGTGGCCAATCCGGATTTCGGTTTCATCGCCTCGGCCGAGGGCGGCGGCTACACCTGGTCGCGGAACAGCCAGCAGAACCCGCTGACGCCCTGGCCCAACGATCCGGTGACCGATGCGCCCAACGAAGTGCTCTACCTGCGCGACGAGGACAGCGGCGAACTGTGGTCGGCGACCGCCGCGCCGATCCGCGTCGACGGTGCGTGCTACGGGGTCACCCACGGCAAGGGCTGGAGCCGCTTTTCGCACCACGCGCACGGGATCGAGGCCGACCTCCTGCAGTACGTTCCGATGGCCGACAGCATCAAGCTCTCGCGCCTGCGGCTGCACAACCGCTCCGGCCGCGCCCGCCGGCTGGCGGTGACCGGCTACGTGCGCTGGGCACTGGCGCCCAACGGCAGCAACAGCGCGCCGTACGTGGTCAGCGGGCGGGACCAGGCGACTGGCGCGCTGTTCGCGCGCAATACCTGGCGTGCGGAGTTCGGCGAGCGAGTGGCCTTCATCGACCTGGGCGGCGCGCAAACGTCCTGCAGCGGGGACCGTGGAGAATTCCTTGGCCGCTACGGCGCGATCGACAAGCCGCAGGCGCTGTCGGCTGCGTCGCTCTCCGGGCGGACCGGCGCGGGGCTTGATCCCTGCGGTGCATTGCAGACCCATGTGACCTTGGCAGCGGACCAGCAGGTGGAACTGCAGTTCGTGCTTGGCGATGCGGATTCGACCCAGGCGGCGCAGGATCTGGTCCGCCGTTACCGCGACGCCGACCCGGACAAAGTCCTTGCGCAGGTCCGCGAGCACTGGGACGACGTGCTCGACACCGTCCAGGTCAAGACGCCCGATCGTGCGCTGGACATCATGGTCAACGACTGGCTGCTGTACCAGTCGCTCGGCTGCCGGGTCTGGGCACGCAGCGCCTACTACCAGTCCAGCGGCGCCTACGGCTTCCGCGACCAGCTGCAGGACGTGATGTCGCTGTGCGTTGCGCGTCCGGCGCTGGCACGCGAGCATATCGTGCGCTCGGCCGGACGCCAGTTCCCCGAAGGCGACGTCCAGCACTGGTGGCTGCCGCCAGCCGGGCAGGGCGTCCGCACCCGGATGAGCGACGACCGGCTGTGGCTGCCGTACGTCGCCGCGCAGTACATCCTCACCACCGGCGACGCGGCGATGCTCGACGAATGCACGGCGTTCCTGGAAGGGGATGTACTCAAGGACGAGCAGCACGAAGCGTTCTTCAAGCCCGGGACCAGCGACGAATCCGCCAGCGTCTACGAGCACGGTGCGCGCGCGATCGACATCAGTCTGGAAGTGGGCGCGCACCACCTGCCGCTGATCGGCACCGGCGACTGGAACGACGGCATGAACAGCGTCGGTGATGAGGGGCGCGGCGAAAGCGTCTGGCTGGTCTGGCTGCTGGTGGCCACGATCGACACCTACACGCAGTTCGCCGAGGCGCGTGGCGACGACACGCGCGCCGCGCGCTGGCGCGAGCATGCCGCAGCGCTGCGCAAGACGGTCGAAGCCGCCGGCTGGGATGGACAGTGGTATCGCCGCGGCTATTACGACGACGGCACGCCGCTGGGTTCGGCCCAGAGCCAGGAGTGCAGGATCGACACCATCGCCCAGTCCTGGAGCGCAATGGCGGGCGCCTCGGATCGTGCGCATGTCGCGCAGGCGATGCAGTCGGTGCGCGAACACCTGTTGCTGTCGGAGGAGGCCCTGGCGTTGCTGTTCACCCCGCCGTTCGACGACGGTCCCACCGAGCCGGGCTACATCAAGGGCTACCCGCCTGGCCTGCGCGAGAACGGCGGGCAATATACCCACGGCGCGATCTGGTCGGTCTTCGCTTTCGCTGTCCTGGGGCAGGGCGACCACGCCGGCGCATTGTTCTCGATGCTCAATCCGATCGGTCATTCCGATTCGCCGGACAAGCTCGCCCGCTACCGGGTCGAGCCCTACGTCGCCTGCGCCGATGTGTACTCGGTGGCCCCGCACGTTGGCAGGGGCGGCTGGACCTGGTACACGGGTTCGGGCGGCTGGCTGTATCGCGCCGGGCTCGAAGCCATCCTCGGCTTCCGTTTGCAGGGGCAGACACTGCAGATGGCGCCCTGCATCCCCGCAGCATGGCCAGGTTTCAGCCTGGTCTATCGACACGGATCCACCCGTTACGAACTGGAAGTCGACAATTCCGGGCACGTCCAGAGTGGCGTGTCGTCCTCGAATCTCGACGGCCAAGCCGTGCCTGGCGATCCAGGCCGGATCGAGCTGAGCGACGACGGCCAGGTCCATCACTGGACCTTGCGCATGGGCAATGCTGTTTGACCAGGGCCAAGGCTTGTCCAGCGTCCAAGCACGCGACCCAGAATCGTCACCCCACGGGGCGAGGTTCACGCCAACCGCGTGCGCGATACGCACGTGGCTGGGCGTGAGCTCGCTTAGTGCCAGAGCAACCGATTGGGAAACACAACGCGCCTCTGCATGCCTGAGTGCACGCCAACAACCTCTGTAACTGCATCAGTGCAGAGCGCGGTTTTGTCCCTGCGGTCGAGCGTGTGCCGTACCTGGCATCTGCAGTGTCAAGCCCACTTGGGAGCGCTGCGCAGAAACGGTGGCCGGTCATGCACAAGCCCAGCCCGAGCCGAACTCGACCCACCAATTGCCAGAGCCTTTACTTCGCATAATGCATATTATGTAATCCGATCGCTACGGCAAGGCGTCTCGTGACTCTCCAGCAGCAACCTGCTCCGCTCCGCTAGACACTGCGTGCCTGCAGCGCATCCATCGACCACTGCACGATCTCCGGCGCGCCGATGGCGCCGGGCCTGCGGGCCAGCTCGCGGCCACCGGCCAGCAGGACCAGGGTCGGAATGCTGCGCACGCTGTAGCGGCTCCCCAGCGCCGGTTCGGCCCGCCGTGGCGCCGGCTGGTGGTCCCGTCGGCCTGGTGGAAGGCATCGAAAATAAGCTGTTGCTGGTCAGGCGCAATGCCGATGCCCGAGTCCTGCACGGAAAAGGCGACCTGCCCCCCGGGCTGGGTGGACACCGTAAGGCTGACTTCGCCTGTCTCGGTGAACTTGATGGCGTTGGAGAGCAGGTTCTTGAGGATTTGCTCGACACGCTGCCGGTCGGTCACCAGCGTGGCCGGTGTGCCCGGATCGATGCTGACTTCAAAGCGCAGCCGCTTTTGGCTGGCCATGGGCTCAAAGGTGCTTTTCAGGGTGCCCACCATTTCGCCCAAAAAGATCTCCTCGGGCGAAAGTTCAAGTTTTCCGGCTTCCACCTTGGAGATGTCGAGAATGTCGTTGATCAGGTCCAGCAGGTCGTTGCCGGCGGCATAAATCGAATGCGCAAACTTGACCTGTTCTTTGCTCAGATTGCCCTGGGGGTTGTCGCCGAGCAGCTTGGCCAGGATCAGCGAGCTGTTGAGCGGCGTGCGCAACTCGTGCGACATGTTGGTCACAAACTCGGTCTTGTAGCGGCTGGCCCGGCTCAGTTCCTCGGCGCGGCTCTCCAGCTGGGTTTGCGCCAGATTGAGCGCGCCGTTTTTCTGGTCCAGCGACAAGGCCTGCCCGGCCAGTTGTTTATTGGTCTGCTCGAGTTCCGCCTGCTGGTTTTCCAGGTTGGTCTGCGACTCCTGGAGTACGCGCGACTGTTCTTCGAGTTCCTCGTTGGAGGTGCGCAGCTCTTCCTGCTGGACTTGCAGTTCTTCGTTGAGCTGCTGTGTTTCCGCCAGCAGGTTCTGCACCCGTTCGCGTACCAGCGCGCCGTGAATGGCTGTGCCCAGGCTCTCGGCGACCAGCTTGACGAACTCCAGATCGCGTTTGCCCAGCTCGCGCAGGAATGCCAGTTCGGCGACGCCGTTGACCTCGCCGTCATGCGTCACCGGAACAATCAACACATGACGTGGCGCGGCCTGGCCCAGGCCGGAGCTGATGGTCAGGTAGCTGTCAGGCAGGTCGTCAAGCTGCAGCACGCGGTTTTCGAGCGTGGCCTGGCCGATCAGGCCCTCGGCGCTGTAAAACGACTGCGGCCTGTCCTCGTTGTTCTTGCTGAAGCCATAGGCCGCGATGCGCCGCAGGCTGCCAGTGTCTTCGCGCACGTACAGGGCCGCGACCGCGACATCCAGGTAATGCGCGAGGAAGTCCAGCGAACTGCGGCCCAGCGGCGCCAGCGCCTGCTGGCCGATCATCTGCTCGGCCAGCCGGGTCTGACCGCTGCGCAGCCAGGCCACTTCCTGTAGCACTTCGGCATCGTCGGCCTGCCGCTTGAGCGCCAGACCGTAGGTCGCCGACAGGCGCAGCAGATCGCGGCGGCCCAAAAAGGCCAGCAAGCCGCTGACGCCCAGCGTAAAGACCAGATAGCCGACGATGATCCACAAGGTGGCGCTGCGCGCGTCTTCGGTGCGCTCCTGCAGCAGCAACTGTTCGGTGTTGATGAAGCCGAGGAACTCACGGCGCGTTTCATCGGAGAGCCTCTTGCCCAAGCCGGCACGGATGGCCTCCTGGAATTCCTGCTTGTTGCGGCGTGCCTCAATGACCTTTTGCGCAAATTCGTTCCAGCGGGACTGCAGCTTGCCAATGCGCTTGAGGCGGTCAACCTGGGCCGGGTTGTCGCTGACCAGTTCCATCAGGGACTTCATCTCACCGCCCAGCTGTGCCTTGGCGATGTCATAAGGCTGCAGAAAGCTTTCATCGCCGGTGACCAGGAAGCCGCGCATGCCGGACGACATTTCGACGGGCAGCTTCGATACTTCGTTGGCCTTGTTGATGACGCGCTGGGTGTGGTCCACCCAGTCCAGTGTCGACAGGAGAAATAAGATGAGGCCGACAAAAAGTGCCGTGCTGAGCGCGCCCATGCCCAGCGGCAGGCTGACGTTGCGCGTCAGAATACGGCGAAAGTTGTCTTGCGGGTTATGGAATGGCTCGGTCATGTTGGCTCCCCCTCGTAGGCGCAAAAAAACTCAGGGTCGCGTAGAGCCGGCACTTTCAGTGTAGGCCATCACCCCGTGAGGAAGTTTTCGATCAGGGTGGTCAGCGCCCCAGGCTGGTCCTGGTGCAGCAGGTGGCCGGCGTCCTGAACGACGGCGGTACTGACCTGCGGGACGGATTTTAGCCGCC
>JBDNHW010000105.1:0-7245 GCA_041688625.1 Pseudoxanthomonas sp.
AGCTTTGCCTCCTCCCTTGCGCAGCAGGGGAGGATCGAGGAGGGGTGCTCCTGATCCTGACCTGGGACCGCGGGCAAGAATCACGTCCAGGTCTGCGCCAACGGCACCCCTCCCCAACCCTCCCCTTGCTTCGCAAAGGGATGGGGCAGAACGGCCGCGCGCGACAGCGGACCGGGTTTGTCCTCAAGGCTGGCGGTGGCGATGCGCGCCGGCTGGAGCGGCATGATCGAGGTGCTGCTGGCAGCCGCCCGACTGTGGCCGGTGGGGCTGCTGCCCCTGCTCGGGTGGCTGACTTACCGGTGCGTGTGCAAGGGCTGACCGATCCGGGTGCTACTGGCGCAGGCGCGGCACGCCGTGCTCGTCGCGCTCCTCGACCACGGCCTGGTCCTGGATCTGCTGGCGCATGTCACGGCCGGGCAGGTCGCCGGCCGGCACGCCACGCAGCGCGTCCAGCGCATTGGCATAGCTGCGGCGGGCCAGCATCTCCTCGCCGGCGGCGCTGAAGCCGTGTCCGAGCTCTTCCCAGGCGTCGGCACCCGCCCCCTGGGCCAGCGCGCGGTGCAGGAAGTCCTGCGCCTGCGGCCACTGTCCCTGCTGCCGTGCCAGCCGTGCCAGGGTCACCAGCAGCGCCGGACTGTCCGGATGGCTCTGCAGCCAGCGCTGGGCACTGCTGCGACGCGAATCCAGCCGGCCGATGGGCAGCGATCCGTACAGGCTGACCAGGGTCTCGTCCCAGCGTGCATCGACAGCGTGCTCGAGGCTGTGGGCCGCCGCGTCGTCCCAGCGCAGGCCGGCAGCGCGCTCGGCGTAGGCGGAGACGACAGCACGCTCGGTACGCAGTGGTTTGGGCAAGGTGTCCCAGCACTCGGCCAAGGCATTGGCGTCGACTGCCTCGGCCATCGCCTGCGTCGCGAGTTCGGACTCCAGCCTGGACAGGTGCTCGGCCGATAGCGCCTGCTGCTGCTTCAGCGCACCGAGCAGGCCATAGGCCTCGCCGGCGCGCCGGCTTGCGGCCAGTGCCTGCGCGCGCAGCAGCAGCCCGCGCGGTGGCAGCGGCTGGGCAGCCGGAAAATCAAGGGCAGAAAGCGCTTCATCCGGACGCTGCGCGGCCAGCGCCCGGTCCGCCACGGCCAGCGCATGGGTGGTCGGGTTGCGCTGGGCCAGCTCGGCCAGGTGCCGCTGCACCGCCGCCTGGTCACCGCGCGCGTCGGCGGCGCGCAACGCGCCGGTGCGTGCGACGGTTCCGACCTCGCGGTCGTCGGCGGCCCGGTCCAACTGTTTCTGCGCGCGCTGCCAATAGCCTGCATGCAGCGCCTCGAGCCCGTTGGTCAGTCGCGCTCGCGCCTGCTTGCGCTGGTGCCGCCCCCAGGCACGGAACGGCAACGCCAGCAGGGTCCACAGCAGCCACAGAAGCAATATCGCCAGCGCCAGCGTCAGCACCGCACCCGGCAGCGTTGCGCTGAAATCGTAACCGGCGACGCGCACGAACACCTCGCCTAGGTCGCGGGTCGCGTCGCGGCCCAGCCACTGTGAACCCACCACGCCCAGGGCGAAGATCAGCAACAGCAGCACTACCGTTCGAAACAGTTTCATCGGTTGGTCCCGGTTTCGGCGGGGTCCTGCCGGGGCAGGGCCACGGGTGGTTGCCTGTTGCCAGGCTCGGCGGCGGCAGCGTTGCGCAGCATGCGCAGCTGTTCCAGCGTGGTGCCCAGTTCCGGCACGGTCGGCTGTAGCGGCGCCGATCGCATCGATGCAAGGTCCGCTCGGAGCTTGCGCCGGGCCGGGCCGTCAGGCCACAGCCGCTGCAGCCAGGCATCGACGCGATCCAGGGCGGCGCGGAAGTCCCTGGGGTCGCCGCGCTCCAGTGCCGCGCGGGCCAGGCTCAGTTCGATCTGCAGCGCGGCCGTACCGGCCGCCCGCTCACCGGGGGCGATCACGGTGTCGCCGCGCGCGGGCCGCACGTCGACCAGCGGGGCCAGCGCGCGCTGCCACGCCGGGCGCTGCGCAGCGGAATCGGCGCTCCTGCGCTGGAGGGCGGGCAGGGCGTTGGAGAAGGCCTGCAGGCGCGCCTGGATGGCCGCCTGCGGACCGGCGCCCAGCGCCTCGAGCGCCGCACGTTCCTGCGCCAGCGCCTGGCGCAGGTTGAGCAGGCCAGGGTCGTCGACGCCTTCCAGTACGCCGGCCGCCAGGACATAGGCGCGCCGCGCGCCTTCCACGTCGCGGGCGACTGCCAGCCGCTGCATTCCCTGCCCCAGCAGCAGCTCGACTTCGTCCAGGCGCAGGGCCTGCGGGCCGGCGAGCGTGGCGCTGGCGAGTTCGGCCACGCTTTCTTCGATCAGGGCGTTGCGCTGGCTCAGCCCAAGCACCTCGTCGCGCAGGACGCGGTTGGTCGAGGCGGCGTCCTGGATTCGCTGCGTCTGCGCGCGCTGGTCCCGGCGCACGACCTCGATACGCTGCTCCAGCGCCTGCACGCGCTGCTCGGACTGTTGCGCTACCGACTGCAGCCGCGCCTGGTGGGCCTGCCATTCCACCCAGGCGCGCCAGCCCAGCAGGCCAAGCACGAGCAGCACGAACACGACGACCGCCATCGTGCGCAGGCGGCGCTTGGTCGGGGTGGCAGTGGCGGAGTCGTCCAAGCTGGATCCTGTGGAGGCGAGCGAGGCCTGCCCTGAGCGGTGATGCAGATGCTAACGGAAGCGCTGCAGCATGGCGGCAAGGAGCTGCGCCGGCAGCGGCCCCTGCGCCCGCTCGACCCGCTGCATCCCCAGTTCGAGCGCGCGCTGCCGGAGGCGTTCGCTGGCGGCCACCGCCGGCACGCTGCGGAGCAGGGCCGCAAGGTCTGCCGGGACTTCGGTCAACACCCGGGCCAGTGCGGCCTCGCTGGTCAGCGCCAGGCACGCAGGCGCGTCCAGGCTGCGCAGCCGGGCCAGCGTGCGCGCGGGCAGCGCCACCGGCACGCGCCGGTAGACATCGGCGCGCAGCACCCGGGCGCCGCGGCCCTCGAGCGTGGACGCCAGCAGGCCGCGGCCTGCTGGCGCCGTGACCAGGCCGACATCCACGCCCTCGGGAACTCCCAGATAGGGCACGGCCAGCGACGGCACGGCCAGCGAGGGCAGGGCCAGCGAGGGCAGGGCCAGCACCCCTTCGCTGTCCATCCGCGCCGGACATTCCACGTCATCCACGCCGGCCTTGCGCAGGGCCGCCGCGGTGCCGCGGCCGACCGCGATCCAGTGCTGTCCCCGCACGCGGCGCAGCGGCTGCAGCCGGGCCGCGGCGCGCACCGCCGCCGGGCTGGTGAACAGCACCCGCGATGCGCCCGCAGCGGCCGCCAGCGCCTCGCGCGCCGCGGCGTCGTCCACCGGTTCGATACGCCAGGGCGAAAGCGCGACCAGCCGTGCGCCGTGGCAGGCGGCGGCGCGGCGCAAGGCGCCGTGCTGGCCCTGCGGGCGCAGGGAGATGACGTACCATCCGGGCGGTTCGGCGAAGGCCATGGGTGGATCATCTCAGATGAATGCAGGTCGATGAGGCGGGGACTGGCCACCGTGCACGGACCGCTGCAGCACGTGCGCACGCTCGCCGACAGCATGCCCCCGGTGGTGGCGATGGGCTTCGCTTTCGGCCGCTGCGATGGCCAGACGCTGGAAATGCACGCGCCGCTGGCGCTCAACGTGAACGACAAGGGCAGCGCTTTTGGCGGCAGCATGACGTCGTTGATGACCTTCAGCGCCTGGAGTCTGGTGATGGTCGAACTGGAACTGGCCGGGATCCGCGCCGACGTGTTCGTGGCCGACAGCCAGGTGCGCTACCGCGCGCCGGTGTATGGCGACCTGCATGCACGCGCCGAGCTGGCGCCGGGACAGGCTTGGGCGTCCTTCCTGGACACGCTCAAGCAGTCCGGACGCGCCAGCATCCACATGCAAGCCCAGGTCGTGCTTGCTGAAGGCGCGGCGGCCGCGACGCTGGCTGCCCGCTACGTGGCCATCGCCAATGGTTAGGATGCGGCCTCAGGGCTTGAGGGCGGATCGTCACATGTACAGGTTGCCGGGCACGATCATGCTGTTTTTGCTGCTGCTGGCAGGCGCGCCGACCGCCGATGCGCAGGGCACACGCAAGCAGGGCCGCCAGCTGGAACAGATCCAGTCCGCGTACTCCAGCGCAATCCGCTGGGGCGAGTTCGAGGAGGCCTGGCAGCTGGTCGACCCTGAGTACCGCGAGGCGCACCCGATGACCGAACTGGCCATGGAGCGCTACCAGCAGGTCCAGGTGTCCGGCTACACCGACCGCACCACCGAACGTACCGCCGAGGGCAGCGTCGTCCGCAACGTGGACCTTCGAGTCATCAACAGACACACGATGTCCGAGCGCAGCCTGCGCTACCGCGAGGAGTGGCGGTGGGATCCGCAGGCGCGTCGCTGGTGGCTTGCCACCGGGCTGCCCGATTTCTGGGACGGCCAATGAGCGGGGTCTTCTTCAGCGCCGGCTGAGGATCGAGCTCCTGACGCCACGACAAACGGACCGGTCACCGCGCTACGGTGCGCTTCCCTGTCCGCTCCTGCCTGCCCATGCGACAATCGCGGCCCGCAATTCGTAGCCGCCCACTCCCGTGAATTCCGAACAACTGCAGGCGTTCGTCGCCTCATCGCCGATGCTGTCGCTGGCCCTGGCCGGCCTCACGGTGGCGATCATCATCAACGAGGTGGCGCGCCTGTTCCGCGGCTACAAGTCGCTGCGCCCGGGCGAGCTGACCTCGCTGATCAACCGCGACAACGCGCTGGTCGTGGACCTGTCGGCGACAGGCGACTTCGAGAAAGGCCACATCCCGGGCAGCCGCAACGTGACCCCGAGCCAGTTCGATCCGGAGAGCAAGCTGCTCAGCGCGGCCAAGGCCTTGCCGGTGGTGGTGGTCTGCCGCAGTGGCCAGGGATCCGGCTCGGCGGCCAAGCGCCTGAAGAAGGCCGGCTTCGAGAACGTGTACTCGCTTGAAGGCGGCATCGCCGCCTGGCAGGCGGCCGACCTGCCGCTGGTCAAGGGCCGCTGAAGCCGCCGGCTCCGCGCCCCCGGTCTTGATCCGTCCGGGCCGCGTCGCCATCCCATGAGACAATCGCCGACTGCCCCGCGCCTGGTCACTGCCCAGCCGCCCGTGCCGGTCCCATCCATTCTCATCCAACTCATCTGAGCCTACCGGAGTCCTCCCATGTCCGACGAAACCACCAACGGCGCCGCCGTGCCCGCCGAAGCCGCTGGCCCTTCATTCAGCGTCGAAAAAATCTATGTCAAGGACGTGTCGTTCGAAGTGCCCGGCGCACCGGCGATCTTCGGCGAGAACGTGCAGCCGGAGCTGCAGCTCAACCTCAACCAGCGCGTGCAGCGCCTGAGCGAGACGGCGTTCGAAGTGGTCCTCGCCGTCACCCTGACCTGCAAGACCGGAGAGAAGACGGCCTACGTGGCCGAAGTGCAGCAGGCGGGCGTGTTCGGCCTGGCCGGCCTGGAGCCGCAGGCGATCGACGGACTGCTCGGTACCCAGTGCCCGAACATCCTGTTCCCGTACGTGCGCCAGCTGCTGAGCGACCTGATCCAGGCCGGCGGCTTCCCGCCGTTCTTCCTGCAGCCGATCAACTTCGACGGCCTGTACGCCGAGACCCTGCGCCAGCGTGCCGCGCAGGCGGAATCTGGCGACCTGGACCAGGCCGAGCCGGCCGGCAACGCCTGAGGATCGCGACGCCAGGTCCGATGGCAGGCCGCTGCGGTCGCGGCGGTCCCGCCGATCGTGCCCGGTTCTCCAGTTGCCGCAAGGGGACGACGGTATGGGGGATGGTTTGAAGATCACCGTGCTGGGTGCCGGCTCCTGGGGCACGGCGTTGGGCGCGCTGGTGGCGCGTCATGGCCACGCGGTCACGCTGTGGGGGCGCGATGCCCAGGGCACCGCCGGTATCGACCGCGAGCATGAGAACCGGCGCTACCTGCCGGGCATCGTGCTGCCGGACACCCTGCGCGCCACTACCGATATGGCCCTCGCCCTGCGCGAGGCCGAACTGGTGCTGGTGGTGGTGCCTTCGCACGCATTCACTGAAACCCTGCAGGCGCTGGCCCCGCTGCGACCGGCCGCAGCCGGGGTGGCGTGGGCGACCAAGGGTTTCGAACCGGGGTCGGGGCGATTCCTGCATGAGGTCGCCGAGGACCTGCTGGGACCCGACGTGCCGCTGGCGGTGGTCACCGGCCCGTCGTTCGCCAAGGAAGTGGCGCAGGGGCTGCCGACGGCCTTGACCGTGCACAGCCATGAGGCGGCCTTCGCCCAGGTGGTGGCCGAGGTGCTGCACGGGCCGGAATTCCGCGCCTACACCGGCGAGGACATGATCGGCGCCGAGCTGGGTGGTGCGATGAAGAACGTGCTCGCGGTCGCCACCGGCGTGGCCGACGGCATGCAGCTGGGATTGAACGCGCGCGCCGGCCTGATCACCCGCGGCCTCAACGAGATGCTGCGGCTGTCGGCGGCGCTGGGCGCGCGCCCGGAGACCCTGATGGGCCTTGCCGGCCTGGGCGACCTGGTGCTGACCTGCACCGGCGACCTGTCGCGCAACCGGCGCCTGGGACTGGCGCTGGGCCGGGGCCAGTCGCTGGACGATGCGGTGCGCGAAATCGGCCAGGTGGTCGAATCGGTCCAGACCGCCGACGAAGTGATGCGCCTGGCCGAGCGATTGGGCATCGAACTGCCCATCTCCAGCGCCGTGCGCGACGTGCTGCACGGCGACCTGAGCCCGAGCGAAGGCCTGCAGCAGCTGCTGGCCCGGCAGCAGAAGCCGGAGTATCCGGAGACGCTGTTCCGGTAGTGCGGGGAACTGGGAACTGGGAACTGGGAACTGGGAATGGGGAACGGGGAATGTGGCGGCGCGTGCAGACCGGCACCGTTCCACCAGAGGCACACGGTTTGAAGCGGGGGGCACCCCGCGCGCCCGTGGATTCCGAACCTGGCACCCTCTCAGACTTTCATTCCCCGTTCCCCGTTCCTTCTGCTCTGCGCCCACACCAAAAAAGCCCGGCACCAGGGGCGTCCCAAAACGGGACTTCCTTCGGGCGTCGCAAAACGGGACTTCCTTCGGTCGTCCCAAAAGGGGACTTCCTTCGGTCGTCCCGAAAAGGGGACTTCCTTCGGTCGTCCCGAAAAGGGGACTTCCTTCGGTCGTCCCGAAAAGGGGACTTCCTTCGGTCGTCCCGAAAAGGGGACTTCCTTCGGTCGTCCCGAAAAGG
>JBDNHW010000106.1:0-6427 GCA_041688625.1 Pseudoxanthomonas sp.
CGGCTGGCGATGGTCCATTTCTTCGTTGATCGCCGTGACCGCCAATGTGGACTCGCGCGCCAGCAGCAGGCTGGCGGCGAACATCGCCAGCACGCCGAGTGCCGCCAGGAGCGTCGGCAGCTGGCTCAGGCGATGATCGAACAATGTGTCAGCCGCGACGGCCAGGCTGGTGCCAACGAAGAAACTGATGGCGGCATACAGCAGCTGGCCTGCGCGCAGGATGATCAGGCTGCGGCGACGCTGCAGCGCTATCCGGCGCTCGAGCGTGGCGCGCTCGTCCGGGTGTTCGGCATCGACTTCCGCCAGCTGGCGAAGCAGGGTGCGCGCGCGGTCGATGATGCGTGTCAGCCGCGCATTGGCCGACAGCAGCAGGGACGCCGTGGCGGTCAGGAAGAACGCCGGCGCGAGCATGGCGGTGAGGATGGCGTAGGGTGAGTTCTCGAGCATGTCAGGGCCTTTTTCAGCTGCGTTATGATGCGACACTTTCCGCACGCATGGCGCACGAATGACTTCAAGCAATGCCCACGGTGACCGGCTGGTCTGGATCGACCTGGAGATGACCGGGCTGGACACCGACAACGACTCGATCATCGAGATCGCGACGGTAGTGACAGACTCGCGGCTCGAGATCCTCGCCGAAGGGCCTGAATTTGCCATCCATCATGCACTGCCCACCCTGGAGGCGATGGACGAATGGAATCGCAACCAGCACCGCCAGTCGGGCCTTTGGCAGCGCGTGCTGGACAGCCGGGTGAAGCTCGGCCAGGCCGAAGCGCAGACCGTGGCCTTCCTGGTCCAGTGGCTGCCAGCGGGCGCATCGCCGATGTGCGGCAATTCGATCTGCCAGGACCGCCGTTTCCTGCACCGGCAGATGCCGCGGCTGGAACAGTTCTTCCACTACCGCAACCTCGACGTCAGTACGCTGAAGGAGTTGGCCAAGCGCTGGGCGCCTTCAGTGGCCGCTGGGGTGACCAAGCAATCCAGCCATACCGCCCTCAGCGACGTGCGTGATTCGATCGACGAACTACGCCACTACCGCAGGTTCATGGGCGAACTCTCGGGGCTGTAACGGCCGCGTGCCGGTTGCTTCTATTCCGGATCGGCGCTTGGCTTGTGCGCCCTGTCGTCGAGCATGGTGGTCGGGTTGGCGCTTGATGGCTGCACCGCGACCAGCCGGTACTCGGGGCCACCGTCGGTCCCTGTCGCGTTTCCGGCTGCGACATGGTGGTACATGTGCACGTCGCGTTGCGGGGAGGGGATGCTGACCCCGATCCGGTCGAACGCCTTCTTGACCCGTTCGGTCAGCTCGCACTTGGTGATGAAGAAATCCGCATTGGCGACGTGGCAGCGTATGCCCAGGTCGACGCTATTGTCCCCGAGCGCGTAAACCAGCACGTCGGGCGGCGGCTCGGTGAGGATGCGTTCGTCGGCGTGCATCACCTCCAGTGCGGCCGCTCGCGCGGCGTCGATGTCGTCGCTGTAGCCGATGCCGATCACCAGTTCCACGCGGCGCATGACATCGGGCGTGAGGTTGATGATCGAATCGGTCGTGATCAGGCTGTTGGGTAGGACAATCGTCTGGTTGTCTGCACCGCGCAGCACGGTCTGGAAGATGCTCACCGACTCCACCTTGCCGGTTTCCCCGGCAATGGTGACGATGTTTCCCACGCGGAATGGCTTCAAGGTGACCAGCATCACGCCTGCGGCGACGTTGGAGAGCGAATCCTTCATGGCCAGGCCGATCGCGAGGCCGGCTGCGCCCAGAACCGCGATCAGGGAAGTCGGTGCAACGCCAAAGATCCCCTGCAGGACGGCCAGCACCAGCACCACCATGAGTATCACGTAGGCAACCTTGCGCAGGAACATCGCCGCGGTGGGCTCGACCGATGCCCGGGTGAGGCCGCGCCCGGCCGCGTTGGCCATCCACCGCGCGATTCGAAGACCGATGACCAGCACCAGCAGGGAAACGCCGATCCGAATGCCCCACGCCATCGCCACTTCGGCCCAACCCGCTTCGCGCACCGCCAGCCACCATCCCGACACCGTGCCCATTCCAGCCCTCTCCAAATTGTGACGCCCCGCATTGGCGGGGCGTCGTACAAGCATTTAAAACTAACGCCCGAAGCGTTACCGGATCGTTATCCGCCTGCCTTGAACTTGGCCAGCCTCAACCACGTGTCGACCACGGTGTCGGGGTTCAGTGAAACGGACTCTATTCCTTCCTGCATCAGCCACTCGGCCAGGTCCGGGTGGTCGCTGGGGCCCTGGCCGCAGATGCCCACGTACTTGCCCTTGGCGCGCGCGCTCTTGATCGCCATCGACAGCAGCTTCTTGACCGCCGGATCCCGCTCGTCGAACAGGTGCGCCACGATGCTCGAATCGCGGTCCAGGCCCAGGGTCAGCTGGGTGAGGTCGTTGGAGCCGATGGAGAAGCCGTCGAAGATTTCGAGGAACTCGTCGGCCATCAGCGCGTTCGAAGGCACCTCGCACATCATGATGATCTTCAAGCCGTCGCGGCCCTGCACCAGGCCGTTCTTCTCCAGCTGCTGCACGACCTTGCGCCCCTCATCCAGCGTACGCACGAACGGGATCATGACCCACAGGTTGTCCAGGCCCATGGTCTTGCGCACCTTGAGCACGGCGCGGCATTCCAGCGCGAAGGCTTCGGCGAACGACTCGGACACGTAGCGACTGGCCCCGCGGAACCCGATCATCGGGTTCTCTTCCTCTGGCTCGTACTGACGCCCGCCGATGAGATTGGCGTACTCGTTTGACTTGAAGTCGGACAGGCGCACGATCACCGGATTGGGCGCGACCGAAGCGGCGAGCGTAGCAATGCCCTCGGCAAGGCGGTCGACGTAGAACGACACCGGATCGGCATAGCCGCGGGTCTTCTGGTCGATCAGCTTGCGCGTTGCGGCGTCCTGCTTGGCGTACTCCAGGAGTGCCTGCGGATGCACGCCAATGTGGCTGGCAATGATCATCTCCAGCCGCGCCAGGCCGATGCCTGCGTTGGGCAGCTGGCCGAAATCGAAGGCGCGTTCCGGGTTGGCGACGTTCATCATGATCTTGAGCGGCGCCGGCGGCATGCTCGAAAGGTCGGTGGTGGTGCGCTCGAACTCAAGCAGGCCTTCGTAGATGACGCCGGTATCGCCTTCGGCGCAGCTCACCGTCACTTCCTGCCCGTCCTGGATCAGCGACAGCGCATTGCCGGTGCCGACCACCGCGGGCACGCCGAGCTCGCGCGCGATGATCGCCGCGTGGCAGGTGCGGCCGCCGCGGTTGGTGACGATCGCGGACGAGCGCTTCATCACCGGCTCCCAGTCGGGGTCGGTCATGTCGGCGACCAGCACGTCGCCAGGCTGCACACGATTCATGTCCTCGAGCGTTCGCACGACCCGGGCCACGCCGCTGCCGATCTTCTGGCCGACGCCGCGGCCTTCCGCCAGCACCTTGCCGCTGCCGATCAGGGCATAGCGCTCGATCTGGGTGGCATGACCACGCGACTTCACCGTCTCCGGGCGCGCCTGCACGATGAACAGCTTGCCGCTGACGCCGTCCTTGGCCCATTCGATATCCATCGGGCGGCCGTAATGCTTTTCGATGGCCACCGCCTGGCGGGACAGCTCGTAAACGTCTTCGTCGCTGATCGAGAAGCGGTCGCGCATTTCCAGCGGGTTTTCCTCGGTGCGCACCCGCTCGCCAGGCTGGTCGGAATACACCATGCGCAGCTGCTTGGTTCCCATGGAGCGGCGCAGGATCGCCGGCAGGCCGCGTGCGAGGGTGGGCTTGTAGACATAGAACTCGTCGGGATTCACCGCGCCCTGCACGACCATCTCGCCCAGTCCGTGGCTCGAGGTGATGAACACCACGTCGCGAAAACCCGATTCGGTGTCCAGGGTGAACAGCACGCCGGAGGCGCCCACGTCCGAGCGCACCATCAGCTGCACGCCGGCGGACAGGAACACGTCCTCGTGCTTGAAGCCGTGGTGCACGCGGTAGGCGATGGCGCGGTCGTTGTAGAGGCTCGCAAAGACCTCCTTGACCTTGACCACCACGTCGTCGGCGCCGGTGACGTTGAGGAAGGTTTCCTGCTGGCCTGCAAAGCTGGCGTCGGGCAGGTCCTCGGCGGTGGCCGAGGAGCGCACGGCGACGGCCACGTCATCTCCATTGGATGCCGCACCCCCGTGCTCGGTGCACAGCGCGCCGTAGGCGGTGCGGATGTCGGCGTCCAGCTGCGGCTGCAGCGGCGCGTCGATCACCCAGCCGCGGATCTGCTTGCCCACCAGCGTGAGGGCGTCCGTGTCTTCGACGTCGAGGTCGGCCAGCCGATCGAAAATACGCTTGGACAGGTCGTTGTGGGCGATGAAGTCCTTGAATGCCTCTGCCGTGGTTGCGTAGCCACCCGGCACCGAGACGCCAAGGTTGGCAAGGTTGCCGATCATCTCCCCGAGGGAAGAATTCTTGCCGCCCACGCGCGCCAGATCGGCGAGGCGCAGTTCGTGCAACCACAGGATGTTCTGGTTCAAGCCTCGTGCTCCAAAGCCGGCCGTATGCCTCGCCGAAGAACATCTGGCGGGGGTCGCGTCCATGGGAAGAACGGCTATGATGCAGCGCAGGAACGGGGCACACAAGCTTGATTTCACGAAGGTTTTCGTGATGAACAGGAGTGATTCGACGATGCTGAACGTGCGCCCGGTGTTCTACGTGTCCGACGGAACCGGAATCACCGTTGAAACCATAGGGCACAGCCTGCTGACCCAGTTCACGGGGTTCAGCTTCGTCACGGACCGCATCTCCTTCGTGGATGACGTGGAAAAGGCGAAAGTGGCGTGCGAGCGCATCCGCGCCGCCGGGCAGCGCCATGACGCGCGGCCCATCGTCATCCACTCTATCGTCGATCCCATGATCAGCCTGGTGATGGGGGACAGCGGAGCGCTGATGCTCGACGTGTTCGCGCCCTTCATCGACCCCATGGAGCGCGAGCTGGGCAGTGCACGCCAGTCGAGGGTGGGGCAGGCGCACGGCATGGTCGACTTCGATGCGTACCACCGTCGCATCAATGCGATGAATTTCGCGCTGACCCACGACGACGGCATCGCGCTCAACTACGACGAGGCGGACCTGATCCTGGTGGCCGTGTCGCGGGCGGGCAAAACGCCTACCTGCGTGTACCTGGCCCTGCACTACGGTATCAAGGCGGCGAACTATCCGCTGACCGACGAAGACCTGGAAACCGACCGCCTGCCGCCGCGCCTGAGGGCCTACCGGCGCAAGATATTCGGGCTGACGATCGATCCGGAACGGCTGCACCAGATCCGCGAGGAGCGGCGCCCGAATTCGACTTACGCAAAGCCGGAAACCTGCAGGCGCGAAGTGCTCGCGGCGGAAACCATGTTCCAGATGGAGCGCATCCCCACGCTGAGCACGACGCACACTTCGATCGAGGAAATATCGAGCAAGGTGATGTCGACGCTGGGACTGCAGCGGGAAATGTTCTGAGCAGGACGTGAGACGCCGTGAAAATTCCGGACCTGTTCAATGCTTAACTTAGGCCTGTGCACGCGCGGCGTCAATGATGCAAAAAAGCCGGTCCTGAGTGTAGGATCAGGGTATGCAACAGGCCCTCTCCCGCACCGCGCGCATTCCCCGCCTCAGCCGCTTCGGATGGCTGATGGCGCTGTACGCGGAGAACCATGCGCTGCTGGCGAGGCTCTTCGCCCCGGCCGACCTGCAGCAGGGCCGGTACGTGTCCTCCATTGGCGACGGGCTCGACCTCTACGTGGATGTCATCGAGACCCACCGCTACACCGTCGAGCTGCGCCTGACCTATGGCCTGTGCGACCCGGAAACCGGTGAGCCCGATCCCTCGGCATTCGTGCGCCTGTACCGCGACGCCCACCAGGCCGAGGCGACGCACTGTTACGTCGGTCGCCGATGGCAGGACGTGATCGGCATGTATCCACCCCCTGCCGAGGTGATCAGCCACCGCATGCGCATGAACACCTTCCTGGGGAAATGGCTGCACTACCTTGCCGAGCGAGGCCACGGCGTGGCGACGTTGCGCCGCCACGACGCGGCGCCAGCCATGCTCGAGACCGCCGGCTGATGCGCAATCTTTCGTGTGCGGCGGCTACGACCTGATCCAGGGAGTGGGCAACAGACACTTGTGCGACGCAACGCTTGCGCGATCGCTGTTCGCTAGCTAGAATTCCGCCCCTTCCAGCCCGTGGGGCCATAGCTCAGCTGGGAGAGCGCCTGCATGGCATGCAGGAGGTCGGCGGTTCGATCCCGCCTGGCTCCACCAATATCCGGACATTGGCCTGTCGGGGTAGGAACAAGGTTTACTGCGTCCCCATCGTCTAGAGGCCTAGGACACCACCCTTTCACGGTGGACACCGGGGTTCGAATCCCCGTGGGGACGCCA
>JBDNHW010000107.1:0-10730 GCA_041688625.1 Pseudoxanthomonas sp.
GTGACGCCCGCCGCCCCTTGCGCGCCGTCAATGCCGAGCCCAGGCAAAGCGGCCAGGACTGCCGCAAGCCGTTTCACCACTGGAGGAACGATGGTTGCCACCGTCAATCATTGCGACGCCCTGCTGGTGGGCGCAGGCCACAACGGCCTGGTCTGCGCCACCTATCTGGCGCGAGCGGGCCTGAAGGTCATCGTGCTGGAGCGCAGGCACGTGGTCGGCGGGGCGGCGGTCACCGAAGAATTCCATCCCGGCTTCCGTAATTCGGTGGCGGCCTACACGGTGTCGCTGCGGCAGCCCAGGGTGATTGCCGACCTGGACCTGCACGCCCACGGCCTGCGCATCGTGCAGCGCCGGCGCAACAACTTCCTGCCCATGCCCGATGGCCGTTATTTACTGACCGGCGGCGGTGAAACCCAGGCCCAGGTGGCGAAGTTCTCGCCGCGCGACGCCGAGCGCCTGCCGGCCTACGAAGCCCGGCTCGAAGCCATCGCCGACGTCTTGCGCGCGCTGGCCCTGCAGCCGCCGCCCAACGTCACCGACGGCGGCTGGTGGAAGGCGCTGCCCGAACTGCTGCGCGGCGCGAAACTCGGCCGCCAGCTGCACACGCTGGACGAAACCCTGCGCCAGGAGCTGCTGGACCTGTTCACCATCTCGGCCGCCGAGTACCTGGACCGCTGGTTCGAGAGCGCGCCGATCAAGGCGGTGCTCGGCTTCGACGGCGTGGTCGGCAACTACGCCAGCCCGTACACGCCGGGTTCGGCCTACGTGCTGCTGCACCACGTGTTCGGCGAGGTCAACGGGGTCAAGGGCGCGTGGGGCCACGCCATCGGCGGCATGGGCGCCATCACCGAGGCCATGGCCAGCGCGGCGCGCGCCGCCGGGGTCGAGATCCGCACCGGCGAAGGCGTGGGCGAAGTGCTGGTGGAGAACCAGCGTGCGGTCGGCGTGGTGACGTCGAAGGGCGAGACCCTGCGCGCGCGTGCAGTGGTGGCCAACGTCAACCCCAAGCTGCTGTACCAGCAGCTGCTGCCTGCGCACGCCGTGCCCGAAGCCACCCGCGAGCGCATGCACAACTGGCGCTGCGGCTCGGGCACCTTCCGCATGAACGTCGCACTGTCCGGGCTGCCGGATTTCAGCGCGCTGCCGGGGCAGGGCGACCACCTCACCGCCGGCATCATCATCGCGCCCGACCTGGACTACATGGATCGCGCGTACCGCGACGCCTGCGACTTCGGCTGGTCACGCCAGCCCATCGTGGAAATGCTGATCCCCTCCACCCTGGACGATTCGCTCGCGCCGCCGGGCCAGCACGTGGCCAGCCTGTTCTGCCAGCACGTGGCACCGCAGCTGCCGGACGGGCGCAGCTGGGACGACCACCGCGACGAAGTGGCCGACCTGATGATCGCCACGGTGGAAAAACATGCGCCCGGCTTCACAGATTCGGTGCTCGGCCGCCAGGCCCTGACCCCGCTCGACCTGGAGCGCACCTTCGGCCTGATCGGGGGCGACATCTTCCACGGCGCCCTGTCCTTGAACCAGCTGTTCAGCGCCCGCCCGATGTTGGGCCAGGCCGGCTACCGCGGCGCGATCCCCGGCCTGTACCTGTGCGGCGCCGGCACCCACCCCGGCGGCGGCGTCACCGGCGCCCCCGGCCACAACGCGGCCAAAGTGGTCATCTCCGACCTGCAATAACGAAGCCCACGCAAACCCCGTAGGAGCGCCCTATGGGCGCGAGCTCCTGGCGGAACACGACCCAAGGCCCAAGCCGCCTCGGTGCTACGTGGCGCCGTCCCACCAAACGCCCGCTTCCCTGTAGGAGCGGGCCCTGCCCGCGAGCTCTGTCCCCAACCCTCGTAGAAAAACCCTTCGTCCGCCCGCGTCAAAAACGCTTCTGCCGCCCGCGGGAGAATGCGCCCGGAGCGCCTGCCGCCGAATGCCAGGGTCGGGGGTCGATTGCGCTTTCCCGGGTAGAGCTCGAACACAACCGACACGTCTGACGACTCATTACCGCGCCAAAGGCACCCCTCCTCAATCCTCCCCTTGCTTCGCAAAGGGAGGAGGCAACAGAGCGATGGCTGCGCAACGCTCCCTTCCGCGCCAGAGGCCAGGCGCTTTTGATCCTGTCGTTGCTCCAGCCTCCTCCCTTGCGCAAAGTGCAGGGGAGGATTGAGGAGGGGTGCCCTTGCCCTTGCCGTTGCCGTTGCCCTTGCCCTTGCTTCAAGCCTCCTCCCTTGCGCAAAGCGCAGGGGAGGATTGAGGAGGGGTGCTCTTGCTCTTGCCGTTGCCGTTGCCCTTGCCCTTGCTTCAGCCTCCTCCCTTGCGCACAGCGCAGGGGAGGATTGAGGAGGGGTGCTCTTGCTCTGGCTCCAGCCTCCTCCCTTGCGCACAGCGCAGGGGAGGATTGAGGAGGGGTGCCCTTGCTCTGGCTTCAGCCTCCTCCCTTGCGCACAGCGCAGGGGAGGATCGAGGAGGGGTGCTCTCGCCCTTGCTCTTGCTCTTGCCCTTGCCCTTGCTCTTGCTCTTGCCCTTGCCCTTGCCCTTGCCCTTGCTCCAGCCTCCTCCCTTGCGCCCAGCGCAGGGGAGGATTGAGGAGGGGTGCCCTTGCTCTGGCCCTTGCCGGGAACCACACGCTCCCGCCGGGCAACCACTAGCGGATCAGCAGCTCCACCTTGACCCTGGCGCAATCCCGCATCGACATCGCCGCCTGTCAGAACACCAACGCCGACAGCCGCCCCGCGATCCCCGCGTACCAGAGCACCCCGACACCCACCAGATTCACAACCACGCTAAGCCCGAACCCAGCCTGGAACGAAGCCTTTACCGTCTTGTGCCGGCTCTGCTGCTGCGCAATCAGTCCGCCCGGCCAACCGCCCAGGACGTCGAGCAGGTGCAGGGTCGCCTCGGACGTGCGCTGGCGCCGCGGCTTGCCCGCCGCCTCCTTGTCCAGCACGTAGGCGATATACGACACCGCGCTCATCACCAGATAAACCAGCGTCACCAGCGGGGGCAGCACGCTGATCAGGGTCAGCGCCACCGCCAGCAGCAGGAACCCCACTGCGATGCCCACCCTGGGTACACGCATCGGTTCCTTGCGCGTCACCTTGGCAGCAGCGGCAATGCGCTGCCCCGCAAACCTCACCTCGATCGCATTCAACCGCCCCTTCGCATCGGCCCGCGTCGCATAGGACACCAGGTCATCGTCCAGTGGACGCCGCGTCGCCTGCTGGAACGCCTTGATGTGCAGGAACGCACGCGCACCGCCGTCATGCGGCGTGACGAAACCGTAGCCCTTGTCGTCGTTCCAGCCGGTGATGCGTCCTGCATGTCTCATGCTGATATCCGCGCAAAGGTGTGAAGTCACAGCCGTCAGCGGCTACCCGATGAACCCGCCCCTCTTCCAGCCTCCCAACTGCCCCTGTAGGAGCGGGCCCTGCCCGCGAGCTCTTCCCCGGCAAATATCGCCAACCATCCGCTGACCCCAACGCCCTGCAGGAGCGACGCAACTCGCGAAGCTCACACCCATCCACCACGCCAACGCGCCAACCTCCACGGCCTCGCGACTCATGTCGCTCCCACAGCGCCTTAGTGTCAGCGCCGCGCTTCCAGCCCGCGGTCGGCCGCAGCAACCATCTACTCGCTCGCCGCCGTACCGCCAAGGCCTTCGTCCTTGAACACCAGGCCGCCGCGCATGACGAAGCCGACTGACTTCAGCACCGTGACGTCCTCCAGCGGATCGCCCATCACCGCGATCAGATCGGCGCGCTTGCCGGGCTCCAGGCTGCCCACCTGGGCCGACAGGCCCAGCAGGTCGGCAGCATTGACAGTCGCCGCCACGATGGCCGTCGCCGGGGTCATGCCGTTGGCGACCATCAGCTCGAATTCGTCGGCGTTGCGGCCGTGCTTGGACACGCCCGCGTCGGTGCCGAAGGCGATCCGCACCCCGCCCGGCACGGCCCGGCGCAGCGACTCGCCGGTGATGGAGATGCGCCACAGGATTTTGGGCAGGACCTCGGGCGGATAGGCGTTGGGATTGGCGGCCAGCCGCTCGCGATAGCCGTTCACCGTCGACAGCGTCGGCACGTAGTAGGCGCGCGAGCTCCGGAACAGGCCGATGGTTTCGTCGTCGAAGATGGTGCCGTGCTCGATCGAATCAGCCCCGAGCCGCAGCGCCAGGGCGATGCCGTCGGCGCCGTGGGCGTGCACGGCGACCTTCTTGCCGTACAGGTGCGCGGTCTCGATCAGGGCCCGTGCCTCGTCCTCGAACATCTGCGCGCCCAGGCCGGCGCCGATGCGGCTGTTGACCCCGCCGGTGGTGGCGATCTTGATCACGTCGGCGCCGCGGCCGACCTGGATGCGCACGGCCTCGCGGCAACTGGCGACATCGTTGCAGACGTTGTCGTGATCCACCGCCTCGCGGAAATCGTCGTTCAGCCCAAGCCGCCCGTCCATATGACCCGAGGTGGTCGAGATGCTGGTCGCCGCGTCGATGATGCGCGGGCCCGGCAGGCTGCCGCGCGCGATCGCGTCGCGCAGCGCCAGCGTCACCCCGCTGTCGTCGCCGAGGTTGCGCACGGTGGTGAAGCCGGCCATCAGCGTCTTGCGGGCGTTCTCGGCCGCCTCGTAGGCGTTGGCCGGCAGGCTGTCGGTGAACTGGGCCAGCAGGCCTTCCTGCCCGGCGCGGTCGGAGACCAGGTGCACATGGCTGTCGATCAACCCGGGCAGGACGAAACGCTCGCGAAGGTCGATCACGCGGGCGCCGGCCATCGCCTCGGCCCCGACGAAGCCGTCGCGCACCGCCTCGACCACGC
Source organism: Pseudoxanthomonas sp. (assembly GCA_041688625.1). Classification (GTDB taxonomy): domain Bacteria; phylum Pseudomonadota; class Gammaproteobacteria; order Xanthomonadales; family Xanthomonadaceae; genus Pseudoxanthomonas_A. Next base: position 4,809 of record JBDNHW010000107.1, read on the forward strand.
CGTTGCGGATCACGACCGTGGACGGTCCGCGCGGCGCCTGGCCCGGCCGGTCGAGCAGCCGGCCCGCCTGGACCAGGACCAGAGCTCCCTCGGCCGGAGCGGCCGCCGTCTGGGCGAAAGCGGTGGTCCCCGTCAGCAACGCGAGTGCGGTGACCGCGATCATGATTTTCATCTTGTTCCCCCTGGTATGAAGTGCATCGTGCCCAAGGATAACCGCGCGCCTCGGCTGATCGTCACTGCGTTGCCTTGTCGCTGCGGAGTGGCCCTGTTCCATGAGGGGGCGGCGCGACGTACCACCACCGGGGCCACGAGTCATTGGAAGAACCCTTCTCCCGCTTGCGGGAGAAGGTGCCCGAAGGGCGGATGAGGAGATCTCTTGGCGCAGCACTACCGCAAGCCCGGAGCTCGCGCCCATGGGGCGCTCCTACGGGGTGTGCCGGCGGAACGGGAATCAGACCCCTGCTCTCGTAGGAGCGCCCCATGGGTGCGAGCTCTTTCTCCCCGTTCCCGCGAGCACACCAGGTAGGAGCGCCCTCCGGGCGCGAGCTCTTTCCGACCCATCACGAAAAACTCTCCCGCCTAAGGGAGACGCTTCCCCGAGGAGAACACAACCAACTGATCCGACACCCCCCAACCCCCACAAAACCCCATCACCCCAACACCCCCCGCAACCACGGCGCCGTCCTGCTCCCCTCATCCCGCGACACCGCCTCCGGCGTGCCCTCCGCCACAATCCGCCCTCCTTCCTCCCCAGCGCCCGGCCCCATGTCGATCACCCAATCGCTCGCCGCGATCACCCGCAATTCGTGCTCCACCACCACCACCGTGTTGCCGGCATCCACCAGCGCCTGCAGCTGCGCCATCAACTTGTCGACGTCGGCAGGGTGCAGGCCGGTGGTGGGTTCGTCCAGCACGTACAGCGCATCGCCGCGCTGGGTGCGCTGCAGTTCGGTGGCCAGCTTGATGCGTTGCGCTTCACCGCCGGAGAGTTCGGTCGCCGGCTGGCCCAGGCGCAGGTAGCCCAGGCCGATCGCCTGCAGCAGGCGCAGCGGACGCAGCACCACCGGCTCGTCGGTGAAGGCCTCGCAGGCGGCATCCACGGTCAGTGCCAGGACATCGGCGATGCTCAGCCCGTTCCACAGCACCTCCAAAGTCGGCGCGTTGTAGCGCGCGCCATGGCAGGTGGGGCAGGGCGCGTACACGGTGGGCATGAACAACAGCTCCACGCTGACGAAGCCCTCGCCCTCGCAGGTGTCGCAACGGCCCTTGGCGACATTGAACGAGAAGCGCCCGGCGTCGTAGCGACGCGCGCGCGCCAGCTTGGTGGCCGCGAACAGCTTGCGCACCGGGTCGAACAACCCGGTGTAGGTCGCCAGGTTGGAGCGCGGCGTGCGCCCGATCGGCTTCTGGTCCACGCGCACCAGGCGCCCGATCGCATCGGCGCCGGCATGCAGGCGGCCTTCCGTGCGCGCCGCGACGGTCGGCTGCAGTTCGTCGCCCTCGGGCGCTTCAACCACCGGCTCGTGGCCCAGATGCCCCTGCACCAGTTCGACCAGGGCCTGGCTGGCCAGGCTCGACTTGCCGGATCCGGACACCCCCGTGACCGTGGTGAACACGCCCAGCGGGATGCGTGCGTCCAGCGCGTGCAGGTTGTTGCGGGTGATGCCGCGCAGTTCCAGCCAGCCGCTCGGCGTGCGCGGCGTGCGGCGCGCACGCTTGGCCATGACCGCGTTGTTGTCGCCGCTCGCGGGAAACAGGTAACGCGCCGTGTGCGACTCCTTGACCTTCGCCAGCCCCGCCGGCGGCCCGCTGTAGAGGATGCGGCCGCCGTGCTCGCCGGCATCGGGCCCCACATCCACCAGCCAGTCCGCGCGCCGCATCATGTCCAGGTCGTGCTCCACCACGAACAGCGAATTGCCCGCGCGCCGCAGCTGGTCCAGCGCGGCCATCAGCGCCTGCCCATCGGCCGGATGCAGGCCGGCGGTCGGCTCGTCCAGCACGTAGACCACGCCGAACAGGTTGGAGCGGATCTGCGTGGCCAGGCGCAGCCGCTGCAGTTCGCCCGGCGACAGGGTAGGGGTGGTGCGCTCCAGCGACAGGTAGCCCAGGCCCAGGCCCTGCAGCGTGGCAATGCGCGCCAGCAGGTCGTGCGCAATGCGCTGGGCGGCGATGCGCTTGGCCTCCGACAGGTTGGGCGTGCGCCGCACGTCCGAGCCGCCCGCGTGCGCCGAGCCACCGGCCGCCACCCGGCGTGCGGTGTCCTTGAGTGCAGCGGCGCGTCCCAGTGTCGCGCTGCCGGCCTTGACCGCATCGTCGAAGCGGCCCTCGGCCGCCGGCGCCAGCACCTGCGCCATGGCGTCCAGCGACAGCTGCGACAGCGTGCCGATGTCCAGTCCGGCAAAGGTCACCGACAGGGCAGTGCGCTTGAGCCGCTTGCCATCGCACAGCGGGCACGCGCTGCCCAGCATGAAGCGCGACACGCGCTTCTTCATCAGCGCGCTCTGGGTGTGGGCATAGGTGTGCAGCACGTAGCGCCGCGCGCCGGTGAAGGTGCCCATGTAGGCCGGCTCGGTCTTGCGCCTGAGCGCGGTGCGGGTCTCGGCCGGGGTGAAGCCCGGATACACCGGCGCGCTCGGCGTCTGTTCGGTGAACAGGATCCAGTCGCGGTCCTTCTTCGGCAGGTCCTGCCACGGCGTGTCCACATCGAAGCCCAGCGTCACCAGGATGTCGCGCTGGTTCTGCCCGTGCCAGGCCCGCGGCCACGACGCAATCGCCCGTTCGCGGATGCTCAGCGTCGGGTCGGGCACCATCGAGCGCTCGGTCACCTCGAACACGTTGCCCAGCCCGTGGCACTCCGGGCAGGCGCCCTGCACGGTATTGGGCGAGAAATCCTCGGCGTACAGCATCGGCTGCTTCGGCGGATAGCTGCCGGCGCGCGAATACAGCATCCGCACCAGGCTGGACAGCGTGGTCACGCTGCCCACCGAGGAGCGCACGCTGGTGCCGCCGCGCGCCTGCTGCAGGGCCACGGCCGGCGGCAGGCCCTCGATGCTGTCCACGTCGGGCACGCCCACCTGGTCGATCAAGCGCCGCGCGTAGGGCGCCACCGACTCGAAGTATCGACGCTGCGCCTCCGCGTACAGCGTGCCGAACGCCAGCGAGGACTTGCCCGAACCCGACACCCCCGAGAACACCACCAGCGCATCGCGCGGCAGGTCCACGTCGATGTCCTTGAGGTTGTGCTCGCGCGCGCCACGCACGCGCACGCACGCGTCCGGGGTGGGCGGCGCGGCAGCGGAGGGTGGCTTGGATGGTGGAGTGCGCTTTGGCATGGGGAGCGGTAGGGCGGGACGGGCCGCTACCCTAGCGCGGGGTGGTGAAGGGGTTGGGATTTGGGGGGGTGCGCGACTGCTGCGATGGGGAAGCGGCGTGGTGGTGCGAAGTTCGCGAGTGGCTTCCCCGGCACTCAGCACGTAACCGGGTGATCGAACAGGGAGCGGAGTCGATCTGCTTGGCGGCTTTCGGGAAAGCGCACTCTGACCCGGGTTTTGACCCGGGTTTCACGTTCCAGCGGAAACTCTAAAGGGGACGGAGGCAGTTAAATGCCTGCTAGCGGATTAACTGCCGCCGTCCCCTTTAGCCCCTTCCTCTTTTATCCCTGCTCTGGCGCAATATTCGCCCCTGCGCGGCCAGCCGCACCGTGCTGAACTGGTAGAATGGCCACAGCCTCCCCGCGGTAGCCTGGCCATGCAATTCAAGACGCCCAAGCCCAAAGTCCCCAGCCGTGCCGCCATCATCCGGGCGGTCGCCAGCTCCACCGCCATCGAGACCGGCAAGCCGGTGCGCCAGCTGGAAAAGCTCCTTCGCAACAAGCCTGCGCGGCTGCGCACGCTGGTCCTGGCCAAGTAACAAGCGACCGGCATCACCCTTCAAGCGCCAAAACAACCAGCTCCTGCATGGGTGCGTAGTCTCCGCCCTGTCCCGCACGAATAGCGGCGAAATAGCGGTCCTTCTCTGCGTCCCACGTGCTGTAGTCCATGGGTTCCCGACCCGCCTGCACTGCCATCACGTCGGCGAGCAGGCGAGACAACCGCCCGTTGCCCTCGCGAAAAGGGTGGATCAGGATGATCTCGACATGGGTGATTGCGATGGCTTCGGCCAGCGCCTCGTCGGAGAGGTCGCGGCATGGCGTGTACCGGTGCAGGCAATCGCGCTCGAAGGCCTGCAGCAAGCCTGACAGCAGCGCTGCGCTGGCGAACATGAAGCCGCCCTTGCTGATGTTCACCGTGCGCAGCTGGCCGGCCCAATCAAAGACGTTGCCCAGCCAGCGCTGGTGCCAAGTCTCCAGGTCGACGACATCAAGGCGGCGATCCGGCAGGTCATCCACCAGCACTGCCTCGTACAGCTGCTGCAGCAGTATCAGTTCGGCCTCGGCCATCTCGTCAGTCGACTGGATACCCAGGCGGTTGGCGAACACCTGCTCGTCAGAGCCGGGCTGCATCGCACCTTGTGGGCCATCTGCCTGGTAGCGGCTGCCCATCAAGCCTTTACCAGCTTGAAGCTGATCTCGTACCGGTAGAAGTCGATGACGGGGGACATCCGCAGCGCGCGCCGGATGCGCTGGTCGTCCTCCAAGGCAATGATGACGCCACGGACGCTCTGGCCTGCTTCTGCGAGTTCGTCCTGCACGTAGCCCATGTAGCGCAGGGTCTGGCCGACCACGGCGTCGCTGGCCCGGCCTTTCTTCAGCTCCACCACCAGCAGGGTCTGCTTGTCCTTGCTGACGGCCAGGATATCCAGCGGTCCGGTGTCGGTCAGATACTGTTGGCCGATTGCCTCGCCATCCTCGCAGTAGATGTCGTACTCCCTGCCAAGCTCGGTCTGCGCCCAGTTTTCCACCAGGAAGTCTTCAAGGTGCTTCTCCAGTACGAAGGACGCCGCATCTTCCACCGTGGCATCGGTCGCGATCACGGTTGGCAGTGCTACGCCTCCTATCAACTGCTCCAGTTCGTCGCGATAGCCGGATATGTCCGACACCGTGCCAATGGATCCGGTTGAATTGCGGAGCGCTTGGCTCATGTCCGCACGCGCGATGCTGGTCGCAAGCCAGCGGACTGGACGGCGATGTGGCAGCACGCCCCCGGGTGCATAGACGTAGTCGCCGGTGACCTCGCCTACGCGATAGCTGCCCTGACCGTCGGGGCTGAGTATCACATCGCCGGTGCTCACCCCCTTGCAGATGGTCCAGGTGGCGCCGCACCACAAGCCCAGCCCTATCCTTGATTTGTCGGGCCACATGACTTCCAGTTCGGGTATGAATTTCTGGTTGAACGCGCGCCAGTCCTCGGGAAACTCGCCGGACAGGTCGCGCTGAACGTTGCCGAAGCCGGAACCGATGAAGCCGCCGGCGAAGCATTCCTGAGCGTGGACGCTTCTCTTGCCGAGCATTACGCGGTAATAGCGTTTCATACGAGGCGGATCCTCCTGGTCAGAAGTTCCTGCATCATGCCTTGTTTGAGCTGGCGGGCTTTGGTTAGCTTGACTTCTATCGCTGCGAGTTCGGCGTCTACGTCAGCCAGAAACGTTGCGATCGCTACCTGTTGCTCATGCATCGGGACCGAAATCACGATCTCGGCAATGTTCGTCTTGCTAATACCAGAGACCTTTGTTCCTGCCGCATAGAATCGGAACTGCGCCTTCACTGTATTAGTCTGAAAACCCTAAAGGAGACGGAGGCAGTTAAATGCCTGCTAGCCGATTAACTGCCTCCGTCCCCTTTAGCCACGAGCGGTTCGAAAGCCGGGATGAAGCGCGAAGCAGGATCTTCGATTACATCGAGCTGTTCTACAACCGCAAGAGGCTGCACAGCACGTTGGGCTACCGCTCACCGGCCCAGTCAGAGAAGATGGCAATGGTGCCTAA
>JBDNHW010000108.1:0-5688 GCA_041688625.1 Pseudoxanthomonas sp.
CCGAACGCCCGGTGCGCTGCACCGGGCCGGGCATCCTGTGGTTCAGACCGCGCCGCGACAGTGATGAATGGAAGGAAATCCCAAACGCGCCGCAGCGCGCCCGGGTCTCAAAACTGGCGCGCCGCTGTCCGGAGGGATACGCCAACTTCAGACCAATTGCAGCTCGAAGGCCTTCAGCACCGCGCGCGTCCGGTCCCGCACGCCCAGCTTGGACAGGGTAAGGCGCGACGGCCTGCGAGCCACCGGCTCGCGTCGCGCCGAACGCCCGGTGCGCTGCACCGGGCCGGGCATCCTGTGGTTCAGACCGCGCCGCGACAGTGATGAATGGAAGGAAATCCCAAACGCGCCGCAGCGCGCCCGGGTCTCAAAACTGGTGCGCCGCTGTCCGGAGGGATACGCCAACTTCAGACCAGCTGCAGCTCGAAGGCCTTCAGCACCGCGCGCGTCCGGTCCCGCACGCCCAGCTTGGACAGGATGTTGGACACGTGGTTCTTGATGGTGCCCTCGGCCACGCCGAGCGAATTGGCGATCTCCTTGTTGGAGAAGCCGCTGGCCATCAGGCGCAGGATCTCGGTTTCCCGATCGGTCAAGGGGTCCGGTCGGTCCAGGCTGGTGAACTCGTTGCGCATGTGCTCCAGGCCGGACAGCAGGCGCTGGGTCACCGCCGGCTGCACCAGGGTCCCGCCCGAGGCCACCGCGCGGATCGCCCCCACCAGCTGCTGCAGTGAAACGTCCTTCAGCAGATAGCCCTTGGCTCCTGCCTTGAGCCCGGCCAGCACCAACTGGTCATCGTCGAAGGTAGTCAGGATGATCGAGGGCGGCAGCTGGCCCAGCGCGGAAAGCGCCTGCAGCGCTTCCAGTCCCGACATGATCGGCATGCGCATGTCCATCAGCACCACATCGGGCCGGATCTGCGGAATCAGCTCCACCGCCTGCTTCCCGTCGGCGGCCTCGGCCACCACCTCGATGCCGTCATCGAGCGCCAGCAGCGAGCGGATGCCCTGCCGCACCAGGGTTTGGTCATCGACCAGGCAGACACGGATCATGCGGGACCTCCGGTAGTGGATTCGGCACGAGGTTCCAGAAGTATGGGGGCTGGCGTGCCCACAGGCAGCTGCAGGCACAGTCGGAACCCGCCGCGGGCCGGCGAGTCCAGCGTCATGCGTCCGCCATGCTGCTGCAGGCGCTCGCTCATTCCGCGCAGGCCGTTGCCAGCCACTATCGTCCTGGCGCCGACGCCATCATCCCGCGCGTCGATCACGATCTGGTCGCCGTCGCGGCGGCAGCTGACCCAGAGGTTACGCGCCCCGGCATGGCGCACCGCGTTGGTGATGATCTCCTGGGTGCAGCGCAGCAGCACGTGGGCGCGCTCGGCGTCCTCCAGGTTCAGCGGCTCCTCGATCTCCATGTGGATGTCCAGCGCGGGCACCTGTTCAGCCAACAGCATCAGGGCCGACCCCAGGTCGATCGAATCCCCCTCGCGCAGCTGGCTGACGACCTCGCGCACGTCGTTCAGCAACAGCCGGGCCAGGGCCTGCGCCTGACGGACATGCTCCTGGGCGCGGCCCTCGGTCAGGTGGCTGGCCACTTCCAGGTTCAGGCTCAGCGCGGTGAGATGGTGTCCCAGCAGGTCATGCAGCTCCCGCGAAATACGCGTGCGCTCATTGACCCGCGCACTTTCGGCCAGCAGCGCGCGGGTCGCCCGCAGCTCGGCATTGAGGCGGCGCTGTTCGTCTCGCGCATGTGCCTGCTGCCGCGCAACATACGCCGTCACCAGGACGAAGGCCGAGAACCCGACGTAGAAGGTCGACTGGAACAGCGCCTCCCAGAAGCTGAAGTCGTCCCGCGCCATGAACGACGGCACCAGCGGCACATGCGCGAACAGCAGCCAGGCCACCGCCGAACGCAGGCTCAGGATCCACGGCAGGACTCCGGCCATCACCAGCAGCAGCATCGCGCTGAGCCCGCTCTGGGTGTAATAGCCCACGGCGACGGCCGAGGTGGTCAGCACCGTCAACAGCGCGAAATTGCCTCGGCTCGGCGAGAGCGCTTCGCGGGAGCCGAGCGAGCGCGTCGCCAGCCAGTAGCAGGCACCGAACGCCAGGTAGGCCAGCAGCGTCATGGGCACGTGGACACCGACCCCGCCCAGTTCCGCCACTCCCGGCCGCGGGGGCAGGAACCAGACGTTCAATATGATCGGGATACCGACCAGCGCCCAGGTGTACAGACCCGCGGCGCGTAGAAGTCGAGTATGGCTGAGTCGGGTCCACATGGCCGCATCTTAGGCTGATTGGCGTGGGCGCACCCCGCCCTAAAGTCATGCAGGATGTCGCACGACGGGTGCCCGGCACGCGACTACCCATGCGATAATTCGCCCCCGGTGGCTCGCGGCCACCGAGCCACCCCTTGGAGTGTCCTGAATGTCGATTGTCATCCGCGACGTGCTCGAGCACGAGTTGGATTCGGTCTTGGCCCTGAACAACAACGCCGGCCAGGCCATCCTTCCCCTGGATGCCGCCAGGCTGCAGCGCTTCCATGAGCACGCCGGCTACTTCCGCGTGGCCGAACGCGATGGCAACCTTGCCGGTTTCCTGGTCGGCTTCGGTGCCGAGACCGATCACGACAGCAACAACTTCGCCTGGTTCCGCGATCGCTACCCGCAGTTCTTCTATATCGACCGCATCGTCGTTGCCAGCCGCCGCCGTGGTGGCGGTGTCGGCCGCGCCTTCTACGCCGACGTGCAGAGCTACGCCGAGCTGCGCTATCCGCAGCTGGCCTGCGAGGTGTTCCTCGATCACGGCGCCGATCCGGCGCTGCTGTTCCACGGCAGTTTCGGCTTCAAGGAAGTCGGCCAGAACCTGATGCCGGCCAACAGCGTGCGCGCCAGCATGCTGATGAAGGAGTTGTGCAGCTACTCCTGGGTCCGTGACACCTATGGTGATGCCCTGCCCGATTGCGAGTGGACCCACACCAGGCGCGTTGCCGCGCCCGCCCCGGCCCGGGCGGCCGGCGCATGAGCGCAACCCCGGCGAACGTGAGCTACGAGCAGGCGGGCGAACTCAAGATCGGCCAGGTGGGCATTGCCAACCTGCGCGTGCGCACGCTCGACGTCGCCCAGCTCACCCGCGAGATGCGCGAGCGCGTGGAGCGGGCGCCCAAGCTGTTCGGCCGCGCCGCAGTGATCATCGATTTTGGCGGACTGGCGCAGACGCCCGACGAAAAAACCGCGCAGGCGTTGCTGGACGGGCTGCTGGATGCCGGGGTGATCCCGGTGGCTCTCGCCTACGGCACCCGTGAGACCGAGCAGCTGGCCGGACAGCTGGGCCTGCCGCTGCTGGCCAAGTTCCGCGCCCAGTACGAGCCGCTTGAGGCGGCAGCCCCGCGCGAGCCAGCGCACGCCGCCGCGCAGGCCACCAAGACAGAACCTGCCGCCCCGACGCCCGCAGCGCCGCCAGCGGCAGCCTCGGCGCCTGCGGCCAAGCCGGGCCTGGTGCAGAAGGCGCCGGTGCGTTCCGGGCAGCAGCTGTACGCCGAGAATCGCGACCTGACCGTGCTCAGTACGGTCGGCGCCGGCGCCGAAGTGATATCCGACGGCTCCATCCACATCTACGGCACGCTGCGCGGACGCGCTTTGGCAGGCGCGCAGGGCAACACCGACGCCCGCATCTTCTGCCGCGAGTTCCATGCCGAGCTCGTGGCGATCGCGGGCAACTACAAGGTGCTCGAAGACGTGCCGAAGGAGCTGCATGGCAAGGCCGTGCAGGTCTGGCTGGAAAAAGACCAACTCATGATCGCCGCCCAGGACTGACGGTCTGGCGTCCCCGCGCCTGATCGGCTCGACCCTGCGCGGTTCCCCGAACGCACTACCTCAGGAGACACACCATTGGCTGAAATCATCGTAGTCACATCCGGCAAGGGCGGCGTGGGCAAGACCACCACCAGCGCCAGCATCGCCTGCGGACTGGCGCGTCGCGGCAAGAAGGTCGCGGTGATCGACTTCGATGTCGGCCTGCGAAATCTCGATCTGATCATGGGCTGCGAGCGCCGCGTGGTGTACGACTTCGTCAACGTCACCCAGGGCGAAGCCACCCTGAAGCAGGCGCTGATCAAGGACAAGCGCTTCGATACGCTGTTCATTCTTGCCGCCTCGCAGACCCGCGACAAGGATGCGTTGAGCAAGGAAGGCGTGGAAAAGGTGCTGCGCGACCTGCACGATGACGGCTTCGACTACATCGTGTGCGACTCGCCGGCCGGCATCGAGAAGGGCGCCTACCTGGCGATGTATTTCGCCGACACCGCGGTGGTCGTGGTCAATCCGGAAGTCTCCAGCGTGCGCGACTCCGACCGCATCCTGGGCCTGCTGGATTCGAAGACGCGCAAGGCCGAGGACGGCGAGACGCTGAAGCCGCACCTGTTGCTGACCCGCTACAGCCCGACCCGCGTGGCCGGTGGCGAGATGCTGAGCATCCAGGACGTGGAAGAGGTGCTGGGACTGAAGACCCTGGGGGTGATTCCCGAATCGGGCGACGTGCTCAACGCGTCCAACAAGGGAGAGCCCGTGATCCTGGACCTCGAGTCGGACGCCGGGCAGGCCTACGACGACGCGGTGGGCAGGCTGCTGGGCGAAGACCATCCGCTGCGCTTCACCACGGTCGACAAGAAAGGCTTCTTCAGCAAGCTGTTCGGAGGCTGAGCATGGGACTTTTCGATTTCCTCAAGCCCAAGAAAGAAACCGCGTCCATCGCCAGGGATCGCCTGCGCATCATCGTGGCGCAGGAACGCAACACCCGCGGCGCGCCGGACTATTTGCCGCTGCTGCGGCGCGAGCTGCTGGAAGTGATCAAGAAATACGTCAACGTGGACGTCGACGCGGTCAACGTGAAGCTGGTCAGGGAGGGCGAACACGACGTGCTCGATATTTCCGTGGCCCTGCACGAAGACCCCTGAGCAGCGCGGGCGTCTCGCCAGACGCCCGCGCCCGCGATGTCCGGGAGCCTCGAGATCAATCCTGCCGATACGAGTCCGGAAGTGGTGCGGGTCGCGGAGCTGCCGTGCGAGCATCTGTCCGCGCTGCTCGAACGCCATTCCCTGCAGCTGCAACGGGTCCAGGACGGCGAAGCCATCCCCGGCAGCTTCTGGGGCGAGCCCGAAGCCGGCCTGCTCGGCAGCACGGTGTACGTGCGCGGCGACACGCCCGTGCATTCGCTGCTGCACGAGGCCTGCCACCTCATTGTCATGCCGCCCGAGCGTCGGGCGCAGGTGCACACCGACGCCAGCGATTCGCAGCACGAGGAAGACGCCGCCTGCTACCTGCAGATCCTGCTCGCCGACCGCTTGCCGACCGTGGGCGGCGAGCGCTTGATGCAGGACATGGACGCATGGGGCTACACGTTCCGGCTGGGAAGCGCGCGCGCCTGGTTCGACGGGGACGCGGAGGATGCGCGCCTCTGGCTGCAGCAGCGCGACCTGCTGCCTCTCGACCATATCCTTGAGCTCGCAGCCGCTTGATCGCCAGGAGACCCCCTGGACCTGGTCTGCGTGGATGCGAAACCGCGGTCCGCGGCAAGAAGATCGTGCCGGTTTCGCGCTGGATCGGGCCGCTCAGGCGACGCAGCGTCGAGCGCCGGGAGTCGCGCTTGCGGCAGCGCGTCAAAACCGGGCTCTCCGGGCGAGCGGAGCTTGCGGGAC
>JBDNHW010000109.1:0-3766 GCA_041688625.1 Pseudoxanthomonas sp.
CTCCCACTGGTGTCGACTTCGACCCGGACCAGCACCGTGCCGCTCTGGCGTCGGCGGAGCGCCGCGGGCGGGTAGCGGGGAGGCGGCGTGCTGCCGCTGAGTGGGACCGGCTGGGCAGTGGGTGCCGACGCAAGGCCTGCACCCAGTGGGCGACTGGTGTCGGTGCCTGGTGCAGGCGTGAAACCTTCATCGGTGGGCGAGGGCTGGGGCGGCGGCGATGGAGCTTCAGCTTCCACGAGCTGTGGTCGCGGTTCCGATGGTGTTCCTGCGTCAGGCATGTCGCTTGCACCATCGCCAGCCGGCAGTGGTTCGGGTAGCGGCTCCAGCTCCGCTAGTGGTTCGCTGGATTCGACGCTCGGTGCGGGGTCGAACGCGTTCTCGCGCCCGGACCACCACACCAGCACGAAAAGCAGAAGTCCCGCACCGAATGCGATGGCGCCCACGCGCAACGCCAGGCGCGGAACGTGGAACACGTAATGAGGATCTTTCGGTCGCGGGGCAGGCATGAGGTTATCCGTGGAGTCCCCGGATTCTGGCATAGGCGGGTCCGGGCATGCGAGGCAGGGCCGCCCATAAACAGGGATAATCAGCACTTTCCACAGCTCAAAGTCCAACGCATGCTCGATCCTGCCCTGTTGCGTGCCAACCCGCGCGAACTCGCCCAGCGGCTGCAAACATCCCGCGGCTTCGTGCTGGACGTCGCTGCGCTCGAGCAACGCGAAGCGGCGCGCAAGCAGCTCCAGACGCGTACCCAGGAGCTGCAGAACCTGCGCAACACGCGCTCGAAGGCCATCGGCCAGGCGAAGGCGAAGGGCGAGGATGTCTCAGCACTCATGGCCGAGGTGGCGGGCTTCGGTGACGAGCTGAAGCAGTCCGAAGCGCAGCTCGACCAGCTTCGTGGCGAGATCGAGGCCATCGTGCTGGGCATCCCGAACCTGCCGCACGCCAGTGTGCCCCCCGGCGCCGATGAGAGCGGCAACGTGGAGCAGCAACGCTGGGGTGAACCGCGCGCGTTCGACTTCCAGGTCAAGGATCACGTGGAGCTGGGGGCCCGCCACGGCTGGCTCGATGCCGATGCCGGCGCCAAGCTCTCCGGCGCGCGTTTCACCGTGCTGCGCGGCCAGCTGGCGCGCCTGCACCGCGCGCTGGCGCAGTTCATGCTGGACCTGCACGCGCGCGAGCACGGCTACGAGGAAACCAACGTGCCGCTGATCGTCAATGCGACCTCGATGCTGGGAACGGGCCAACTGCCGAAGTTCGAGGAAGACCTGTTTTCGACCATAGTGGGAGACAGCAGTCGCTATCTCATTCCGACGGCCGAGGTTCCGCTGACCAACATCGTACGAGACGAGATCCTGGACGATGCGGTCCTGCCGCTGCGCATGACCGCCCATTCCCCGTGCTTCCGTGCCGAGGCCGGCAGCCACGGCCGCGACACGCGGGGAATGATCCGCCAACACCAGTTCGAGAAGGTGGAAATGGTGTCCATCTGTCGCCCGGACGAAAGCTACGACGAGCACGAGCGCATGACGCGCTGCGCCGAAGTGGTGATGGAACAACTGGGCCTGCCGTACCGGCGCATGCTGCTGTGTTCGGGCGACATGGGCTTCGCTGCAACCAAGACCTATGACCTGGAGGTCTGGATTCCATCGCAGGACAGCTACCGCGAAATTTCGTCTTGCTCCAACTGCGAGGACTTCCAGGCCCGGCGCATGCAGGCGCGCTGGCGCAACCCCGCGACCGGCAAGCCCGAGCCGGTGCACACCCTCAATGGATCCGGAGTCGCCGTAGGCCGCGCACTGATCGCAGTGATGGAGAACTACCAGAACTCCGACGGCACCATCACCGTGCCGCCGGCGCTGCGGCCGTACATGGACGGGACCGAAATCCTGGCCTGATCGGGCATTTGCAGAGTCAGATGCGCGCGGTCACTTGTGCCAGAAGGCGCGTTGAAAAGCTGCTATTCGATCTGGTACCGGCTGCCCATGAAGCGCTAGCGCGCCTTGGGTGCGGTGGTCCAGCAGGTTCCAAAGGAGCAGCAGAACCGCGTTCGCACCCAGCTTGTGCGCTAGTAGGATAAAGGTGCTGTAATACCCGGGAACGTTCTGGTTCTGGGATAATCACCATGCAGGATCTCAATGATCTCTATTACTTCGCGATGGTCGTTGATCATGGCGGCTTTGCCGCGGCCGAACGTGCATTGGGAATTCCCAAGTCACGGCTGAGTCGGCGCATCAGCCAGCTCGAAACCGACATGGGCGTACGCCTGCTGCAGCGGTCCACCCGTCGCTTCGCGGTCACCGACGTGGGAATGAGCGTGCATCGGCATGCGCAGACCATGCTCGCCGAAGCGCAGGCCGCGCGCGAAGTCGTGGATAGGCTCAGTGCCGAACCGCGCGGCGTGGTCCGGGTCAGTGTGCCGGTGGAAATCGCGCAGACCCAGTTCCCGAAGATCCTGCCGCAGTTCCTGGACAAGTACCCCAAGGTGCGCCTGCAGCTGCACGTCAATAACCGTCGAGTGGACCTCATCAATGAGGGCTATGACGTTGCCGTGCGGGTGCGCTCGAAGCTCGATGACGACGGCAGCCTGGTCATGCGCAGCTTCGGCCAGATCCAGCAATTGATGGTGGCCAGCCCCAAATACCTGGCGCGGGCAGGGCGGCCGCGCGATCCCGACGAACTGGTCAACCACGTCACCTTGAGCACCAGCGAGGACGAGGCGCGCCAGCGCTGGGAACTGCACGGGCCTGACGGCGCCCAGCGACGCGTGGACCTGCAGCCGCGCCTGTCCGGCTTCGACTTCACCCTGCTGCAGGCGCTGGCCAAGGACGGTTACGGCATCACCCTTTTGCCTGAAACCGTCTGCGGCGATGCCGTGCGCAAGGGCGAACTGGAAGTGGTGCTACCGGCGTGGACCCTGCCGCAGGGCATCTGTCACGCAGTGTTCGCCTCACGCCGCGGAATGCTGCCTGCGGTGCGGGTGTTCATCGACTTCCTTGCCGAACACCTGCCCAGGCAGATCGAGGCATCACGCCTGGACTGCGGCGGAAACTGCGGTGACCCACGCGACTCCGTGCGCCCGGAGAAGACCATGATTGCCGCGCAGGCGCTCCTCTAGCCGGATCGGCACTGGCGTAGGCAGCCGCAGGCCGTTCGTGGGAAAATGCGCGGGTCGCGACGACAGTCGCTGCAGCAGCTCCGGAGAGGTGGCCGAGCGGTTTAAGGCACCGGTCTTGAAAACCGGCGAAGGGTCAAACCTTCCGTGGGTTCGAATCCCACTCTCTCCGCCAAAACCCCCGCCCCATATAGGTTTCCCGCTTGCAATGAGCGGGGAACAGGTCCAGTGTCCGTAGCTCTTGGGACAATTTGGGACAATAAGAATGGCGACTTACGAGAAACGGACAGGGAAGGGCGGCACCACCTGGCGGGTCCGGGTCCGCCGTTTGAACGGCGAGCCGCAGACCAAATCCTTCGCCCGCAAGATCGACGCTCAGGAATGGGCGCGGGAGATCGAGCACAAGCTGGACGTGGGCGAACACGTCCCCAGCGCCGAAGCCCGCAAGCGGACCCTCGCCGAGGCCATCGACCGCTATCTGACCGTCACACTCCCCCAAAGCAAGCACAACAAGAACGCCAGCGAGCAGACCCGCCTGCTGAACTGGTGGAAGGCTGAGCTGGGCACCCGCACCCTGGTCACGATCACGCCGGCCACCATCGCCGAGGTCCGCGACCGCCTGAGCCTGAAGAAGAACAGCAAGGGCAAGGC
>JBDNHW010000110.1:0-4115 GCA_041688625.1 Pseudoxanthomonas sp.
ACCGACCTGCACAAGACCTACGACACCGGCGTGCGCGCGCTCACCGGCGTCTCGCTGGACGTGGAGCCTGGCGATTTCTTCGCCCTGCTCGGACCCAACGGCGCCGGCAAGTCGACCCTGATCGGCATCGTCACTTCGCTGGTCAACATGAGCGCCGGCCGGGTCGAGGTATTCGGGGTGGACTTGGCGCGCGACCGCGAGCAGGCCATGCGCCTGCTCGGCCTGGTGCCGCAGGAACTCAACTTCAACATGTTCGAGAAGCCGCGCGACATCCTGGTCAACTACGCCGGCTTCTATGGCATCCCGCGTCGCGAGGCGCTGGTGCGTGCGGACGAGGAGCTCGAGCGCGCCCTGCTGACGGACAAGGCCGAGAGCATGTCGCGCACGCTGTCCGGCGGCATGAAGCGCCGGCTGATGATCGCCCGGGCCATGATGACCCGCCCGCGCCTGCTGATCCTGGACGAGCCGACTGCCGGCGTGGACATCGAGATCCGCCGCAGCATGTGGAAGGCGCTCAAGGAGATCAACGAGGCCGGCACCACCATCATCCTGACCACGCACTACCTGGAGGAAGCCGAGAGCCTGTGCCGCAACCTGGCGATCATCGACCGCGGCACGATCGTCGAGCAGGGCCCGATGCGCGAACTGCTGGCCAAGCTGGACGTCGAAGGCTTCGTGTTCGACATCGACGGCGAACTGCCGGCGCGGCTCCCGGCGATCGAGGGCACGGTGCTGGTGGCCACCGACTCGCATACCCTGGACCTGGACATGCCGCGGGCAATGGACCTCAACCGCGTGTTCGCCGCGCTGGGCGAGGCCGGCATCCGGGTGCGTTCGATGCGCACCAAGAGCAACCGGCTGGAAGAGCTGTTCGTGCGCCTGACCGGTGACGAAGCGGCGGCGCGACGGGAGCAGGCCGCATGAAGGAGATGACTTCCACGCAGAAGCACTTCGTCGCGCTGGGCACCATCGTGCGCCGCGAGATCATGCGCATCCTGCGCATCTGGGGCCAGACTCTGGTGCCGCCGGCGATCACCATGACCCTGTACTTCCTGATCTTCGGCGGGCTCATCGGCTCGCGCATCGGCGACATGGGCGGCTACACCTACATGGAGTTCATCGTCCCCGGGCTGGTGATGATGAGCGTGATCCAGAACAGCTACGGCAACATTTCATCGAGCTTCTTCGGCGCCAAGTTCGGCCGCCACATCGAGGAGTTGCTGGTCAGTCCGATGCCCAACTGGGTGATCCTGCTGGGCTATGTCTCCGGCGCCGTGCTGCGCGGCCTGCTGGTCGGGGCGATGGTGCTGGTCATCGCGATGTTTTTCACCCCGATCCAGATCCCGCACCCGATCGTCACCCTGACCACGGTGCTGCTGGGCGCGACCATCTTCTCGCTGGCCGGCTTCGTCAACGCGGCTTACGCCAAGAAATTCGACGACATCGCCATCGTGCCGACCTTCATCCTGACCCCGCTGACCTACCTGGGCGGCGTGTTCTATTCGGTCAAGCTGCTGCCGCCGTGGGCCGAAGCGGCCACCCACGCCAACCCGATCTTCTACATGGTCAATGCGTTCCGCTACGGCCTGCTCGGCACCAGCGACGTGCCGCTGTGGATCGCCTACGCGCTGATGATCGGCTTCGCGGTGGCGCTGGCCGCGCTGGGGCTGTGGCTGCTCAGGCGAGGCGTGGGGCTGCGCAGCTGATGCCGGCCTCAGCCCTTTAAGTCTGGTGGACGTGAGCTGCAAGAGGAGCATCCGATGCGCATCCTGATGCTCGGCGCAGGCGGCACCGGCGGCTACTTCGGCGGGCGCCTGGCGCAGGCCGGGGTCGACCTCACCTTCCTGGTGCGCGAACGGCGTGCGAAGCAGCTGCGCGAGGGAGGCCTGCAGATCCGCAGCTCGCTGGGCGATGTCGACGTGTCCGTAGCGTACGTGCTGGCGAGCGACCTGCCGGCCACGCTGGCCGCCGCGCCCTTCGACCAGGTGATCCTGAGCTGCAAGGCTTACGACCTGGACAGCGCGATGCACGCCATCGCTCCGGCCATGGACGCCGGCGCGAGCCTGCTGCCGATCCTCAATGGACTGCGTCACTATCCGCTTCTCGACGCACGCTTCGGCGCCGGCCACGTGCTCGGCGGCCTGTGCTTCATCAGCGCCACCCTGAGTCAGGCAGGCGAAATCCTGCACCTGGCGCCGCCGGCCTCGATCACCTTCGGCGAACGCGATGGGAACGCACGTAGCCCGCGCACCCTGGCGCTGGCCGGTGCGTTCTCCTGCGCCGGCGTCGAACACGTGCACGCGCCGCGCATCGCGCAGGCCGCGTGGAGCAAGTATTCGTTTCTCACCGCCCTGGCCGCGGGCACCTGCCTGATGCGCTCGGCGGTGGGCCCGATCGTGGCCAGCGAAGGCGGCGAAGCGTTCATGCGCGCGCTGTACCAGGAGTGCCTGACGGTGTCCGCCGCGGCGGGCGAACCGATCTCCGGCGACGAGCAGGCGCGGGCGTTGTCGGTGCTGCTCGCCGCAGGTTCGCCGATCAAGGCATCGATGCTGCGCGACCTGGAGGCGGGTCGCCCGGTCGAGGCGCTGCAGATCGTGGGCGACATGCTGCATCGCGCGCTCGCCGCGAAACTGCACGCGCCGTTGCTTGGGGCGGCGTGGTGCCATCTGCAGGCCTACGAAGGCAGCCGCGCGTCCTGAAGAGCCACGCAGGCGCTGCTGTCTTCGACAGGCAGCGGACACAGGACATCCGGTGAGCCGCGCGCTCAATCCAGGCGGAAAAACGCCCTCGCCGTGGCCGTGGTGCTCGCCGCGGTGGCGGCCACGTCCTCGCCACGATCGCGCGCCAGCTCTTCGACGATGTGCGCCAGGTACATCGGCTCGTTGCGGCGGTGCGAGGGCTGTGGCTTCACGGTGCGCGGCAGCAGGTAGGGCGAATCGGTCTCGATCATCAGCCGGTGGGCGGGGATGTGCGGCACCAGCTCGCGCAGGTGCGCACCGCGCCGCTCGTCGCACAGCCAGCCGGTGATGCCGATGTGCCAGTCCTGGTCGAGGTAGTCGAACAGTTCAGTGCGGCTGCCGGTGAAGCAGTGCACCACCGCCGGCCCCAGCTTGCCATCGAACTCCTTCATCACGCCCATGAAGTCCACGTGCGCGTCGCGCTGGTGCAGGAACAGCGGCTTGCCCACACCGTCAACGGCAAGGTCGGCGGCGATCCG
This sequence comes from Pseudoxanthomonas sp., assembly GCA_041688625.1. Lineage (GTDB taxonomy): Bacteria > Pseudomonadota > Gammaproteobacteria > Xanthomonadales > Xanthomonadaceae > Pseudoxanthomonas_A. Next base: position 3,218 of record JBDNHW010000110.1, read on the forward strand.
CAGCTGCAGTTCGAACGCGCGGCGCTGCGCCGGGCGCGGCGAGAGATCGCGGAAATAATCCAGTCCGCATTCGCCCACCGCCGCCACTTCGGGGTGCGCATGCAGCGTGCGCATCTCCGCGTCGCACTCTGCGGTGTATTCGCTGGCGTGGTGCGGATGCACGCCGGCCGTGGCGAACAGGAAGCCCGGATGCGCCTGGGCCAGCGCGAGCGCCTTGGGTGAATGTTCACGACTGGCGCCGGTGACCATCATCTGCACCACGCCCGCCTCCCGCGCCCGCTGCAGCACCGCGTCGCGGTCGATGTCGAAGCTGTCATGGGAAAGGTTGGCGCCGATGTCGATGAGTTCCATGCGCGCATTTTAGTCGCAGCGGCGATGGCCCAGGTCGCCAGCCGCGCGTGGGGACCCTCCAATCCTACGCATGATCACCTGCCAGTAGGCGGCGTCGCTGGAAGGCCGTCGGTCAGCCGCATGTGTAGGAGCGGGCCCTGCCCGCGAGCGTGCAGTTGCCGTACCCGTGGCGGCTGCCGCAGCACGGATGTATGGGGAGTAACACAAGTTGGCTGTTTGCGGAGTGCCTGGCCTGGAAAACGATTGTTCTGGACGTCTTGATCACCGCGTTCGCGGGCAGGGCCCGCTCCTACAGAGAATGGCCTCCGCTGCGTTGTTGAATCCTCGTTCGGCTGCGACGTCGACCGATGCACGCAAGGTCGCCGCGCCCGACCCTGCCGTAGGAGCGCCCCATGGGCGCGAGCTCCTCCAGAAACCCTGCCAATCGCGCCGGCTCGCGCACGGGCGCTGTGCGATAGACAACCGGAGGTCTCCCGCCCGCACGCCTTATCCTTGCCGAATGTCGCTGGTCCAGTTCCCGATCACCCCGCTGCTGCCCGAGATCCAG
>JBDNHW010000003.1:0-28648 GCA_041688625.1 Pseudoxanthomonas sp.
AACGTATCGCCGCGCTACACGTGGAGAACCGCGAGGCCTACGGCACGCTGCGCATGTGGCATGCCCTGCGCCAGCAGGGCGAGCGCTGCGGGCTGCATCGCGTGCAGCGGCTGCGCCAGGCGAACGCAATCCAGAGCAAGCACCGGCGTCGCTACATGCGGGCGCGCAGCCCGTATCAGCGCGTTCCAGCCGCACCAAATCTGCTGTGCTGGTCCTTCGCAAGCCCGGCACCGGATCGGGTGTGGGTGTCCGACATCACCTTCGTGCCGACGCGCCAGGGCTGGCTGTCCCTAGCCGCCGTGCTCGACATGCACACCCGCAGGCTGGTCGGTTGGGCCATGGGCAAGCGGGCCGATCAGGTGCTGGCGAGCAAAGCGCTGGAGATGGCGCTGACTCAGCGAAAGCCGGCGCACTGCACTATCCACCACAGCGAGCAGGGCGTGCAGTACACGTGCAAGGCGTATCAGCAACACCTGCAACGCGCCGGTCTGGTGGCGAGCATGAGCCGCGAGGGCATGCCCTACGACAATGCGGTAATGGAGAGCTCCTTCAGCTCACTCAAGCACGAGCTCACCCACCACGAGCGCTTCGAAAGCAGAGATGAAGCAAGGAGCAAGATCTTCGATTACATCGAGATCTTCTTCAATCGAAAGAGGCTGCACAGCTCGCTGGGCTACCGCTCACCGGCCCAGTCGGAGAAGATGGCAATGGTGCCCAATTAAACTGTCCGGGGAACTGGGGGTAGTCCACTTTATCCGCGTGGCGTCCGGGCCGGCGATTTTCGCGGCAGGCCATCTTGAGGATCCACGTCTGCCCAGGAGACATGGTCGTCCCAGTACACATGCGCCTGCGGCATGCGGTCCACGGGCGTGGTGAAGTGGGCCAGTGCGATGTGCAGCTCCTCCGGCCACTTCACCGAGCGGAAGAAAAGCATGCTGCCGCAATGGGCGCAGAAGCCGCGTTCGGCGCCCGTGGTCGAGGTGTACCAGTGCAAGTGCTGTCACCGGATCGTCGATCGAACAACGGGACGCCTCCATGCCGACCCAGGTCACGAGCGCGGCACCGTGGGCGCGTCGGCACAGGCTGCAATGACAATGCGCCACCCACTTGCTGGGCAGGGTGGCCTGCGGGCTGATGTCGCCGCACAGGCATTGGGCGTTTGCCGTGGTCATGGCATTCCTCCATTCATCCGAAAACCTCCAGTCGTCATCCCCGTTTGCGCGGGGATGACGACCAGAAGAGTTCTTTCATTGACACTCTCAGTCGGATGGGTGGCAATGGCGGGTCGAGACCCGCACTACGCCAGCGATTACTTCCTGATTTCCTGCTTGTGCGCCTTCAATGCGTCGGCCAGTCCGGGAACGCCTTCGGCACCGGTCGGCACGCTGATGCTGGAGCCGGCGAAGTCGTCGCCGATCGGCTGCGCACGACCGCCCAGGCACTCGCCCAGGAAACCTTCGGCCACCGCGTTGAACGCCTTGCTGTTCTCCGGCCGCGCGAAGCCGTGGCCCTCGTCAGGGAACAGCACGTAGGTCACCGGAATGTCCTTGGCCTGCATCGCCTTGACGATCTGGTCGGACTCGTCCTGCTTCACCCGCGGGTCGTTGGCGCCCTGGCCGATCAGCAGCGGCTTGCTGATCTGGTCGGCCTGGGTCAGCGGCGAACGCTCCACCAGCCACGCCCTGCCTTCCTCGGTGCGCGGGTCGCCCATGCGCTTGGCCAGCTGCTCGTAGAAGCTGGCCCAGTACGCCGGCACGGTGCTCAGCAGCGTGTTGAGGTTGGAGGGCCCGACGATGTCCACCCCGCAGGCGAAGTCGTCAGGCGTGAATGCCAGGCCGGCGAGCGTGGCGTAGCCGCCGTAGCTGCCGCCCATGATCGCCACCTGGTCCTGGGTGGTCACGCCTTCCCTCACCGCCCACTGCACGGCATCGAGCAGGTCGTCGTGCATCTTCCGGCCCCACTCGCCGTTGCCAGCGTTGGTGAAGGCCTTGCCGAAGCCGGTGGAGCCGCGGAAGTTCACCGCCAGCGACGCATAGCCGCGGTTGGCCAGCCACTGCGCATAGGGACTGTAGCCGTAGCTGTCGCGCGCCCATGGACCGCCGTGCACGAACAGCACCATCGGCACCGCCACGTCGGCCTTGCCGTCGCCGTCCGCATCGGCGCTCTTCGGCAGCGTGAGGTAGCTCACCAGCGTCTTGCCATCGCGCGAGGTGATTTCCCGCGGCCACTGCGGCACCAGCGGCTTGCCCTCGAGCGCCGGGCGCGCCGAGAACAGCTTGGTCAATGCGCCATCGCCGCCGCGGTCGTAGCGGTAGTAGGACACGGGAGATTCGGCCGCCGAGTAGGTGACGATCCAGGTCTTGTCGTCCCAGGTCCGCGAGTTGACGCCGATCTCGCCCGGGCCGATCGCCTGCAGCTTCTTCAGGTCCTCGGAGATGGCCGGATCCAGCGGCTGCCATTCCTCGCGCAGGTAGTCCACCGCCACCGCCTGGACCACGCCGGTCTGCGGGTCGGTCAGCGGTGCGCCCACGTCGGCTCGCGGGTCCTCGAACACCAGCTTGCGATCGCCGCTGGCCACGTCGATGGCATACAGCGCGGCGGTGTCGCGTCCGCGCGAATCGCTCATGTACAGCGTCTTCCCGTCGGTGGTCAGACCGGCCGGCTGGGTGGTCAGCGAGTCCTCGAACGGGATGTCGGTGTAGGGCTTCCAGCCGCCCTGGCCGTCGGCCTGCAGCACGTCGGTTCCGCCATCGGATCGTGAGCGCGTGGCGAAGCGCAGGTTGTACCCGTCGTCGACGATGTAGCCGCCGATCCTGTCGTCGTTCTTCTCCACCAGGGTGCGCTCGCCGGTCTTCAGGTCGACCAGGTAGAGGTCATGCCACTGTGGGTCGCGATCGTTCATGCCGACCAGGATCGAACTAGGATTCGCATGGCTTGCCGCGACGACCTGCGCGGTGGTCTTCGGGAACGGCGTGAGGTCCGTGGTCTTGCCGCTGGCAAGATCGACGCTGAAGAGATGGAAGTCCTCGTCGCCGCCGGTGTCGCGCACGTACAGCAGCGTGTCGGGCCGGTAGGACCAGAAGTAGTTGCGGATGCCGCGTGTGGTGTCAGCAGTGACGGGGCGGCCTTCGCCCGGCTTGTCGGCAGGTGCGACCCACACGTTCATGACGCCATCGACCGGCGCGATCCAGCCCAGGAGCCTGCCGTCCGGACTAATCGTCACCAGCGCGCGCTCCGGATTTCCGAACAGCGCGTCACGCGAAATCAGCTCGGTGTCGGCGATGCGCTGGGCCGCAGTATTGTTCTCTTGAGCGAGCACGGTCGCGATGGACATCGCGAGCAGCAGGCCGACGGGAGCGAAGGGCTTGAGCATGTGTTTCTCCATGGGTTGGGGCTAAGGGGCGATTGCATTGAAGCGCGCTGCCCGAGTAGACCGCGCGTGCCGGAAGTCCTTGGTTATTCGATTGGTGGGGCGGGTCGGAGCTCGTGGTCCGCGGTGACGGCGGGTAATCGTCCTGCGGTTCGTGCTGCAGCGCCACGAACTGTCGCACGGAACGGTCAGGCGGCATGGGCCCCGTGCCGCGATCCAGCCGCCGATAGCCCGGTACAGGAAGCCCCGGGAGCACGGCCCGCTTCTGCGCAGGCGTTGTCACGGTAGGGTTTCGTCTGCTGTCCGCGAGCTTTTTCCCGGCTTGTAGATAGGTAGATCCGAGCTTGCTCGGATGCTCCCGAGGCTGAGAGCATCCGAGCAAGCCCGGATCTACAAGACGCCTCGCAAGGAGCCTCGCAAGGAGCCTCGGGGGCATGCCCGCTCCTGCGCAAGCGTCGTGGCGGTAGGGTGGTTGTCTGCGCGCCCGATCTGCGATCGCTACGCCGGCTGTTCGCCCATCCCACGATCGACGCGGCGATAACCCAGTGCTTCGGCCAGATGTGCGGTGGCGATATCGGTCGTCCCGGCCAGGTCGGCAATGGTCCGCGCCACGCGCAGGATGCGGTGCATGGAGCGGGCCGAAAGCTGCAGCTGTTCGATGGCGCGCTCCAGCAGCGCCTGGTCCGGGTCGCGCAGGCGGCAGTGGGTCATGGTCTCGGACTGGCTGAGCTGGGCGTTGGCGCTGCCGCTGCGCGCACACTGCAGCGCACGGGCCGCCTCGACCCGTTCGCGGATGGCCGCGGTGGGTTCGCCTGCGGGCGCGTCGGGGCGCAGATCGCGCGGCGGCAGGCGCGGCACTTCCACGTGCAGGTCGATGCGGTCCATCAGCGGGCCCGAGATGCGAGCGCGGTAGCGGCGGATGTTCTCGGCACTGCAGCGGCAGCGCCCGCTGGGGTCGCCGGCCCAGCCGCAGGGACAGGGGTTCATCGCCGCCACCAGCTGGAAGCGCGCGGGAAACTCGGAGCTGCGCGCCGCCCGCGATACGGTGACGGTGCCGGACTCCAGCGGCTCGCGCAGCACCTCGAGTGCGCGCCGGTCCCATTCGGGCAGCTCGTCCAGGAACAACACGCCGTTGTGGCTGAGCGAGATTTCCCCGGGTCGCGGATCGGCGCCGCCGCCCACCAGGGCCACCGCGCTGGCGGTGTGGTGCGGCGAGCGATAGGGGCGCTGGCGCCAGCGCGAAGGATCCAGTCCGCGTCCGCTGACTGAAGCGATCGCCGCGGTTTCAAGCGCTTCGCCCTCACTGGCCTCGGGCAGCAGCCCGGGCAGGCGAGAAGCGAGCAGCGTCTTGCCGCAGCCAGGGCTTCCGATCAGCAGCAGATGGTGGTTGCCCGCCGCCGCCACTTCCAGCGCGCGGCGTGCATGCAGCTGCCCGCGCACGTCGGCCATGTCCGGGATCACGCTCAGCTGCGGTGGCGGCGCCTGTGCCCGCGGCAGCTGCTTGCTGCCGTTCAAGGCGCCGCACACTTCAAGCAGCGTGCGCGCGGTGTAGGCCTCGACCTCGCGCGCCAGCGCCGCCTCGGAACCGCTGCCCAGCGGCACGATGAAGCGGCGACCGGCGTGTGCCGCAGCCAGCGCGGCGGGCAGGATGCCGTCGACAGCGCGCAGCTCGCCGGTCAGGCCAAGCTCGCCGATGAATTCATATTGCGCCAGCGCGCTTCCGTCGATCTGGCCGCTCGCGGCCAGGATTCCCAAGGCAATCGGAAGGTCGAAGCGGCCGCCGTCCTTGGGCAGGTCGGCCGGCGCCAGGTTGACCGTGATGCGACGCTGCGGGAATTCGAACTGTGCGCACAGGATGGCGGCGCGCACCCGGTCGCGCGACTCGCGCACGGCGGCTTCGGGCAGGCCTACGATGTGGGTGACCGGCAGGCCGCCCGAGAGATGCACCTCGACCCGGACCGGAGGAGCGCACACGCCGGCCCGTGCACGGCTGTGCACCAGCGCAAGGTTCATGTCGGGGCTTCAGTGCTGCGGGGGAGGCGCGGTGCCGCCTGGATTGCGCTCGCTGTCCAGTGCGGCAGCAACGGCGCGCTCCAGCACTTCGAGTTTTTCGCGGGTGCGCAGCAGCACCGCGCGCTGTACCTCGAACTCCTCGCGCGTGACCAGGTCGAGCCTGGACAGCCCCGACTGCAGCGCGCCCTTGAAGGTCTGCTGCAGCTCCTCCCTGGATTCGCGCAGCCCGGGTGGCACCAGGTCGCTGAGGCGGCGGGCGAGGTCATCGATGTGGTTGAGGTCGATCATGGTTTGGTTCTCCGGCAGGGCATCCAGCTTCGCCGCGGGTCGGGCCCGCGACCATCGGGATTGGCGGGCTTGGAGCGTCGGAAAAGTCCGTCGGCACGCCCGCCAGCGTGCATGGATTCATTGGACCCGACGCGGCGCTCCGCTGCAACCACGCTATCCTGCGGGAAACCGCTGGAGAACATGTCAATGAAGATGATCATGGCCATCATCAAGCCGTTCAAGCTGGACGACGTGCGCGAGGCGCTGTCCGAGGCTGGCGTCACCGGCATCACCGCCACGGAAGTCAAAGGTTTCGGACGCCAGAAGGGCCACACCGAGCTCTACCGCGGCGCCGAATACGTGGTCGACTTCCTGCCCAAGGTGAAGCTGGAAGTGGCGGTCAGCGACGACCAGGTGGATCGCGTGGTGGAAGCGATAGTGAAAGCCGCCGGCACCGGCAAGATCGGCGACGGCAAGGTGTTCGTGTACGCGCTGGACCGCGTGGTGCGGATCCGGACCGGTGAGCTGGATGCCGACGCGTTGTAGGCGCCGCACAGCCGATTGAATGCCAGGATCGGCTCGCCGCGGTATCCGCAGCCGGCCGGGCCCCGGCCGCAGTCACCAGCGGGAGGTGCCATGGATCGTCGTCGATTCATCATGGTCGGCGGGCTTGCAGCGTCAGCGCCGGCGCTCGCGGGCGCAGTTTCCAGCCTTGCCGCCCCGGCTGCCGGGGTGCGCCTGTCGCAGCGCGTGGACTTCGTATCCGACGGGCTGGGCCTGGAGCCGCGGGAGTACGCGGCGCTGCTGGGCGAGGCCGTCGCCGCGCCAGGTTTTACGCCCGACTACTACTCCAACGGCGGTGCAGTGGAGCAGCTGGAGCGGCAGTTCGCCAGCTTGCTGGCAAGGAGGCGGCGATGTTCGTGCCGACCGGCACGCTGGCCAACCACATTGCCGTACGAACACTGGCCGGTGCAGGGCGCCGGGTCCTGGTGCAGGCCGAAAGCCATCTCTACCTGGTGCCGCTGGCGGAGGGGCGCAGCACGATCACGCTGGCCGACGTGCAGCCCTGGGTTGAACGTTCCGCAGGCGGACGGGTGCCCCTGCGGGTGGGGGCGATCTCCATCGAGAACCCCGTGCGGCGCCGAGACCGCGAGCGCGTCGATCATGCCGAGCTGGAGCGGGTGTGTCGCTATGCGCGCGACAACCGCATCGGCCTGCACCTGGACGGCGCGCGCATGTTCAACCTGCTGCAACATTCGGGCGTCATCGTGCGGGATTACGCGGCCCTGTTCGACACGGTATATGTCTCGCTGTGGAAGCACTTCAATGCAGCCTCCGGCGCGATCCTGGCGGGCGACGCGGCGTTCATCGAAGGCCTGTTCCACGTGCGGCGGATGTTCGGTGGTTCGTTGCCCCATGCCTGGCCGCAGGTTGTACTGGCCGCGCAGTACGCCGGGCGCTACGAGGCGGACTACGCGCAGTCGTGGCGGGTCTTTGATCGCCTGATCGAGCTCCTGCAGGCGGACGGTCGGTTCAAGGTGCGCAAGGTGGCCAGCGGCACCAGCCGGTTTTACCTGGCGGCACCATCGGTTGCGGCGGAGCTGCTAGCCTCGCGCCTCAAGGCGAAAGATGTTGTCCTACCGCAGTGGGTCGCGGGCGCCTATGAAATCCCGATGCAGGTGAATCCAACTCTCCTGCGCGCCTCACCCGAAACGCTGGCCCGGAAGTTCATCCAGTCCCTGCCGGAAGTTCATCCAGTCCCTGGATGTCTGAGCGCGTCAGCCGCCACCGCTATTACTCGCCCAGCGCCTTGGCCACGAACGGCGGCAGCACCAGCGCGCCGGTGTGCAGCGGCACGCTGTAGTACAGCGTCTCGAACGCCTTGCTGCTGGCGTCGCCTTCGCGGAAGGCGAAGCCGTCGGACTTGCGGGCCATGGTCACGCTCCACCAGCCGGTCGGGTAGCACGGCTGCGGGAAGGGGAGGGTCGCGAAGCGGGTGAAGCCGGCTTTGCCCATCTCGGCGCGCATTTCCCTGATCAGGTCCAGTAGCGCCAGCGGCGATTCGGACTGCTGCACCAGGATGCCGTCGTCCTTGAGCGCGCGGAAGCAGCTGTCGTAGAAGGCCTTGTTGAACAGTCCTTCGGCCGGGCCGACCGGATCGGTGGAGTCGACGATCACCACGTCCACGCTGCCGGGAGGACAGTTGGCCATGTACGCCACGCCGTCGTCGAACAGCAGTTCGGCGCGCGGGTCGTCGTTGCTTTCGCACAGCTCCGGGAAATACTTCTCGGCCATGCGCGTAACCTGCTCGTCGATGTCGCACTGCGTGGCGCTGCGCACGCCAGCGTGCTTGAGCACCTCGCGCAGGGTGCCGCAGTCGCCGCCGCCGATGACCACCACGCGCTTGGGATCGCGATGGGTGAACAGCGCCGGGTGGCTGATCATCTCGTGGTAGAAGAAGTTGTCGCGCGCGGTCAGCATCACCGCACCGTCGATCAGCATCAGGTTGCCCCAGTCGGTGGTGCCGTAGATCTCGATCTTCTGGAACGGCGACTGCACTTCGTCGAGCTTGCCGGTGGTGCGGAAGCCGATCGCCGTGCCGGTGGGCTGGAAGTGTTCGATGTACCAGGTGTCTTGCGTGGTCATGCGGAAGTCCTTGATGTTCCTTCTCCCCCTGGGAGAAGGCGCCCGAAGGGTGGATGAGGGCGTGCACTGGCAGCTGACGGATGACAGACCCGGGCTGGTACCGCCTGCCTACATTCGGCACTCGGCGTTTGGGCCTGATCGGGGCGAGGTGAAGCTCAGGATGAGGGGAGGGACATCACGCGGGAGGAAGCGATCCCGCACCGACAGCTCGCGCCCTCATGCCACGCGCGCTTCCCCTGGTCGTCCGCCCTCCGGGCATCTTCTCCCGGAGGGCGAAGGGAGCAGAGCAGGGGCCGCGAATTGTAACGAACCCTGGTGACACAGAACGTTAGAATGCGCGTCCGCCGTTTCTCCCCATGGAATGCACATGTCCAGCTGGTCACCCGACCAGGCCCGCAAGGCCTATTCCATCCCGCACTGGGCCGAAGGCTATTTCGACGTGGATGCCGCCGGACGCATCGTGGTGTCGCCCAAGGGTGCGCACGGGCCGGCGATCCCGCTGCCGGACGTGGTCGATGCGGCGCGGGCCAACGGCGCCAAGCTGCCGCTGCTGGTGCGCTTCCCCGACATCCTCGGCGATCGTCTGGGCAAGTTGCAGGCCGCGTTCGCGCAGGCGCAGGCCGAATGGAAATACCCCGGCGGATACACTGCCGTATACCCGATCAAGGTCAACCAGCACCGCGGCGTGGCCGGCACGCTGGCCTCGCACCACGGCCCGGGTTTCGGCCTGGAAGCGGGCAGCAAGCCCGAACTGATGGCGGTGCTGGCGCTGTCGCACCCAGGCGCGCTGGTGGTGTGCAACGGCTACAAGGATCGCGAATACATCCGCCTGGCGCTGATCGGCCGCAAGCTGGGGCTCAAAACCTTCATCGTCATCGAGAAGCCGTCGGAGCTGGCGCTGGTGATCGAGGAGGCCAGGGCGCTCGACGTGAAGCCCGGCCTGGGCGTGCGCATGCGCCTGGCCTCGCTGGGCGCCGGCAAGTGGCAGAACAGCGGCGGCGACAAGGCCAAGTTCGGCCTGAGTCCGCGCCAGGTGCTGGACCTGTGGAAGTCGCTGCGCGACAGCGGCCTGCAGGACAGCCTGCAGCTGCTGCATTTCCACATGGGCTCGCAGATCTCCAATGTGCGCGACATCGCCAACGGCATGCGCGAGGCCACCCGCTACTTCGTGGAATTGTCGAAACTGGGGGCCAACATCAGCCACGTGGACGTGGGCGGCGGCTTGGGCATCGACTACGAAGGCACCCGTTCGCGCGGTTATTTCTCGATCAATTACGGCCTGGGCCAGTACGCGGCCAACATCGTCCAGCCGCTGGCCGAGGCCTGCGAGCAGCACGGGCTGACGCCGCCGCGCATCGTCACCGAATGCGGGCGCGCCATGACCGCGCACCACGCGGTGCTGGTGGCCAACGTGTCCGAGGTGGAGCAGGCGCCCGAGGGTCGCGTTCCGCCGGCGCACGACGACGAGCCACTGGTGATCCGCCACCTGCGCGAGCTGCACGGTGAACTCGACGCGCGCCCGGCCGTCGAGCTGTTCCACGATGCCCAGCACCAGCACAGCGAGGGCCTGGCGCTGTATGCGCTGGGGCAGATGGATCTGGTGCACCGCGCGCGCATCGACGACCTGTTCTATGCCATCGCCCACGCCGTGCGCGAGCGCCTCAGCGGCGACGAGCGCAGCCACCGCGAGCTGCTGGACGAACTGAACGAGCGACTGGTGGACAAGTACTTCGTCAACTTCAGCGTGTTCGAATCGATCCCCGACGTCTGGGCGATCGACCAGGTGTTCCCGATCGTGCCGATCGAGCGCCTGGACCAGGCGCCCGAGCGCCGCGGCATCGTCTGCGACATGACCTGCGATTCGGACGGCATGGTCAAGACCTATGTCGAGAACGAGGGGCTGGATTCGTCGATGCCGCTGCACCCGCTGAAGCCGGGCGAGAGCTACCGCCTGGGCTTCTTCCTGGTCGGCGCCTACCAGGAGATCCTGGGCGACATCCACAACCTGTTCGGCGACACCGACGCGGTGGAAGTCACCACCCACGGTGCCGAGTACTCGCTGGTGCAGCAGCGCCGCGGCGATACCACCGATGTGATGCTCGACTACGTGGGCTATGCGCTGGCCGACCTGCGCGCGACCTACGCGCAGCGCGTGGCTGAAGCGGAGTTGCCCGCTGCGGAGTCACGCATGCTGTCCGATGCGCTGGAGGCCGGCCTCACCGGATACACCTACCTGTCGGATGAGCCGCTGCAGTAGGGCAGGCTTTTAATGCTTCCCTTCTCCCCCCGGGAGACGGTGGCGCGAAGCGACGGATGAGGGCGTGGCAGTTCGGAGCGAGACAAGTTTCGAGCACGCGCACCGACGCTTCAGGAGCTCTGCAGGCTCACGCCCTCATGCCACGGGCACTTCCGTTTGTCGTCCGCCCTGCTGCCACCTTCTCCCGGTGGGAGAAGGGAAGCTCATCTGCGATCCACCTGGAACGGCGCGAACGACTGCGTCACCGGCATCATCTCGAGCCGGTTGATGTTGAGGTGCGGCGGCAGGGTGGCGATCCAGAACACCGTCTCGGCGATATCCTCGGCGGTCATCGGGTTGGCATCGCCGTACATCCGGTCCGAAGCGGCCTGGTCGCCATGGGTGCGCACCAGGGTGAACTCCGTGGCGGCCATGCCCGGTTCGATCGAGGTGACGCGCACGCCGGTGCCGTGCAGGTCCGAGCGCAGGCCCAGCGAGAACTGCTTCACGAAGGCCTTGGTGCCGCCGTAGGTGTTGCCACCGGGGTAGGGATAGGTGGCCGCGATCGAACTCATGTTGACGATCAGCCCGCGGCGCTCGACCAACGTCGGCAGCAGACGGTGGGTCAGGCTCACCAGCGCGGTGACGTTGGTATCGATCATGGTGCGCCAGTCCTGCAGGCTCGCGCTTTGCGCCGGCGCCGTGCCCAGCGCCAGGCCCGCGTTGTTGAACAGCACGTCGATGTCGCGAAAGCCTTCGGGCAGGTCGGTCAATGCCTGCTCGAGTGCCGTTTCATCGCAGATGTCGAAGGCGGCGGCATGCACCCTGCCTTTGAATTCATCCACCAGGGGCTGCAGGCGCTCGGCGCGACGGCCAGTGGCAACCACGCGCCAGCCGGCGCTGGCGAAGCGCCTGACGGCGGCGGCGCCGAAACCGGACGTGGCGCCGGTGATGAAGATGGTCCTGGTCATGGTTGAAGCTCAGCGGCGGCGGGTGTGGCGATGGTAGCCGGTGACAGTGCGCGCGATGGATGACTGCGAAAATTTTGCTGTGGTGCCGGTATCGAGCGCGTGGAGTTTCAGCAGCGCGGCACTTGAGCGATTCCGGGAGTCCCCTCCCTTGCGCAGCAGGGGAGGGTGGAGTTTCAGCGCCTCGGTACGCCAGCGATTCCGGGAGTCTCCTCCCTTGCGCAGCAGGGGAGGGCAGGGAGGGGTTGCCTTTGATCCTTGCGCAAATCCAACCACGATCTTCAGCAGCAACTCATGCCTTGCCGCGAGAAGCACCGCGCGTGGCTTCGGAGCACCCCAAGAGCACCCCTCCCCAACCCTCCCCTTGCTTCGCAAAGGGTGGGGGCAACAGCAAGAGCCGCTACTCCGACCAGAACAGGCGAACATCCTGCCGAAGGATCACTGCGCCTTGATCGCCATCGCAGGCAGGCCACCGCTCGCCAGCTTCTGCTTGGCCTCGGCCAGATCACTGGCGCTGCCGTACGGACCCATGCGCACGCGGTACACGGTCTTGCCGCGAATCTGCGCGGCTTCCACGCGCGCCGACAGTCCCAGCATGGCGATCCTGGCCTTGGTAGCTTCGGCGTCGCCGGAGCCGCCAAACGCACCGGCCTGCAGGATGTAGCGGGCGTCGCCCGATGAGTCGCTGCTGGCCGCCGCCGAACTCGCCGCGCTAGCGGCCGGCACGCTGGCGCCGGCCGACGTGGCCGCGACCGGGGCGGCTGCATCAGCCTGTTCATTCAGCGGCGTCGGCTGTGCGGCGGCAGCGGTGTCGCTGCCGGCCGCTGCCGACGACGCGTTGCGCGCCGCTTCCTCGCGCGCGCTGGCCGCGAGCTCGGCATCGGACATCTCCACTTCCTTGCCCGGAAGCAGGGTGTAGAAGTCGTACTGCGTTTCCTTCGGTGCAGGCTGTGAAGACGCATCCTCGATCGCCAGCTCGGCATCGGCCGCCGCGTCCGCGTCCGCATCGGCAACCGGTGCAGGCCGTGCGTCGGGGTTGGGCTGCGGACGGAAGAAGCCGTCTCCCTCCTTCTTCATCAGGTTCGGAACGATGAGGAACAGCGCCGCGCCCAGCACCAGGCCGGCCACCAGCCATGCCCACCCGGGAATGCCGTTGCCCGTGTTGCGTCGCGCCTGGGTCTTGCCACGTCGTGCCGCCATGCCGCTATTCTCCGTTCACATCTTTTCAGGGGCGCTGACGCCCAGAAGTTCCAAACCGTTGCGCAGTGCCTGGGCCACTGCCGAGGCGAGGAGCAAGCGCGCGTCGCGCAGCGCCGCGTCTTCGACGAGCACCGGCGTACCGTGGTACCAAGTGTGGAAAGCATAGGCCAACTCGCGCAGGTATTGCGCGATGAGGTGCGGTTCCAGCAGCTGGCCGGCGTTCTCCACCACTTCGGGATAGCGCGCCACCTCCACCATCAGCAGCAGCGAATTGGCATCGTCGAGCAGCCCCGCGTGCAGGCGGCCGTTGGCTTCATCGTAGGTGTAGCCCTTCTCGATCGCCTGGCGCTGCAGGCTGGCCACGCGCGCGTGCGCGTACTGCACGTAGAACACCGGATTGTCGTTGCTCTGCTGGCGCGCCAGGTCGATATCGAAGGTCAGCTGCGAATCCGGCTTGCGCGCGACCAGGAACCAGCGCGTGGCATCGCGGCCGGCTTCGTCGATGAGGTCGCGCAGGGTCAGGTAGCTGCCGGCGCGCTTGGACAGCTTCACTTCCTCGCCGCCGCGCATCACCGTGACCATCTGGTGCAGCACGTATTCCGGATACCCGGGCGGGATGCCCACGTCCAGCGCCTGGAGCCCGGCGCGCACGCGCGCCAGCGAGCCGTGGTGGTCAGCGCCCAATTCAGTGATGGCGCGCACGTAGCCGCGCTGCCACTTGGACAGGTGGTAGGCCACGTCCGGCACGAAGTAGGTGAAGGTGCCGTCGGACTTGCGCATCACCCGGTCCTTGTCGTCGCCGAAACCGGTCGACTTCAGCCACAGCGCGCCGCCGTCCTCGTAGGTGTGCCCCGAGGCGGTGAGCCGATCGACCGTTTCGGCCACCTTGCCCTCGTTGTACAGCGAGCTTTCCAGGAAGTAGGTGTCGAAGCCGACGTCGAATGCGGCCAGGTCGTCGTTCTGCTCGCGGCGCAGGTAGGCCACGGCAAAGCGGCGGATCGAATCGAGGTTCTCCACTTCGCCGCTGCCGGTGACCGCTTCGCCGTCCGACTGGACGGTCTCGCCATTGAGGTACGCCTTGGCAACGTCGCCGATGTATTCGCCGCGGTAGCCGGATTCGGGCCAGCCGGCGTCGTCGGGTGCCAGGCCGCGCACGCGTGCCTGCACCGACAGCGCCAGGTTCTCGATCTGCACGCCGGCGTCGTTGTAGTAGTACTCGCGGCGCGCATTCCAGCCGTTGGCCTGCAGCAGGCGCGCCAGGCAGTCGCCGATTGCCGCAGCGCGGCCGTGACCGACGTGCAGCGGCCCGGTCGGGTTGGCCGACACGTATTCCACGCCCACGGTCTTGCCGGCGCCGGTGGCGTTGCGGCCGTAAGCCTCACCCAGGTCCAGTGCGGCGAGGACTTCGCGCTGGTAGGCCGCGGCGGTCATGTGGAAGTTGATGAAGCCTGGACCGGCGATGTCGACTTGCGCGATGTCGTCGCTGGACGGGATCGCCGCCACCAGGGCCTGGGCGAGCGCGCGCGGATTGGTGCGCGCCGGCTTGGCCAGCAGCATTGCTGCATTGCTGGCGAAGTCCCCGTGCTCGCGGGTCTTGGGGCGCTCGACCACGAAATCCGGGGTGGCCGCGTCGGCCGGCAGGGTGCCGGCGCTGCGCAGGGCGTCGATGCCTTGGGCGATCAGGGCGCGTAGAGGGGCTTTCACGAAGTCCTGCTGTGTTGCGAGGGTCGACGATTTTACCTGAGTGCCGCCGGCCAGGCCGGATTGCCGCTGCGGGCGCTGCGCCGTGTGCCCCAGCGGGCGAGTGCGGCAGCCGGAAATGAGCCGTGCAGATCAGCCGCCGCTGCGGTGCCGCTTCACACCCACCCGCGCGCCGCCAGCGACACCGGCGCGCCGTCGCCCACCACGAAATGATCCAGCAGCCGCACCTCCACCAGGGCCAGCGCCTGCTTCAGGCGCGCGGTGATGGCGCGATCGGCCGCCGAGGGCTCTGGATGTCCGGATGGATGGTTATGGCCCAGGATCACCGCCGCGGCGTTGAGCGCCAGCGCTCGGCGGACTACTTCGCGCGGGTGCACTTCGGCCCCGTCCACCGTGCCCTGGAACATCTCCTCGAAGGCCAGCGCGCGGTGGCGCGTGTCCAGAAACAACACCGCGAACACCTCGTGCTGCCGCGACCGCAGGCGCCGGGCGAAGTAGCGGCCGGCCGCCTGTGGGTCAGTCAGCGCCTCACCCCGCTCGAGCGCCGCAGCCAGGTGGCGGTTGCCCAGTTCCAGGGCCGCTGCCAGCGTGCAGGCGCGGGCGGGACCCAGGCCCGGAAGCTTGGCCAGGGCGCCGGGCGGTGTGTCGAGCAGGGTGCGCAGCGGCCCGTGCGCGGCCAGCAGCTCGCGCGAGGTCTGCACCGCATCGCGTCCGCGCAATCCCGAGCCGAGGAAAATCGCCAGCAATTCGGCATCGGACAGCACCGCCGCGCCACGGGCCAGCAGCTTCTCGCGGGGTCGTTCGTCGGCGGGCCAGTCGCGGATGTGCATGGCCATAGTGTTGATGCGAGGCTTTTGCCGCGGCATCGGACCGGCAGGGCGCATCGGGTAAGCTGGGCGCCTGACTGTCGATAGGAATTCCCCGACGTGGCGCACAGGCTTGAAGGGAAACGGGTGTTGCTGTGCGTCGGCGGCGGGATCGCCGCCTACAAGTCGCTGGACCTGGTGCGTCGGCTCAGGGAAGTCGGCGCGCAGGTGCAGGTGGCGATGACCGCCGGCGCCCAGCAGTTCGTCACCCCGCTCAGCTTCCAGGCGCTTTCGGGCAGCGCCACGCGCACCACGCTGTGGGACAGCGCCGCCGAGGCGTCGATGGGGCATATCGAGCTGGCGCGCTGGGCCGATCTGATCGTGGTTGCGCCGGCCACTGCCGACCTGCTGGCTCGCCTGGCCCATGGACTGGCCGACGATCTGGTGTCCACGCTTTGCCTGGCCTCCACCGCGCCCATTACCGTGGCGCCGGCCATGAACCACCGCATGTGGCTCAATCCCGCCACCCAGGCCAACATCGCCACCCTGCGCCAGCGCGGAGTCGGGATCATCGGGCCGGAGGACGGGCCGCTGGCCGAGGGCGAATCGGGCCCGGGCCGGCTCACCGAGCCGGGTGCGATCGTGGCGTGGCTGGACGCCGGATCGCCGAGCGGGGGGCAGTCCGGAAGTCTGTCCGGACTCAAGATCGTGGTGAGCGCAGGCCCGACCTACGAAGACCTGGACCCGGTGCGCTACCTGGGCAATCGCAGCAGCGGCAAGATGGGCTTCGCGGTGGCCGACAGCGCGGCCCGGCGGGGTGCCCAGGTGGTGCTGGTGGCCGGGCCGGTGAACCTGGCCACGCCCGCTGGCGTGCGGCGGGTCGACGTGCGTTCGGCGGCGCAGATGCACGCCGCGGTGTTCGCCGCGTTCCCGACCGACATCTATATCGGCGCTGCCGCGGTCGCGGACTACACGCCGCGGCTGCCGGCCGCCAACAAGATCAAGAAATCCAGCGAATCGCTGGTGCTGGACCTGGTGCGCACCCCGGACATCCTGTCCGAGGTCGCCGCCCAGACCCAGGGCCTGCAGCTGGTGGTCGGCTTCGCCGCGGAGACCGAAAACGTGGCCGAGTACGCGCGCAGGAAGCTGGTCGCCAAGCATCTGGACCTGATCGTGGCCAACCGCGTGGGCGCCGCCGACTGTGGCTTCGAGAGCGACCGCAACGCCATGACCGCGTTCTGGCGGGACGGCGAGCGCGAGTTCGCCAACGGTCCCAAGACCCGTCTGGCGGACGAACTCATGGACCTGATCGCCGAGCGCCTGCAGGCATGACCACCAAGGACCAGGGGAGGGCGATGCGGCCGATCGAGGTGAAGCTGCTGGACCCGCGCTTCGGCGACGAGTGGCCGCTGCCGGCCTACGCCACCGAAGCCAGCGCCGGTCTGGACCTGCGCGCAGCGATCGAGGCGCCGCTGGTGTTGTCGGGCGGCGAAACGGCCCTGGTTCCGAGCGGCCTGTCGATCCACCTGTCCGATCCCGAGCTGTGCGCGGTGGTGCTGCCGCGTTCGGGCCTGGGGCACCGGCACGGCATCGTGCTGGGCAACGGCACCGGCCTGATCGACGCCGACTACCAGGGCCCGCTGTTGATCAGCCTGTGGAACCGCAGCGCCGAGGCGTTCACGATCCAGCCCGGTGATCGCATCGCGCAGCTGGTTGTGCTGCCGGTGACCCGCGTAAGCTTGAGGGTGGTTGACACTTTTGCAGACAGCGCGAGGGGCGAGGGTGGCTTCGGCCACACTGGCGTTCGCTGAAGGGGAAGATTGCGGATGGCTGACAACGAATCAGGCGGCTCGCGCGTCGTATTCGGCGAGCTGCGCAAGGCAGTACCGCTGGTCGCCTTGCTGTGCGCGATCCTGGCGCTGTGGCTGGGCTACACAGGCGTGCAGCAATGGCGTGACGTGCAATTGGCCAACAGCCTGGAGCAGGCACGTGACGGCGTGGTGGCAGACGCCCAAGCCGCATTGCGGCGCCACACCAGCACGCTCGAGAAGAAGCTGGCATCGGTCACGGTGCAGGCCGCGCTCGCCAGCGGCGACACGGCGGCGGCGGCGCGCGCGATAGGCGAAGGCTGGAAGACGCTCGAGCCGGTGCAGGTGCTGCCTGGCAACCTGGAAACGGCGTACGCGGACGTTTCGAAGTCTGGCTTCAGCAAGCTTGCCCTGCTGGAACGTGCGCAGCTGGAAGGCAAGGCGGTGGCCCGCGTGGTCGGAAATGGCAGCGGTCGCATGCTTGGTGTTGCGGCCGCCGGACCGGGGGTCGTGGTGTACACGGCCCTCCCGCTGTCCGCGCTCACCGAAAGCGTCGACGGCGCGGGGGTTGCAGACCGCGCCTACCTTGCGTTGCGCCAGGGCGGCTATACGGTCCATGAGGTTGGGGATGCGTCGCTTGCAGCGGCGGCCGATACCCTGTCGCGCCCGCTGGGCAACACCGGGATGCGTGTGGTCGCCGCACTTCCCGAGGCCACGGAAGGCGCCTTCGGGCTCGAAGCCGTGCCGAGCCTGGTCGCCGCTGTGGTCCTGGCGCTGATCGCGATTGCTTCGCTGCTGGTGGCCAGCGGGCGCCTGAATCTGGGCAAGAGGGTCCGCAAGGCCACTGCCGCAGAAGATGCCGAGCCGACGCTGGGCCAGGCGCTGCAGAGCGCGCCGCTGCCCGAGTCATCGGTGCGAGCGCCGTCTGCGAGCACGGAAACCGGCGTCGCGACGGTCTCGGAACTTCGGGTTGATCCGGAGATCTTCCGCGCCTACGACATTCGCGGCGTGGTCGGCACCATCCTCAGCGTGGAGGTGGCCGAACGCATCGGCCAGGCCATCGGGTCGGTGATGCAGGAGCAGGGGCTGGACGACATCGTGGTCGGTCGCGACGGTCGCCTGTCTGGCCCGGAACTGACCGCCGGGCTCATCGAGGGACTGCGCAAGGCCGGGCGCAACGTGATCGACATTGGCCTGGCCGCCACGCCGGTGGCGTACTTCGCTGCCTATCACCTGCGTGCGGGCAGCTGCGTGGCAGTGACTGGCAGCCACAATCCGCCGGAATACAACGGCTTCAAGATCGTCATCGCCGGCACCACCCTGTCGGGTGAGGCCATCACCGACCTGCATGCGCGCATCAGCAGCGGTCAGCTGCACGAGGCAGCGGTACCTGGAGGCCTGCAGCAGCGCGACGTGGCGACCGACTACATCCAGCGAATCGCCGATGACGTGCAGCTCGACCGGCCCTTGAAGATCGTCGTGGATGCTGGCAACGGCGTGGCCGGCGAGTTCGCGCCGCAGCTGCTCGAAGCGATCGGCGCCGAGGTGATACCGCTGTACTGCGACGTCGACGGTACCTTCCCGAACCACCATCCCGACCCCAGCGACCCACGCAACCTCGAGGACCTGATCCAGACGGTCAAGCGCTTCGACGCCGACCTGGGCGTGGCCTTCGACGGCGACGGCGATCGCCTGGGCGTAGTGACCCGCGACGGCGACATCATCTATCCCGACCGCCTGCTGATGCTGTTCGCCGCCGACGTGCTCGAGCGCAATCCCGGCGCTTTGGTCATCTACGACGTGAAGTGCACCGGCAAGCTCCAGGGCTGGATCCTGCGCCACGGTGGAACGCCGCTGATGTGGCAGACGGGCCACTCGCTGATCAAGGCCAAGATGCGCGAGACCGGCGCCGAGCTGGCCGGCGAGATGAGCGGGCATTTCTTCTTCCAGGAGCGCTGGTACGGGTTCGATGACGGCATGTACGCCGCCGCGCGGCTGCTCGAAATCCTGGCGGCGCGTCCGGAGAGTCCGGCCGAGCTGCTTTCGGCCCTGCCCGACGCCGTGTCGACCCCGGAGATCAAGGTCCCGGTAGAGCATGCCAACGCCCACGATATTGCCCAGCGCTTCGCCGACAGCGCGGACTTCGAAGGCGCCCGCCTGTCGACCATCGACGGCCTGCGTGCCGACTGGGACGACGGCTGGGGACTGCTGCGCGCGTCAAACACCACCGATGTACTGGTGCTGCGGTTCGAGGCCGACGACAAGGAGGCGCTGGTCCGGATCAAGGATGCCTTCCGCGACCACCTGCACGGCATTGCTCCAAAGCTGAAGGTGGGCTTCTAGCCACCGGCTGATGCGGTTACGCCGCGATGACGCCCACGCGGCAACGGCTGCTTCAAGCGGCCGTTGCCGTCGGGGTCGCGGGCGCCGGGCTTGCTTCAGCGCTGGTCACTGCCGGTCACCGACGCAGCAGGTTCCGTGGCGGCGTGTCGATGCCTTTCATCCTGCGGTAGCGCTGCATGATGTCGGCGACCTCCAGGTCCAGCTCCTGGCGCTGACGCTCAAAGCTGGACTGCAGCCTGCGCTGGCGCAACAGCTCGGCGTGGCGCCTGCGGATGTTGTCCGCCATCTCAGGAGCCACCGTCTGGCCGGCCAGTTCGCGATCCCCGGCCGTCTGCAGCAGGGTGACCAGGCCTTCCCTGAGGCTGGCCACGTTGAAGCGCGAGGTGCGGATGCTGTTGTCGACGATGCCGGTGCGATCTGTGAACACACGCGCCAGCTCCTCCTCGTTCGGGTACGACAGCAGCATCGCCTGGTCGGTGCGCCGACGGGTCTCGGCCGCGGCCAGGTCGACCCGTCGCTGCACGTCTTCGGAGGCGGCTATCGCACGCTCCTCCTCGGTCATCGCGCGCTGCACCTCGGCGGTGCGCATGCCGCTCCTGGCGTTGATTTCCTGCCGCGCACGGTTCACCGCCTCGGCCGGTAGCGCATCGCTGCACACGCGCTGACCCTTGTCGTTCCAGCAGTACAGCTTCTTGGTCGGCGCCTCGGCCTGCTGCGCCCACGCCTGGGGCGCGAGCGCGATGCACAGCGCGAGCAGAGCAATTCGATTCTTCGGCATGTTGCAGCCCCTTCTGCTTCAGTCCGTCGGAACGCTGCCGTAGCTGGCACGGTAGGCCAGCAGGCGGTCGCGGTGGGACACAAGTTCAGCGCTTTCGCCGGCGAAAGCAAGCAGGTCATGCAGATTTGCCACCGCGATCACCGGCGCGCCGGCATCGTCGGCCACCTGTTGCGCCGCCGACGGTCGCGCCGTCCCGGTCGCTGCCGGCCCTCCCAGCACCTCCTGGCGATCCAGCGCCACGACCACTCCGGCCACCGTGCCGCCACCGGCGCTGATCAGGTCCAGCGCCTCGCGGATGGCGGTGCCGGCGGTGATGACGTCGTCGACGATCAGGACGCGACGGTCCTCCAGCGGTGCACCGATCAACACGCCGCCTTCGCCGTGGGCCTTGGTCTCCTTGCGATTGAAGGCGACGGGCAGGTCCCGGCCGCGCCGCGAGAATTCGCAGGCCAGCGCCGTGGCCAGTGGGATGCCCTTGTAGGCAGGCCCGAACAGCATGTCGAAATCCAGGCCTGCCGCTTCCACCGCATCGGCGTAGCAGGTCGCGAGCCCGGCCAGCGCGTCGCCGCTGTCGAAGCGACCGGCGTTGAAGAAATAGGGGCTGACGCGCCCTGATTTCAGCGTGAACTCGCCAAAGCGCAGCGCCTGGGCACGCAGGGCCAGGTGCAGGAAACGGGACTGATGATCGATCATGCGGGCGGGGCGGACCGTGGAGGCGGGTCGCAAAAGCATACCTTGCCGCAGAGCCCCGCCTGCGGCAGTGCGCCCGCGGGTGGCTGATTCGGTTAGGCTTTTCCGCACCATCGTCCGGCCAAGGTTTCCTGCTTCGTGCGAATCATCAGCTTCAACGCCAACGGCCTGCGCTCTGCCGCGAGCAAGGGTTTCTTCGACTGGTTCGGCGCGCAGGCGGCGGACGTGCTGTGCGTGCAGGAGACCAAGGCGCAGGAGCACCAGCTGGCCGAATCGCTGTATCGGCCCGACGGCTACAGCGTCTGCTTCCGCGACGCCTCGACCAGGAAAGGCTACAGCGGCGTGGCGATCTACAGCCGACGCCAGCCCGACGAGGTGCGCACGGCGTTGGGCTGGCCCGAGTTCGACGAGGAAGGCCGCTACCTGGAAGCGCGCTTCGGCAACCTGAGCGTGGTGTCCTTCTATATACCCTCGGGCTCGTCGGGCGAGCTGCGCCAAGGCTTCAAGTTCGAGGCCATGGACTGGCTGCGCCCCCTCCTGGAAGAGTGGCTGCACAGCGGCCGCGACTACGTGCTGTGCGGTGACTGGAACATCGTGCGCTCGCGCCTGGACATCCGTAACTGGACCTCGAACCAGAAGAATTCCGGCTGTCTTCCGGCCGAGCGGGACTGGCTCAACGGACTGTGCGTGGACGGCCAGGGCTGGGTGGACTCCTACCGCAGCCTGCACCCGGACAGCGAGGACTACACGTGGTGGAGCAACCGCGGCGCGGCGCGCGCCAACAACGTGGGCTGGCGCATCGACTACCAGATCGTGACCCCGTCGCTGCGCGATAGGCTACAGCGCTGCTCCATCCACACCGCCTCGCGCTTTTCCGACCACGCGCCGTACACCGTGGACTACGCCCCGTGAGCGCGCCGGACACGGCTGCGGCGCCGGCGCCTGCCTCCTACAAAGGCTGGGCCGGGATCCGGCGGGCCTTTGGCACGTCCTCGGCCCTGACCATGCTGCTGCTGGGCTTCGGCAGCGGCCTGCCGTTCCTGCTGATCGCGTCGATGACGCTGTCCACGCGGTTGCGCGACGTGGGCCTGGACCTCGGCAGCATCGGCCTGATCAGCCTGGCCAGCTTCTTCTACCTGCTGAAGTTCCTGTGGGCGCCGCTGATCGATCGCTACGCCTTTCCCGCGGTCGCATTCCTCGGCCGCCGCCGCTCCTGGCTGCTGGTCTCGCAGGTGGTGGTGGCCCTCAGTCTGGTTGGACTGGCCTACACCCGTCCGGATCTGGATGTGACGGCCCTGGTCCTGTGGGTGCTCGTGGCCTCCTTCGCCGGCGCCACCCAGGACTCGGCGGTGGACGCCTACCGGATCGAGATCGCCCCGGCCACTTCCCAGGCCGCGCTTGCGGCGACCTACACCCTGGGCTACCGAATCGGCCTGATCGTGGCTGGCGCCGGCGCGCTGTACCTGGCCGAGTACAGCGGCTGGAAGAACGCCTACCTGCTGATGGCCGCGCTGATGCTGGTGCCGATCGCCACCACCCTGCTGTGCCGCGAACCGGTGGCGCCGGAGTCGACCGTGGTGCGGCGGATCGACTTCTTCGGCGCCTTCTGGCAGCCGTTTTCAAGCTTCTTCTCCACCAACGGGCTGCTGCTCGGCCTGGCGCTGCTGCTGTTCGTGGGGCTGTTCAAGTTCCCCGACCAGGTGATCGGGGTAATGGCCGGGCCGTTCTACCTGGATTCGGGCTACAGCAAGGCCGATATCGCCACGGTCTCCAAGCTCTATGGAATCTGGATGGGCATCGGCGGCGCGTTCCTGGGCGGCGTCTGCGTGGCCGCGTTCGGGTTCCGTCGCATGCTGTTCGTGGCCGCGCTCGGCGTGGCGCTCTCCAACCTGGCCTTCCTGCTGATGGCGCAGAACCCATCGCAGATCTGGGCGTTCTACGCGGCCGTGAGCGCCGACAACCTGTTCCAGGGCTTCGCCGGGACCACACTGATCGCGTTCATGTCCTCGCTAACCAACCGCAATTTCACCGCAACGCAGTACGCCCTGCTGGTGTCACTGGCCAACCTGCCGGGCAAGTTCGTCGGCGGCGTGTCGGGTTACATCGTGGAAGCCACGTCGTACAGTGCGTTCTTCATCATGAGCGCGCTGACCGTGGTGCCCACGCTGCTGTTGCTGTGGTGGCTGTGGCGTAGGATCAGGGAACAGGACCAGGGCCAGGACCCTGCCAGCGCCTGACCCGCGCCGCTGCTTGCATCGACTTTTACTGGAGGCCCCGCAAGTGACCGACATCATCATGAAGGACATCGATCCGGTGCTGGCCGACCGGATACGGCGCGCGGCCGCGGCGCGCGGTTGGGAGGTGCACGAGACGCTGCTGCACCTTCTGGAACTTGGCCTGTTCGCCAGCGAGGGCGAGGTGCGCACCGGCTTCAACAACCAGGAAGTCGACGTCCTGACCGATGCGATCACCGCGCTGCGGGATGTGCCGGCCGGGCACGGGTTCTGAACAGCGCCCGCCTCCTTCTCAAGCCGGGTAGATCACGCCCAGCACCCTCGCTCCGGAAGCGCCGCTGACGCTCGGAACGTTCCCCGGCAGTCCGGCCAGTGTCTGGCGGGCCAGCCACGCAAACCCCATGGCTTCCACGTAATCCGGGTCCAGTCCGTGGGCGTCGGTGGATTCGACCACGACCCCTGGCAGGTGCTCGCCAACGCGTCCCAGCAGCAGCGGGTTGTGGACACCGCCACCACAGGCCAGCAGGCGACGCGTGTCGGGCTGGGTGGCGCGCAATGCGTCAGCGATGGTCACCACGCTCAACTCCAGCAGCGTGGCCTGGACGTCGGCGGGCGAAATCGCGTGCCCGCCGAGGAGCGACTGCAGCCAGTGCAGGTGGAACTGCTCGCGGCCGGTACTCTTGGGCGGGGGCAGGGCGAACCATGGGTCATCCAGTAGGCGGCGCAGCAGCGCGCGGTCGACCTGGCCGCTTGCAGCGAACGCGCCGCCCTGGTCATAGGCGTGCCCGGTGTGGCGTTCGCACCATGCGTCGAGCAGGGCATTGGCAGGACCGGTGTCGAACCCGCGCACCTCCCCAGTGCGCGGCAGCAGGGTCAGGTTGGCGATTCCGCCCAGGTTGAGAACGGCGCGGTCCTCTCCGGTCGAGTGCAGGAGCGCCGCATGGAAGGCGGGCATCAGCGGTGCCCCCTGGCCGCCGGCCGCCACGTCGCGGCGGCGGAAGTCGGCCACCGTCGCGATGCCCGTTCGTTCGGCAATCACGTTGCCATCGCCCATTTGCCAGGTGAACGGTGCATCGCCGCCGGGGCGGTGGCGCACGGTCTGCCCGTGCGAGCCAAGGGCCAGGACCTGCGAAGGCTCCACGCCTGCTTCGCTCAGCAGCGCGAGCGCGGCGGCGGCAAACGCTTGGGCGACCTGCACGTCGAGCCGGCCCAGTTCGTCCAGGGAGGTGGCGTCGCCGCCTTGTCCAAGCTCGATCAGGCGCCTCCGCAGCGGCTCGTCCCACAGATAAGTACGCCCCAGCACCAGCTCGCAACGCGGCTCGAACCGCACCAGGCACGTATCGATGCCGTCGGCGCTGGTGCCTGAAATCAGGCCAAGGAAAAGTGCATCGGATGCGTCTGCCATGCGCGGCATTGTAGGCACGGCAGCTGGCACCGGACGCGCCGAGCCGCGTACCCGGCGCGCGTGCCCGGCTCAGCCTTTCTTCGAGGCAGGCTCGGTGGCGGCGACCTCCACTGTGTCGCCGGCCGGCGAGACAGTGGCGTAAATGATGTCCTCGACCGTGCGGATCCGCGCCAGCGCGTTGGAGGTGTGGGTGCGGAACGAGGCCAGCTGGGCGCCGGACAGTGGCTCCGGCGGCGGCATGGTGACCGACAGCGGGTTGCGGTGCACGCCGTTGATGCGGAATTCGTAGTGCAGGTGCGGACCGGTCGCCAGGCCGGTCGAGCCGACGTAGCCAATCACCGCGCCCTGGCCGACGCGCTGGCCCTTGCGGATCTTGGCCATTCGCGACATGTGCCCGTAGAGCGTGCTGTGGCCGCGGCCGTGGTCGAGGATCACCACATTGCCGTAGCCGCGCTGCCAGCCGGCGAACTGCACCCGCGCATCGCCGGCGGCCATGATCGGGGTGCCGGTGGAGGCGGCGTAGTCCACGCCCTTGTGCATGCGCATGGTGCCCAGCACCGGGTGCCGACGCGCGCCGAACTTCGAGCTCAGGCGTGCATACGGAATCGGCATGCGGATAAAGCTCTTCTTGAGCGGCCGGCCTTCGGTGGTGAAGTATTCGGGCTTGCCACCTGGGCGGGAATACCGGAAACCCGAGTGCAGCTTGCCATCGACGGTGAACGTCGCGGCGGTGACCGGACTGGTGCTGACCAGCTCCCCTTCACGCCAGGTCTGGTCGACCAGGACGCTGAAGTGGTCGTCGGCGTCCAGATCGGAGTTGAAGTCGATGTCGTACTTGAATATGTCGCTGGTCAGCGAATTGATGTTGGCGGCAGTAAGTCCGGCCTGGCGCGCCGAACGCGTCAGCGAGCGGCCCACGGTGCCGCTCAGGACGACGGTGCGGGTGGTGCTTTCACGGACCGTGACCTTTTCCTCGATCTTGTCGCCTGCCATTCGAAGCACCACCTGATGGTCTGCATCCCGATCGAACTTCAGCGCCCTCAGTCGACCGGGCGCGCTCAGGTCGAACGCGATTTCCACGCCCGGACGCAGCCGGGTCAGCGCCGGCCTGGTGCCCGGGTGCTGGAGCAGGTGGTGCAGGACCGAAGCGGGGATCTGCAGATCCTCGAACACCGAGCTGAGGGTCTGTCCGGACTTGATCCGGATCATCTGCCAGTTGTCCATCTCGTGACTGGCGGGGCGGCCCTCAGGCAGGGCCGGCAGTGCCAGCGGCAGCGTGGCCAGCGGTTCCATGGCCGGCACCTGGATCACGGTCGAGAAACCCGGGACGATGGTGGCGACCATGATGCCGATGGTGGTGAACAGGCTGGCGTGGATCCACTGCCGTCGCTTCCACCGGCTGGCCACCAGGTGCTCCCTGAGGTGGGGGTGGAACGCGGAGTCGCGAAGGATCTCCAGCCGCTGCTTGAAGCGCTGCTGCTTGCGGCCGCTGCCGTCGCCCTGATCGTGCATGCTGTTCCCACCCCAAGGCTGAAGAAGACAGCCCAATCGGGCTACCATAATCACGCGAAAAGTCCGCGTCAAACCCTTGAGCACGCTGGATTTTTAGGTGATGGCGGAATTAACCTCCGTTTAACTTCGTATTCATTCTGTGAACGCCTCGCGTCACGCCGACAACCTTAACGGAATCACGCTATTGGCCACTGCAGAAGCCCTGGAACTGATCGCCCGCGGCACCGAAGAGATCCTCAAGCGCGATGAGCTGGAGGCGCGCCTTCAGCTGGGCCGGCCATTGCGGATCAAGGCCGGCTTCGACCCCACCGCCCCCGACCTGCATATCGGCCACACCGTGCTGCTCAACAAGATGCGGCAGTTCCAGGACCTCGGTCACCAGGTGATCTTCCTGATCGGCGACTTCACCGGGATGATCGGCGACCCCAGCGGCAAGAACGCCACTCGCAAGCCGATGACACGCGAAGAGGTCGAGGCCAACGCCGCCACCTATACCGAGCAGGTATTCAAGGTGCTCGACCAGGGCAGGACCGAGTTGAGATTCAATATGGAATGGTTCGGCAAGATGAGCGCGGTGGACATGACCCGGCTCGCAGGCCTGCTCACGGTCGCACGGATGCTCGAGCGCGACGATTTCGCCAAGCGCTACGCCGCCCAGCAACCGATCTCGATCCATGAATTCCTGTATCCGCTGGCCCAGGGTTACGACTCCGTTGCGCTGCAGGCCGATGTGGAAATCGGCGGCACGGACCAGAAGTTCAACCTGCTCATGGGCCGCGCCCTGCAGGAGCACTATGGGCAACCGGCGCAGGTCGTACTCACCATGCCGCTGCTCGAGGGGCTGGACGGGATCAACAAGATGTCCAAGTCGCTCGGCAACTACATCGGCATAAACGAGCCGGCCATCGACATCGTCACCAAGACCATGAAGATCGGCGATGAGCTGATGTGGCGCTGGATCGAGCTGCTCAGCTTCGACATCGGCGTGGGGGAGGCCAAGGCGCTCCGGGCTGACGTTGCTGCCGGGCAGCTGAATCCGCGCGACGTGAAGCTGCGCCTGGCGCGCGAGCTGGCGGGCCGCTTCCAAGGCCCCGCTGAGGCCGACCTGGCGCTCGCAGGCTGGCATGCCGTGGTGCGTGGTGAAGGCGACACCTCGCTGCTGGCCGTGCAGGACGTCACCATCCCGGCCGATGGCCTCCGCATCGCCGCACTGCTGACCGCCGCCGGGATCACCCCCAGCAATGCGGAAGCAGGGCGCAAGCTCAGGGAACGGGCGGTGCGCGTGGACGGCGTAGTGGTGGAAGACCCGCAGGCCCACTTCACGCCCGGATTCGAAGGTGTGCTGCAGGTGGGGAAGCGCAATTTTGCCCGCGTGCGGCTGAAGACGGCGTAGCGGACCCTCGGACGCCGAGGTCAGCTCATGCCGTCGCGCAGCCGGTTAATGGCTGCGGGAGGGGGTCGGGGGGTGGGGGCAGGTTCATTGGCGCCCGGCTGAACAGGGCTGTGGTCGAGCGGTTGAAGGCCCCAGCGACGGCCTTATACAGGCTGACCGGGACATCAATGCCGGCCCTGCTGAAGGGATTGGAAACTATTTCTCCCAAACCCCTTCCCAAATCATTTCCGGGTGCCCATAATTCGCCCCCCCCTGCAGCGGACTGCACCGATCCAACGGAGCAAAAACAGCAGGGCCGGAACGCCAGATCTCTTGTGAAAAGGATGTTGACGTTCTCGGAAGGCCCCCTATAATGGGCGGCTCACTCGGACACGTTGAAGCCCTCGGGCAACGACAGAAACGAGGGAAGCTAAAAAACATTTAACAATGTGTTGACGCTTCCACAAACACCCCGCATAATGTGCGGCTCACCTCGTCGGAAACGACGGGGTCAACGAGGAAGGCGCTGAGGCCAACTTCGAAGCTCTTTGACAGTGTGCGCAGGTGACTTGTGTGGGCGCCTGCAGGAAGGACAAGCTGTCCATCTTGCAGACGTTAGATTCACAAGCATCTTGTAATTAGTAATTTGCAAGCGATACGTATAGCTAAGAATCAAACGTTCTGCATTTTCAAAGTATTGGCCGCAAGGCCTGTAATTTTAAGTGAAGAGTTTGATCCTGGCTCAGAGTGAACGCTGGCGGTAGGCCTAACACATGCAAGTCGAACGGCAGCACAGGAGAGCTTGCTCTCTGGGTGGCGAGTGGCGGACGGGTGAGGAATACATCGGAATCTACCTTTTCGTGGGGGATAACGTAGGGAAACTTACGCTAATACCGCATAAGACCTTCGGGTGAAAGCCGGGGACCTTCGGGCCTGGCGCGGATAGATGAGCCGATGTCGGATTAGCTTGTTGGCGGGGTAAAAGCCCACCAAGGCGACGATCCGTAGCTGGTCTGAGAGGATGATCAGCCACACTGGAACTGAGACACGGTCCAGACTCCTACGGGAGGCAGCAGTGGGGAATATTGGACAATGGGCGCAAGCCTGATCCAGCCATACCGCGTGGGTGAAGAAGGCCTTCGGGTTGTAAAGCCCTTTTGTTGGGAAAGAAATCCTGCCGATTAACACTCAGTAGGGATGACGGTACCCAAAGAATAAGCACCGGCTAACTTCGTGCCAGCAGCCGCGGTAATACGAAGGGTGCAAGCGTTACTCGGAATTACTGGGCGTAAAGCGTGC
>JBDNHW010000111.1:0-46351 GCA_041688625.1 Pseudoxanthomonas sp.
CCCCGTCCGCACGGGCGTAGCTGACGATGAGGTAGCTGTGCATGGAGGAATTGATCGCGAACAACACCCCGAACACGGTGAGTCCGACCAGCAGGACCGGCTGTGCCGGCTGCCCTTGCCAAAGCAGCAGGGCCATGGACGCGGGCACCAGGGTCAGGGCCGTGGCCCAGCCGAGCGCGCTGCGTCCATCCGGCGTGCGGGCAGCCCTGCTGAGTCGAACCCGCGGAGTGAACGCCTGCACCACGCCGTAGCCGATGATCCAGAGGGCAAGAAACGCCCCTACTTGCCAATACGGCCAGCCCAGTGAGCTGGCCAGGAACACCGGCAGCGCCACGACGAACCAGACGTCACGAGCGCCAAACAGGAACATGCGCGCCGCCGACAGTACGTTGATGGCGCGGCTCTTGGACAATAGGTGGCGGAAATTCAGCCTGGCCTTCGACCGGCCAAGGTCGGCCTGCAGCAACACCAGGCTCGACGCCCACACCAGCGACAACACGCCCGCCATCGCCAGCACCGCGCCGCGAAATCCCACCGCCGTGAGCAAGGCCCCGCCGAGGAAGAAGCCCACGCCCTTGAGGGCGTTCTTCGAGCCGGTCAGCGCCGCCACCCACTGGTACAGCCCGCCCTGCGCGTTGTCCGGCACCAACAGCTTCACACTGCTCTTGGCGCTCATCTTGTTGAGGTCCTTGGCGATCCCCGACAGCGCCTGGGCAGTCATCACCAGCGGCACCGTCAGCCAGGTCGCGGGGACGGCGAGCATGGCCAAGGCGATGATCTGCAGTCCCAGGCCGATGTTCATCGTCTTGTTCAAGCCGATCCGCGCGCCCAGCCATCCACCGACCAGGTTGGTGATGACACCGAAGATCTCGTAGAACAGGAACAGCATCGCGATCTGCAAGGCGCTGTAGCCCAACTGGTGGAAATGCAGCACCACCAGCATGCGCAACGCCCCATCGGTCAGGGTGAAGGCCCAGTAGTTGCCGGTGACGATGGCGTACTGGCGCATCTGCGGCGTCATTGGCATCGACCCACTAGCGCCGCGCGCGTCCGACTTTCAGCGCCAGCTCGGCGGTGCGGTTCACATAGGCCCACTCGTTGTCGTACCAGGCGTAGATCTTGACCTGGGTGCCATTGGTCACCCGCGTCGACAGCGCATCGATGATGCTCGAGCGCGGGTCGGTGCAGTAGTCGACCGAGACCAGCGGGCGCTCTTCGTAACCGAGGATGCCCTTCAACGGGCCGGCTTCGGAGGCCGCAAGAAGCAGTGCGTTGACTTCCTCCACCGTGGTCACGCGCTCCACCTCGAACACGCAGTCGGTCAACGAGGCACTGGTCAGCGGCACCCGCACCGCCAACCCGTCCAGCCGGCCCTGCAGCTCCGGGAAAATCTCCGCGATGGCGGTAGCCGACCCCGTCGATGTGGGAATCAGGCTGCTGCCGCAGGAGCGCGCGCGGCGCAGGTCCTTGTGCGCGGCGTCGACGATCGTCTGGGTGTTGGTCAACGAGTGGATGGTGGTGATGCTGCCATGGCGAATGCCGAGCCCTTCGTGGATGACCTTGACCACGGGAGCCAGGCAGTTGGTCGTGCACGAGGCGGCAGTGACGATCCGATGCACGGCCGGATCGAACAGGTGATCGTTCACCCCCACCACGATGTCGAGCACGCCAGCTTCCTTCACCGGCGCGGTGACGACCACCCGTCCCACGCCCTGGTCCAGGTAGGCCTGCAACTGGGCCGACTTGCGGAACCTCCCCGAAGCCTCAACCACCACGTCGCAACCCGACCAGTCGGTATCGGCGATCTCGCTGTTTCGCGTAACCGCAACGCGACGTCCATCGATCAGCAGCGCGTCGCCATCGTGGCGCGCTTCGTGTTTCCAGCGGCCGTGCACCGAATCGAAGTTGAGCAGGTGCGCCAGGGTGGCGGCGTCGGCTGCAGGATCGTTGACCTGCACGAAGTCGAATGCGGGATCTTCCCAGGCGGCGCGCAGCGTCAGCCTGCCCATGCGGCCGAAGCCGTTGATACCGGTCTTGATGGTCATCTGTTCTCCTGCGATGCGGATGAAGCAAAGAACGCCGGCTCCGGCGGGTGCTAGTTGCGACGCGGCATGCGCCTGGCCACGGCCCCGGATCGAATCGTCCGGGCTGGCGCGCATTTCGGCGCGCACAGCGCTGCGTCGCCGCCGCAGCAGTTGTCGGTGAGGTAATCGACCAGCCCCTGCATGGCCCCGAAGTCGGCGCGGTAGATGATGCTGCGTCCGTCCTGCTCAGCAGAGACAAGCCCGGCGTGACTGAGCGCCTTCAGGTGGAAGGACAACGTCGAAGCGCTCACTCCAAGCGCTTCGGCGATGTCTCCGGGGCGCGAGCCCGACGGGCCTGCCTGCACCAGATGGCGGAAAACCGCCAATCGTGATTTTTGCGAGAGTGCGGCGAGGCCATCGATGACTTCTTTCGTTTTCATACTTCCATGATAATGAAACTATAAGCCGGCGCAAGCGGTTCGGAAGAGCTCGCGGCGGGACGCCGCTCCCACAGCATCGCCGTGGCTTGAAAGAGAGCCGATGCTGGACCTCGCGGCGGGACGCCACTCCCACGGGATTTTGCTGTGGTTTGAAGGAGACCTGGAGGCTGGAGCTCGCGGCGGGACCCCGCTCCCATCGGGTTGCTGTCTGTCGTGGGAGCGGCGTCCCGCCGCGAGCTCTCAAGCGTCCCGCCGCGAGCTCTTCATCAGTCGTGCCGCTTCTCCCTCAGCCATTTGGTGGCGACCCATTTGTCCCCTTCCACCACGGGCGCGCCGCCGTGCAGGCTTGCGGTCATCGGGTGAGGCCGGTCATAGCTGAAGAACACCGCGTTTCCCTTCACCGGGGCAACCTCGAAATTGACGTCGGGGAAAATGGTTGCGCCACCGCAGGGCGGGGTGTTGAGGTACATGACCAGCGAGGCGACCCGCTGCCCCCCGCGGCGCAAGGCCACCTCTGCGCCGGGACGCTCGGGATCGAAATAGTCGTGGTGCGGCTTGTATTCGGCGCCGGGTCCATAGCGCAGTACCTGCAGCCCCTCCCCGTTCTCCAGGGGCCAGTCCAGCAAGGCGGCGATGCGCGCCTCGATCTTCTGGCAGAGAGTGTTCTCGCCACGGGTGAAGAACATGCCTTCGCTGGTGCGCGCTTCGTGGTTCTCATCGGCGCCGGTGTCTGGATTGAACACAGGCGAGCGCAGCAGGCGAGCGCGCGCCATTTCGACCAACCCGTCACATTCCCCTGCGCTCAGCACGCCGCCAAACACGATCACGCGCGGGTGCAGCATCTGTGCGAGGACGTTGATCTCCCGATCCATCACGCGCAGTGCAGCGGGCCCGTTACGCTCGATCGGCGCAGGCACCACGGTCGGGGGCGGCAGGCCGTGCGTGCGCGCGTGCCTGGCCAGGTGTTCGCGCATGGTGTGCTCGACGGCATCGATTGCGTCCTGCTCCTGCCAGCCCTGCTGACGCATCGCGGCAGTGACGTCCCGCGGGTCGCGTCCGGCGGCGGCCTGTTCGAGGATCCATTGCGACAGTTCGTCGCTTACAGGCGCGATGCTCATGCGCGCTATTTTGACCGACGGAGCATGCGGCGTAAACAACAAACGCGATTGTGACAGTGGCGTTGCACCGACATGGAGACTGCCCTGGCGCGGAAGCAGGGCCCGGGTCGCACTCCGCGTCGCGAAGCGCATTTTTTCCGCAATAAAGCGGTCACAAAGACACTTTAATGTTTCGCCCACGTTCACCGGGTCCACTCCGGTCACGCCATGCGTAGTCGCAGGGCGGGCTGGACCCTTCGCGCGTCCGCCTGCCCTCACGTTTGGAGAACACCATGTCAATGCGCAACAGTTCCAAGACCCTGCTGATGACCTTCGGCGCGGTACTCGCGCTCAGCGGCTGCGGCGGTGGTGCCGACCGCGTCGCTTCACCGGGCGAAGGGTCCTTCCCGCCGCCGCCGACAACTCCGCCGCCGCCGCCGCCGACCACTCCGCCGCCTCCGCCGCCGACCGGTCCAGCGCCCGACTGCCCGACCGGCTTCGCCAACGTCGGCACCATCGCCAATCTGCGCAACTGCCAGCTGCCGCAGGCGATCATCGGCAGCCTGCTCGTGCCGCAGCGCGCCGGGACCATCTATTCGCTCAACGGTCGCGTCGACGTCGGCCAGGACCAGGGCGGCGACATCAGCGCGCCCACCGCAGGTGCCCAGCGCGGCATCCTGACCTTGGAGCCGGGGGTTCGCGTGTTCGGCTCGGCCGGCCTCGACTACCTCGTCGTCAACCGCGGCTCGCAGCTGTACGCCGAAGGCACCGCGACCCAGCCCATCGTATTCACCAGCCGCGCCAGCATCGAAGGCACGACCAATATGGACTCGATCGGCCAGTGGGGCGGCATCGTGCTGCTGGGCCGCGCGCCGATCAGCAACTGTCCGGGCACCACCACGCCGGGCACGCCGAACTGCCAGGCCCAGGTCGAGGGCACCAACGCCTTCTACGGCGGCAACGCGATCGCCGACAACAGCGGCCGCATGCGCTACATGCGCGTGCAGCATTCGGGATTCCAGATCCTGCCCAACAACGAGTTGAACGGCATCACTCTGGCCGGTCTGGGCAACGGTACGGTGTTCGAGTTCGTGCAGGTGCACAACAGTTCCGATGACGGCTTCGAGTGGTTCGGCGGCACCATCAATGCCCGCAACCTGGTCGGCACCGGCAACGACGACGACACCTTCGATACCGACGTCGGCTTCAACGGCTCGATCCAGTTCGGCATCGTGGTCCAGCGCGCCGGCGGCGGTGACCGCATGAACGAGATGAGCGCCTCCACCCGCATTCCGCCGTCCAACCCGAAGGTTGCAAACGTGACCTATGTCGGCCGGGCCGGCGGCGGCGCGGGCATCGTCATGAACTCGGGCACCAACAGCCAGTTCTACAACACCGTGGTCACCAAGGTGCCCGGCGGCACCGGCGCGGGCGCTGCATGTCTGGATGTCGATGACGCCACCACCACCGGCCGCTTCAATTCGGTGTTCTTCTCCTGCCCGACCGCGTTCGATGACGACGCCAACGGAGCGGCCGCGGCACTGTTCGCCGCCGGCACCAACAACACCGCCAACGGCACCTCGACACTGATCAACACCTTCATCAACGGTGCGAACGAATCGGCGGTCCCGGGCTTCGCGAACCTGACCTCGGTCAGCCCGTTCTTCCGGCAGGTCAGCTACATCGGCGGCGTCCGCGATGCCACCGACACGTGGTGGCAGGGCTGGACCTGCGGCCTGACCGCAGCGACGCCTTGCTGACCCAATGCATCGGCAGGGGCTGCGGATCACTCCGCAGCCCTTTTGCGTGTGCGATGTCCTCCGATCAACGACAGGCCTGACCCTATGAAGCTCACTCCCACCCGCACCGGTCTGTTCCTGGCCATCAGCGGCCTGCTGGCCGCACATGGCGCGCTTGCACAGACCGTTACTCCGGACACACCCACCCCCACCGAGACTGCCGGCGACAGCGCCCAGACCCTGGATGCCGTGGAAGTACGCGGCGCCTATATTCCCCAGCCCATGCTCGAGACTTCCGAAGTCGCGTCATTCGTGACCAAGGAAGACCTGCAGCGCACCGGCGACAGCGACGCGGCCGAAGCGCTTACGCGCGTCACCGGGCTGAGCCTGGTGCAGGGCAAGTTCGTCTACGTGCGCGGCCTCGGCGAGCGCTATTCGTCGGCGCTGCTCAACGGCTCACCGCTGCCCAGCCCCGAGCCACTGCAGCGCGTGGTGCCGCTGGACCTGTTTCCCAGCAGCGTGCTTGAAAGCATCGTGGTGCAGAAGACCTACTCGGCCAAGTATCCGGGTGAGTTCGGCGGCGGCGTGATCGACCTGCAGACCATCGTGACCCCCGATGAGCCGTTCCTGTCGCTGTCGATCGGCACCGGTGGCAACTCCGAGACCACGGGCCGCGACGGCCTCACCTACTTCGGCTCCGACACCGACTACTTCGGCTACGACGACGGCACCCGCAAGAAGCCCGGTGAGCTCCAGGACGCGCTGGCGACCGGTCGCCGGATCGACGCTGGCTCCTTCAGCGACGTCGAACTGCGTCGCATCGCCCGCAGCTTCGTCAACGCGCCCTTGAACCTGATCCAGGTCACCGACAGCGTGAATCCGGACTTCAGCATCGGCGGCAGTGCCGGCACCTCGATGGACATGGACTGGGGCAAGATGGGTTTCGTGGCCGTCGCCGGGTTCGAGAACAAATGGCGCACGCGTATCGGCACGCAGCAGGAAGGCATCGTGCAGAACGAGGCCATCGAGGTCCGTACCGACTACGACTACGTGTCAACCCAGAATGACGCGAAGGTCAACGTGCTGCTCGGAACGGGCGCGGAATTCGGAGACAACAAGATCGGACTGACGACGATCTACGTGCACGACACCACCAAGGAAGCGCGCAGCCGCGAGGGCAACGACGAACTGGCCGGCGCCTTCGTGCGCGACGACTCCACGGAATGGTTCGAGCGACAGCTGATCAGCCACCAGCTCACCGGTTCGCACGCGTTCGGCGAGTTCAAGGACCTGAAGATCGACTGGCGCGGCGCGTATGCCAAGGCGCGCCGGGATGCGCCGTACGAGAAGGGCATCCGCTACCGGCGGATCAACGGCACCTACCTGCACGACGCCTCGCAGGAGCAGAACTACACGCGCTTCAGCTCGGTTGAAGACAAGGTGGTCAGCGGCGGCGTGGACGTCGGCTGGCGACTGCCGATCGAGCGCGACATCACCCTGAGCGGCGGTCTTGCGTATTCCGACAACGACCGCGTCTCCGAATCGCGCGAGTTCCGCTTCCTGGCGCTCAACGGTTCGCTGCCGGACAACGTCCGCCGCGAGCGCGTGGACTTCCTGCTTTCGGACTTCAACATCGACCAGGGACTGATCAGCCTGCGCGAAACCACCGGTGCAGACGGTGCAGCGGCCTACGACGCAACGCTCAAGGTGCGCGCGGCGTACCTGCAGGCCGAAGGCGAAATCATGCCGCTGCTGCGCGCCAGCCTCGGCGTGCGTTTCGAGGACGCGACCCAGGCCGTGCAACCCATCGACCTGTTCGGTGGAACGCCACCGGCCGGCGCCCAGCCGCTCGAGAACGACTACGCCCTGCCCGCTGCGACCATCACCTGGAACTTCGCCGAGAACCAGCAGCTGCGCTTCGGTGCATCGAAGACCATTGCACGGCCGCAGTTCCGCGAGTTGGCGCCGCAGCAGTACTTCGACACGGACCTGGATCGCCTGTTCATCGGCAACCCGTTCCTGGTGGACAGCGAGCTGGTGAACCTGGACGCGCGCTACGAGTGGTTCTTCGCACCCGGCGAGGCATTCACATTGGGCGTCTTCTACAAGCAGATCGACCGTCCGGTGGAGTCGATCGTCAACGAAGCCGGCGCCACCATCCAGCAGACCTTCATCAACGCTCCCGAAGCCACGCTGTACGGCGCAGAGGTCGACGTCAAGAAGTACCTGGACCTGCCGATCGAGGCAAGCTGGTGGGGCAGCAAGCGCCTCTACCTTGCGGCGAACTACACCTACTCCAAGTCCGAGGTCAACGCTGAAGAAGGCGACACGGTGATCCCGCTGGGCAGCAATGGACAGCCGCGGCCGGCCACCGAACTGGTCCGCGACGGCAGCAAGCTGCAGGGCCAGTCCGAGCACATCGCCAACCTGCAATTCGGAATCGAGGACGCGCAGACGCGTACCCAGGCCACTCTGATCGCGACTTACGTGGGCGACCGCATCTCCGCACGAGGCCGTCCGGGCCAGCCCGATTTCATCCAGGAGCCGGGCACCATGCTGGACCTGGTGCTGCGCAAGGGCGTGGATATCGGCAACACCGCGGTCACTGTAGGCTTCGAGGCCCGCAACCTGCTGGGCACCGAATACCAGGAGTACCAGGAACTGGGCGGCGGCCGCGTCGACATCAACCGTTACGAACCCGGCCGGAGCTTCTCCTTCAGCGTCAGCGCCTCGTTCTGAGCCTGTACTGATACACGAGACTGATCCGGTGTGTTGCAGAAAAGGCCGGCGGGGAAACCCGCCGGCCTTTTGTTTTGTCATAAAACAAGACAGTTGAAGCAATACCGTCACAAATCAGTCTCATGCTGCACGCACCGCCGCGATGCCCGGCACCCTGGACCGCCCGCTGTGCCGTTGACCGCCCGCGTCCTTGATTGGACACCCCACCTGCGCGAACGACTGCCGCATGCCGTGCAGGCGGTGCTTGCGGCGTTGCTGATGCTGCAGGCGGCGCGGCTGGCGTGGCTGTTGATCGTGCCGCCGGCACCCGTGGGCATGGTGCAGCCTTCCGTCCGTGTCGCGATGACCTCGGTCACGGCGCCGCCCGGATTCGACGCCTTCTTCCCTGCGGTCACGCAACCGGCGATCGCCGCGGACGTCTCTTCCATGCTGCTGTTCGGCATACGCGCCAGCGCAGGCGGCGGCTCCGCGATCCTGGGCGAGTCCGGCGGGCCGCAGGGTAGCTACCGTCCGGGAGAATCCATCAAGCAGGGCCTGATCCTGTCGTCGGTCTCGAGCGACCACGTGATGCTGGAGACCGGCGGCAAACTGGTCCGCCTCGAATTCAGCAACGCGGCAACGTCAGACCCGGCTTCCCCAGCGGCAGCGTTGCCCACGGCCGCCCTGCCTGCCTCCACCGCAGCAACCCCCGCCGCCGTGGACCCGGAACAATTGCTCGCCGAAGCCGGACTGCAGCCGCGCCTGCAGGACGGGCAACCGAGCGGCTACACGCTGATCCCGCGAGGCGACGGAGCAGCCCTCAGGCAGGCCGGACTGCAGGCGGGCGATGTGCTGCTGTCGATCAACGGCCAGGCCCTCACCCCGGAACGCTACAGCGCCCTTGCCCAGGAGCTCGCCGGCCAGTCGAGCCTGGACATCACCTTCGAGCGCGGCACCGAACAACGCACGCTTTCCTTGCGAACCCTCTCATTGCAGGCCAAGACACCTTGAAACGCAGACTCATCGCCGCACTGCTGGCCATCAGCCTGCTGTTGCCGTCGGCTCCACCGCTGCTCGCGCAGCAGGCAGAGCCGGCGCTCAACATGCAGAACGCCGACCTGCGGGCCTTCATCCAGGACGTTGCCCGCGCCACGCGCACCACCTTCATCGTGGACCCGCGGGTACAGGGCACCGTCAGCATTTCGCGCGACCGCGCGATGTCCGAATCGGAAATGCTGGGAGTACTGCTGGCGGTGCTGCGCGCCAACGGACTGGTGGCCGTGCCGACCGGTGCCGGTGCGTACCGGGTGGTACCGGACGATACGGCGGCGCAGCAACCCGAGACCTACGGCGGAAGCGCCCTGGGCTTCGCCACTGAAGTGTTCCCGCTGCGCAACATCGACGCCAGGATCGCGGTCGACACGCTCAAACCCCTGGTGGGGCGCGGGGGCGTGGTGCTGGCCACCCCGCAGGGCAACAGCGTGCTCATTGCCGACTACGCCGACAACCTGCGTCGATTGCGTGGGCTGGTGGCGCAGATCGACCGCGACCGCTCCAGCATCGACACGGTGACCTTGCGCAACAGCTCTGCGCGCGAGATCGCGGCCACGGTCAACGGACTGTACGGGTCGCGCGGCTCCGAAGGTGGCGGCGTGCTGTCGGTCCTGCCGGTGGAGAGCAGCAACTCGGTGATCGTGCGCGGGGATCCGACGCTGGTGCAGCGCGTGGTGCAGACGGTCCTCGAACTCGACCGTCGCGCCGAGCGCAGTGGCGACGTGCGCGTGGTCAAGCTTCAATATGCCAATGCCGAGCAGCTGCTGCCGGTGCTGCAGGAGCTCATCGGACAGCCTCCGCAGGCCGGACTGGCGTCTTCTGCGGGAGCCACGGCCTCGATCGTCGGCAACGTGGGAGGACCCTTGGTGGATGCCGAACAGACCCAGCTCCTGGGTGCACCAGGCGGCAAGCGTCCGGTGATCGTGCGCTATCCGGGCGCCAATGCGCTGATCATCAACGCCGATCCGGAAACCCAGCGACTGTTGAACGACGTGATCACCCAGCTCGACACGCGGCGCGAACAGGTGCTGGTCGAGGCCATCGTGGTTGAGATTTCCGACGACGCGGCCCGGGAGCTTGGCGTGCAGCTGCTGGTGGCCGGCCGGGAAGGCAGCAATGTTCCTTTCCTCGCCACGCAATACCCAAGCGCCAGCCCCGGGATCCTGCCGCTGGCTGCGGGCGTGGCGGCGGCGCAGTCCCGCGGCGATGGCGATGACGCCAACGACAGCGTGCTCGAGCAGGCGAGTCGCACCGCACTGCAGTCGCTGCTCGGGCTCAGTGGCGGGCTGGCCGGGTTTGGCGGCAGCAACGGCAACGCGCTGTTCGGCCTGATCATCAATGCGGTCAAGAGCGATACCGGCTCGAACCTGCTGTCCACACCGTCGATCATGACCCTCGACAACGAGGAAGCCCGGATCCTGGTGGGGCAGGAAGTGCCCATCACCACCGGTGAAGTCCTGGGCGACGCCAACACCAATCCGTTCCGCACCACGGCTCGCCAGGATGTCGGCATCCAGTTGGAAGTGAAGCCGCAGATAAATGCCGGTGGCGGCATCACCCTGCACCTGCGCCAGGAAGTGTCGTCAATCGCCGGCGCCGTGGGGGCCAACTCAGACGATCTCATTCTCAACAAGCGCGAGATCGAGACCAAGGTGCTGGTGGACGACGGAGCGATCGTCGCACTCGGCGGGCTGCTCGACCAGAACGACCGCGAGACCATCGACAAGATCCCGCTGCTGGGCGACATCCCGGTGATCGGCGGACTGTTCCGCAACACCTCGCGTTCGCGCGCCAAGACCAACCTGATGGTGTTCATCCGACCCACCATCGTGCGCAGCCCGCTCGAAGCGCAGCGCATGTCGGCGCCCCGCTATGAGTACATGCGCAACAGCGAGGTGCGCGATCCGGGGCAGGAAGCGGCGCTGGATGCGCTGGTGCGCGACTACCTGCGCACCAATCCGCCAGTGACCCCTCCGGCCAAGGTCCCGGCAGCCCCGCCTGCAGCCACATCGCCTGCGCCCGCTTCGCCCGCCCAGACGGTGCCGGTGCCGTGACTGCGCAGCCGGTCCTGAGCTATCGCTTCGCCAAGCAGAACGGCGTGGTGGCATTGGCGGTCGGCGAGGTGGCGCGCATCGGCATGCTGCAGGGTGCCGACCCGCTGGCCCTGCTGGAGGTCCGCCGCAACATGGGCCGGCCGCTGCAGGTCGAAGTCCTGCCGCGCGTGGCCTTCGACCGCAAGCTGGCGGAAATCTACGCCGATGCCGAGCATGGCGCCGGGGTGGAATCGATGGGGCTGCACGCGAGCCTCGATTCGCTGGTCGACGATATCCCGGCCGCTGCAGACCTGCTCGAAAGCCAGGACGACGCGCCGATCATCCGCCTCATCAATGGGCTGATCGCGGAGGCCGCGCGGGTTGGCGCTTCCGACGTGCACATCGAGCCGTTCGAGTCGGCGCTGGTGGTGCGCTTCCGCGTGGACGGGGTGATGCGCGAGGCACTGCGTTTGCCGAGCCGCGTTGCGCCGCTGCTGGTGTCGCGGGTCAAGGTGATGGCGCGCCTGGACATCGCCGAGAAACGCGTCCCGCAGGACGGGCGCATCTCGGTGGCGATGGGGGTCAAGGCGCTGGACGTGCGCGTCTCCACCCTGCCCGCCCGCGGCGGTGAACGGGTGGTGCTGCGCATCCTCGACAAGGACCAGGGCACGCTTTCGCTGCAGGACCTGGGCATGCAGCCCTCGGTGCTGGCGGCGCTGCGCCAGGCCCTGCAATTGCCGAATGGGATCATCCTCGTGACCGGACCCACGGGTTCGGGCAAGACCACCACCCTGTATGCCGGGCTGTCGACCCTCAACGATGGCCAGCGCAACATCCTCACCGTGGAAGACCCGGTCGAATACGCGATGGATGGCGTGGGGCAGACGCAGGTCAACACCAAGGTCGGCATGACCTTCGCCGCGGGCTTGCGCGCGATCCTGCGCCAGGATCCGGACGTGGTGATGGTGGGCGAGGTCCGCGACCCGGAAACCGCGCAGATCGCGGTGCAGGCCAGCCTCACCGGACACCTGGTCCTGTCCACCGTCCACACCAACGATGCCGCCGGCGCAATCACCCGGCTGCGCGACATGGGCGTGGAGCCGTTCCTGCTGGCCTCCACCGTGCGCCTGATCCTGGCCCAGCGCCTGGTGCGCAGGCTGTGCCACGCCTGCCGCAAGCCGCGCGTCCCCGATGCGGACTCGGCGCGACTGATGGCTGGCGATTTCACCGGCCTGCTGTTCGAGTCGGTGGGCTGCGACCAGTGCAGCCACACCGGCTACGCCGGGCGCGTGGGCATCTACGAAGTGATCACCGTGGACGATGAAGTGCGCAGGCTGATCGGCGCCAATGCCGATGAAGACGCGATCGCGGCCGCGGCCTTCGCCCGCCAACCGCGCCTGGCGGCGTCGGCCCGGGAGTGTGTCGCACAGGGGCACACGACGCTGCAGGAAGCACTGCGCGTGACCCGGCAGGATTCGGCGGGCGCATGAGCGCTTTCGACTATTCCGCGCTGGACACGCGTGGCCGGGTGCGCAGCGGCGTGGTGCGCGCAACCGACGCAGTCGATGCGCGGCGCGTGCTGGAAGGACGCCGGCTGGTGCCGGTGAAGCTGCACCCGGCCAGCACGTCCGAACGCGAACGTCGCCCCGGACTGTTCCAGCGCTTCAGCGTCAAGGACCTCACCCTGTTCACCCGCCAGCTGGCCACGCTGATCGTCGCCGTACCCCTGGAAGAAGCCCTGCGCACCATCGGCAGCCAGTCCGACCGGCGCGGCGTGCGGCGCGTGGTGCTGGCCACGCACGCCCAGGTGCTGGAAGGCTTCCGCCTGTCCGACGCGATGGCACGGCAGGACAGGGAGTTTCCGCCGCTGTACCGGGCGATGGTCGCCGCCGGCGAAGGCTCGGGCGCACTGCCCGAGATCCTCGAACGCCTGGCCGACATGCTCGAACGCGAGCAGCAGGTGCGCGGCAAGCTGGTGACCGCGCTGGTGTACCCGGCAGCGCTGTCGCTCACTGCGGTGATGGTAGTGATCGCGCTGATGACCTTCGTGGTGCCCAAGGTCGTGGAGCAGTTCGAGTCGATGGGCCGGGAGCTGCCGCTGCTGACGCGCGTGGTCATCGGTATTTCCGACTTCATGTCCGCGTGGGGCCTGCCGCTGCTGGCGCTGTTGGTGGTGGGTGGCGTGGTGTTCGTGCGCATGCTGCGGCGCGAGTCGTTTCGCTGCGCCTTTGATCGGCAGCTGCTGCGCGTGCCGGTGCTGGGGCGGATCCTGCGCGACGTGCACGCGGCGCGGCTGTCGCGAACGCTCGCCATCATGATCACCAATGGTCTTCCGCTGATGGAAGGCCTGGCCATCACCGCGCGAACCGTCAGCAATCGGGTGCTGCGCGAAGCCACCGAACGCATGGTCGCCGCGATCCGCGAGGGCGGCAGCCTGTCCAGCGCGATGAAGCGTGCGGCGGTGTTCCCCCCCACCCTGCTCTACATGACCTCCAGCGGCGAGAACAGCGGCCGCCTGGCGCCCATGCTCGACCGTGCGGCCGACTATCTCGAACGCGAGTTCAACACTTTCACCAACGTGGTGATGAG
Source organism: Pseudoxanthomonas sp. (assembly GCA_041688625.1). Classification (GTDB taxonomy): domain Bacteria; phylum Pseudomonadota; class Gammaproteobacteria; order Xanthomonadales; family Xanthomonadaceae; genus Pseudoxanthomonas_A. The sequence continues at coordinate 13,694 of JBDNHW010000111.1, forward strand.
CCTGCTCGAGCCGATCATCATCGTCGTGCTCGGCGGCGTGGTGGCGGTGATCGTGCTGGCGATCCTGCTGCCCATCCTTCAATTCAATTCGCTGGCGATCCAGTGAACTGTCCAGCCACGGAGACACGGACCATGCAAACCACGAAGAACGCCAGGCGTTTCCCCGGCCGCATCGGCAAGCCCGCGGGCTTCACCCTGGTCGAGCTGATGGTGGTCATCGTGATCATCGGCCTGCTGGCCACGGTGGTGGCCATCAACGTGCTGCCCAGCCAGGACCGGGCCATGGTCGAGAAGGCGCGGGCCGATGTGTCGGTCCTGGAGCAGGCGCTGGAAACCTACCGCCTGGAGAACCTCGCCTACCCTCGCACCGAGAACGGCCTGGACGCGCTGGTCTCCGCCCCCGCCGGCCTGGCCCGACCGGAGCGCTATCGCAGCGGCGGCTACATCCGGCGCCTTCCGGTCGATCCGTGGGGCAATGCCTACCAGTATCGCCAGCCGGGGCAGCGCAGCGCGTTCGACGTGTACTCGCTGGGCGCCGATGGAGCGGAAGGTGGCGAAGGCGACAACGCCGACATCGGCAACTGGAACTGAGGCATCACCGGATGCGAATACCACCGCCCTGGACGCCGTCAGCGGGCTTCACGCTGGTCGAGCTGCTGGCGGTGCTGGCGGTGATCGGCATGGCCGGCGCGGCGGTGGCGTTGACCCTGCCGGCCGATTCGGGCGTCCTGGATCGGGAGGCCGCCAGATTCGGTGCGCGCCTGGTGCATGCGCAGGAGGAAGCGATCCTGGGCACCCGCGCGATCGAGGTCACCGCCACCGGCGCCGGCTACGGATTCGCGCGCCAGGATTTCGACCGCTGGCAGCCACTGGATGAGCGGCCGTTCGCAAACGTGCTGTGGCCCGAGGGGACCACGGCCCGCCTGCCGCGCGGGCAGGAACAGGTGACCTTCCACTTCGACCCCACCGGCGGGGCCATCGAGCAGTCGCTCACGCTGGTGCGCGGCGAGTCAATGCGGCGGGTGGCGGTGGACCCGGCCGGTGAGGTGTCGATCGATGCACCGCGCTGACCGCTTGCATGGGTTCTCGCTGATCGAGATGCTGGTGGCGCTGGCGGTACTTTCGCTGGCGGTCCTGGGCCTGATGAACCTGTCCGGGGAGAACACGCGCAGCGCGGTGATCATCCATGAACGGGTCATGGCCGGCGTGGTCGCCGAGAACCGGGCCGTCGAAGCGATGATCCAGCCCTTCCGCCTGCTGGGAACCGAGACGGCGGGCGTCGAAAGCGCCGGCGACCTGGACTGGCGCTGGACGCGCAGGCTGCAGCCCACCGACGACGCCGGCATCGTGCGGGTCGACATCGAGGTTCGGCCGCTGCACGAAGAGCGCATCGCCGCCGAGCTGTCCATGTTCCGGGGGGTGGCACCGTGACCCGCGCGTACTCGACGGGCGGCTTCACCTTGCTCGAGGTGATGGTGTCGCTGCTGATCTTCGGCCTGCTCTCTGCCGCGGGCGTGGCGGTGATGGCCTACACCGCCGACAACCAGGGTGTGGTGGGCGAACGCATGGACCGCCTGGGTGAATTCCAGCGTGCACGCGGCGTCCTGCGCGCCGACCTGTCGCAGGTGGCGCTGCGGCGCACGCGCGGTGCCGACGGCAGAGCCGCGCGCGACGTGTTCATCGGCGGCCGCGCGGACCAGTCGGGCCCGCTGCTGGCCTTCGTGCGTCGCGGATGGAGCAACCCGGACCGGGACCCGCGCGCGTCGATGCAGTACGTGGAGTACCGCCTGGTCGACGGGCAGCTGGAACGCAGCACCCGTGGCGCGCTGGACGGCGCTTCACTGGAACCGCCCCGCGTCGTGCTTCGTGGGATACGTTCGGCGCGCGTGGGCTACCGCTACCGAGGCGAGTGGATCGACGGCTGGCCTGGCGGCGCCGAAGCACTCCCCGAAGCCGTGGAGCTCGAGTTCGAGATGGACGGCATCGGCACGGTCGCGCAGCGCTTCCTGGTGGCCGGGGTGGCACCGTGAAAACCGCACAGGGCGGTGTCGCACTGCTGAGCGTGCTGCTGCTGGTCGCGGTGATGAGCGTGCTGCTCATGTCGGTGCTGGACGACATCCGTTTCGGCCTGCGCCGCGCCAGCAATGCGCAGACGGTGGCGCAGGCGCAGTGGTACTCCCTGGGCGCCGAGGCACTGGCGCAGTCACGCATCCGCGCGTTGGCCACGCGAAGCGCAGGTCGCACCACCCTGGCCGGGGGATGGAACGACAAGCCGTTCCTGTTTCCGCTGGGCGAAGGCGATGGCGAGCCCGGCATTGTCAGTGCGCGCCTGCGCGACAGCACCGCATGCTTCAACCTCAACAGCGTGGTCCAGGGCGCGGGCGAGCAATGGCAGCGCAGCGAGATTGGATCAGCCCAATACCTGGCCCTGCTCGAGGCGCTGGAGTTTGCGCCGGCGCTGGCCGAGTCGCTGGCGGCACGCCTGGTGGACTGGATCGATTCCGACAGCCAGCCCCAACCTGGCGGCGCCGAGGACTCCGCCTACGCCGCCCTGCCCCAGCGCACCAGCGGTTCGCTGCTCGCGGAGGTGAGCGAATTGCGGGCCCTGAAGGGATATGACGCCGAAAGCTTCGCGCGTCTGCGGCCCCACGTGTGTGCGCTGCCCACTGCCGAGCTGTCGCCGGTGAACATCAATACGCTCGAGGAAGACGACCTGGTGATCCTGCAGATGCTCACGGCCAATGCCGTTTCCGCGCCCGAAGCCGGGCGCATCCTGGCCTCGCGTCCTGCCGAGGGCTGGGTCGATACGCTGTCCTTCTGGGCGCAGCCGGCGCTGGCCCGCGCCGCCGTGCCCAACCGGGTGCTGCAGCAGGTGTCCGTGCGCAGTCGTTTTTTCGCCCTGCACACCGAGGTGCAGTACGCCCAGGCGCAGGTCGTGCTGAGCACGCTGATCGAGCAGGACGCAGCAGGCCAGACCCGCGTGCGGGCGCGGCGCTGGGGCCGGGACGAATGAGCACCCTACTGATCCTCGCGCCGCCCGGCACGGACGCTGTGCTGCGCTGCCTGCGAGTGGACGCCAGCGGCGTCATCCTCGGCCGGCTCGATGCCGACCGGACCCAGCCGTTGCCCGCTTCCTTCCTCGACGGTGTCGCACGCACCGTGCTGGCCGTGCCCGGTACCGATGTGCGGACCCTGTGGCTGGATCTGCCCGAGCAAAACCCGCTGCAGGCGCTTGCCTCGGCGCACCAGTTGCTCGAGAGCCAGGCCTCGGGTCCGCTGGATGCACAGCACGTGGCCCTCGATGTGCACCGTGAAGGACAGCTGCGGCTGGTCGGAGTGGTCGGCAGGCAAGCGATGCACGACTGGCTGCAGCGTTGTGCCGCGATCGGCGTCGTGCCTGACGTGATGGTTCCGGACCACCTCCTGCTCCCGGCACCGACCGGCCCGAACGAGGTGAACGTCGTGGCAGACGGTGACCGCTGGCTGGCGCGCAGCGCGACCCTGGCCTTCAGCGCCGAAGCGGCGCTCGCCCGCCAGTTGCTGGAGCCGCGCCAACTGCACGTGGAGGCGGACGCCGCCGGCCTGGAACGGATACTGGCCGACGGCGCAGCCACAGAGCCTCACGCGCTCAATCTGATGCAGTACGACTTCGCACCCGCCGCCACGCCGCGCATGACCCCGAGCAACCGCAGGCTGGCGATGCTGGCGCTCGCCGTGCTGCTGTCCCCGGCGGTGCTGGTGGCCGCGCAGTCGCTGCGCTATGAGCTGGCCGCGAGCAGCCTGGACAGGCAAACCCGCGAAATCGCCGCCTCGATCGGTCCTGCAAACGTCGCCGGCGCAGGGATCGTGGCGACGCCTGCGGCGCAGGCGCGGGCCAGGAACGCCCTGTTCGAAGCCATCTCACGCAGCCCGGGCCTTCGCCTGCAGGCGTTGCGGTACAGCGCCGGCGCTGCACTGGAGGCCGACCTGATGCATGCCACGGCCGACCAGCTTCAGCCGCTCGGCGATGCGCTGCTGCAGTCGGGGTTCGTGGTCGAGGCCGGCGGCAGCGTTGGCGAAGGCAGCGAACTGCGCACCTCGATCCGGCTGGAGCCGCAGACATGAGCGCCGTTGGAAGGCTGCGGCCATGGTGGCAAGCGCGTAACCAGCGCGAGCGGCTGATGCTGACCGTGATGTTCGTGGCCCTTGCTGCATTCGCCACCTGGTACGGGCTGTTCGTGCCGCTGCGCCATCTGCGCGACGCAAGCCAGGCTCGCTACGACCGAAGCCTGTTCGAACTCCGCCAGGCACAGGCTTCGGCAAGTCTGCACGCTGTGGACAAGGGCGATCGGCCAGCGCTGGATCGTGACCAGTCGACGCGCCTGGTCCTGCAGGGTGCCGAGGCGACGGGCGTGGCCGTGAGCCGTCGGCGAACCAACTCCGATGGCAATTTGGTGCTGGGGCTGGACTCGGTGGCGGCCCCGGCGTTGTTCGCCTGGCTCGATGCACTCCAGGACGACCATGGACTGGCGCCGCGCGCATTGCAGGTCGAAAGGACCGGCGCGACGTTGCGCGCCGAAGTGGCGTTCGGGACCGATCCATGAAGCGGCGCCTGGTCCTGCTTGGCCTGACCGCCGCGGTCGCGGCCGTGGCCACTCTGCCGCTAGCGCTCGTGTCGCGGTCCTTGGCCAGTTCGGGCCTCGCCGCTGACGAGGCATCCGGTTCGGTGTGGAACGGAACGCTGCGCGCGGCGCGCCTTGGTGGGCATCCACTGGGGGATCTCGTCGTGGCTCTTCCTGCGTTGCCGCTGCTGCTGGGTCAGCAGCAGCTTGACGTCTCTGGCGTGAACTGGTCAGCCCGCCTCTCCAGAGGCAGGCGCACCGGCGTACTTTCCTCAGACGGGCTGTTGCCTTCGATCGCGCTCGCCCCACTGCACGGCGCGACCATCGAGGTTTCACTTCGACAGGCGCGCCTGGTGTTCGAGGACGGGCGCTGCATCGAAGGCGCCGGCAGCGTGGCGGCCGTGCTGCGGTGGCAGGATGTCCAGCTACCGGAGCTGGTGCTCGAAGGGCCGGTGGAGTGCGCCCGTGGCGTGGGCCAGGTCACCCTCACCAACGGCGATCGCGGCGCCTTCCCGATCCAGTTGCTGGCCACCGTCCCGGCGGACGGCAGTTACCGCCTGCAGGCCTCTGCACAGCCCGCCGATCCACTGGCTCGTGCCGCGCTTGTGGCCGGAGGCTTCCACGAAACTCCGTCGGGCCTGGGCAGAATCGTCGAGGGCAGCCTGTTCGAATGAGGTATCCAGGCGGGATTGATGTGGTCGTCGAGGGCGACGTCGAGCCAGGAGTCACCGGTCCAGCTCTCCCAACGGATACGGGTGTCATCAAACCTTCATCCGAAGCAAATGCCGCTGCAACAGGCAACCGTTGGAATACCCCCGCCAGCCCAGCCAAGGGCCGGCACCGGACCACGGGCTCTCTCTCCCTTCAGGTTCGTCGGCGCGGGCAGCAATGCCCGCGCTTTTTTTTGCCCGCCGGGCCTTGCCAGGGCCCCGGAGCAGGCACTTCGCCAGACCGTGGCAGACCCTGTCACACGCCTGTCATAAAAGAATCATTTCATAGGCGCTCCCGCTGGCATCGCCAGCGTGCCCTTCGTGGAGACACCATCAATGAGCCTCAAGTACATACGCACGACTGCACTGTCCCTGGCCTTGGTGGTGGCAGCTTCGGGGTGTGGCGACGGCAATCCACCCCTGCCCGTAGACGCAGCAGCCCTCGGGGCCGCCGGGGCGGGCACGCAGGACAGGATCGACGCACAGATCACCGGCGCCGGCGCCACGTTCATTTTCCCGCTGCTGTCGCGCTGGTCGGCGGACTACCAGCAGGCCACGGGCGCTCGCATCAACTACCAGTCGATCGGATCCGGTGGCGGCATCGCGCAGATCAAGGCCGGCACCGTGGATTTCGGTTCTACCGACAAGCCGCTTTCTTCCTTGGAACTGGACGAAGCCGGACTGATGCAGTTTCCTTCGGCCATTGGCGGCGTGGTCCCGATGGTCAACGTGGAAGGCATCGAGCCTGGCCAGCTGCGCCTGACCGGGCCGCTGCTGGCGGACATCTTCATGGGCAAGGTGACCCAGTGGAACGATCCTGCGATCGCCGCGCTCAACCCGGGGCTGGCGCTGCCTGACCTGAAGATCAACGTGGTGCACCGTTCCGATGGATCGGGCACCACCTTCAACTTCGTCAACTACCTGTCCAAGGTCAGCCCGGAGTGGAAGGAAAAGCTGGGCGAAGGCACTTCGATCAAATGGCCGGTCGGCGTGGGCGGCAAGGGCAATGAAGGCGTCGCCGCCTATGTGAAGCAGATCAAGGGTGCCATCGGCTACGTCGAGCTGGCCTATGCCACGCAGACCGGCATGGCGTACACGGCCATGCAGAACGCGGCCGGCAACTGGGTGCAGCCCAGCGCCGAGACCTTCCAGGCGGCTGCCGCCGGCGCCGACTGGGCCGGTGCCGAGGACTTCAGCCTGGTCATCACCAACTCGGGCGGTGCCGATGCCTGGCCGATCGCGGCCACCAACTTCATTCTCATGTACAAGGACCCGAAAGATCCTGTGCGTGCACGCCACGCGTTGAACTTCTTCGAGTGGGCCCTGGAGAACGGCCAGCCACAGGCGGACGAGCTGCATTTCGTGCCGCTGCCCGCCCCCCTGGTCGAACAGGTCAAGGTCTACTGGGCTGCTGAGACCAAGGTCTGATCCGACACTCCGCACTCCGACGCGCCTCCGTGCGCGTGACCGACAGCGCGCCGGCATGAGCCGGCGCGTCCTGTTGCAGGTTCGGCCATTGCAGGCGACAGTCCAATGAATGCAGCAACGTTACCGTTGAAAACCGGCCCCGATCGCGATGTGGCCGATGCCCGGGCCGACCGCGGGTTCCGCTGGCTGGTCACCGGCGCGGGTATTCTGGTGCTGGTATCGCTCGGCGCAGCGGCACTGTCGATGCTGTGGGGCGGACGGGCCGCGTTCGAGAAGTTCGGAGTCGCGTTCCTGTGGCGTGATGTCTGGGATCCGGTGCAGCAGGACTTTGGCGCGCTGGTGCCGATCTACGGCACCCTGGTCACCTCGTTGATTGCCATGATCATTGCCGTTCCCGTCAGCTTCGGTATCGCGATGTACCTCACCGAGATCGCGCCGAAGTGGCTGCGCGGCCCGGTCGGATCGGCCATCGAACTGCTGGCGGGCATTCCCTCGATCATCTACGGAATGTGGGGCCTGTTCGTGCTGGTTCCGTTCCTGGCGGAATATGTGTACCCGTGGGTGGACGAGAACATTGGCGCGATTCCATTCATTGGCATGCTGTTCTCAGGGCCGCCGCTGGGATTGGGCATGGGCACCGCCGGCCTGGTGCTGGCGATCATGGTCATTCCCTTCATCTCCTCGATCATGCGCGAGGTCTTCCTCACCGTGCCCGGACAGCTGAAGGAGTCTGCGTACGCGCTGGGTTCCACCACCACCGAAGTGGTCTGGGACGTGGTACTTCCCTACACGCGCTCGGCGGTGATTGGCGGCATCTTCCTGGGCCTGGGTCGGGCCCTGGGCGAGACCATGGCCGTCACCTTCGTGCTCGGCAACGCACACCGGTTGACTACCTCGCTGCTGGAGCCGGGCAACTCGATCGCCGCCACCATCGCCAACGAGTTCGCCGAAGCCGACTCGCCCATGTACCTGTCCTCGCTCATTGCGCTGGGCTTCGTGCTGTTCCTGGTGACCTTCGTGGTCCTCACCATCGCGCGACTGATGCTGCGCCAACTGGCCAAGCGCGAGGGCAACTGATGAGCGCCTCCCTCTACCGCCAGCGGGCGATCAAGAATGCGGTCGCCCAGGGACTGGCCATGGTGGCCACGGTGTTCGGCCTGTTCTGGCTGACCTGGATCCTGTGGACGACCTTCAGCAAGGGGCTTGGTTCGCTCAACCTGGCGCTGTTCACGCAAATGACTCCGCCTCCCGGAGACACGGGCGGCATGCTGAATGCGTTCTTCGGCAGCGCCGTCATGAGCCTGATGGGGATCGCCATCGGTGCACCTGTGGGCGTACTGGCCGGCACCTTCCTGGCCGAGTACTCGAACCGCAGCTACCTGGGCGAAGCGGTGCGCTTCGTCAATGACATCCTGCTCTCGGCGCCGTCGATCGTCCTGGGACTGTTCGTGTACACGCTGGTGGTGGCGCAAATGGGCCACTTCTCCGCGCTGGCCGGCGCCATCGCCCTGGCGTTCATCGTGCTGCCCGTGGTGGTGCGCACCACCGACGAGATGCTGCGACTGGTTCCCACGCAGATGCGCGAGGCCGCCCTTTCACTGGGCGTGCCGCAGTGGAAAGTCACCATCCAGGTGCTCTATCGCTCGTCGTTGCCGGGCATCACGACCGGTATCCTGCTTGCCCTGGCGCGCATCTCCGGCGAGACGGCGCCGCTGCTGTTCACCGCGCTCAACAACCAGTACTGGAGCACCAACATCCTCGCACCGATGGCCAACGTGCCGGTGGTCATATTCCAGTACGCGATGAGTCCTTACGAGACTTGGCATACGCTGGCCTGGGCGGGCGCGTTCGTACTCACGATGTTCGTGCTGCTGGTCAGCCTGGTCGCGCGTGCGATCGTTTCGCGGAACAAGATCTGAAATGACCAATTTCCCCACGAGTCCGGCCATGAACGAAGTCCAGAAGAACAATTCCAGCCAGCGGATCAGCACCGTGACCACCGAGCGCGGCGCCCTCGCGCCGACGCCGGTCAAGCTGGAGGCGCGCGGGCTGGACTTCTACTACGACAAGTTCCGCGCGGTGAAGGACATCAACCTGCAGATCCCGGAGAAGCGGGTGACCGCGCTGATCGGCCCCTCGGGCTGCGGCAAGTCGACGCTGCTGCGGGTGTTCAACCGCATCTACGCGCTCTACCCCAAGCAGGAGGCGCGCGGCGAGGTGCTGCTGGACCAGGAGAACATCCTGGACCCGAAGTTCCCGATGAACCGGCTGCGCAGCAAGGTGGGGATGGTCTTCCAGAAGCCCGTGCCGTTTCCGATGACGATCTTCGAGAACGTCGCCTACGGCATCCGCCACCACGAGAAGCTGTCCAAGGCCGACATGGCCGACCGGGTCGAGCACGCGCTGCGCCAGGGCGCGCTGTGGGAAGAGGTCAAGGACAAGCTGAGCCAGAGTGCACTGGGGCTTTCCGGCGGACAGCAGCAGCGCCTGTGCATTGCCCGTGCGGTGGCGCTCAAGCCTGACGTGCTGCTACTGGACGAGCCGACTTCGGCGCTGGATCCGATATCCACCAGCCGCATCGAGCAGCTGGTCGAGGATCTCAAGCAGGACTACACCATCGCCATCGTCACCCACAACATGCAGCAGGCGGCGCGGGTGTCCGACTACACCGCCTTCATGTACCTGGGCGACCTGATCGAACACGACGTGACGTCCAACATCTTCTCCAGGCCTGCAAAGCAGCAGACCGAGGACTACATCACCGGCCGTTTCGGCTGATCTGCGAAACTACCTGCACGACCGAGGAACCACCATGCCCAACCAGCCCCATTCGCACATCGTCAAGAGCTACGACGAAGAACAGCGCCGCCTGGTCGGCGAGATCCTGCACATGGGCGAGATGGCCGTGGCGCAGCTCCAGGCCGCGCTCGACGTGGTCGAACGGCGCGACGATCGCGCTGCGCAGCGCGTGATCGCCAACGACGAAGCCATCGACAAGCTGGAATCGAACATCAGCCACGATGTGATGCAGCTGGCGTTGCGGGGCCCGATGGCTCGCGACCTGCGCGAGATCCTTGCCGCGCTGCGTATTCCCTCGGACATCGAGCGTATCGGCGACTACGCCGCCAACGTGGCCAAGCGCTCCATTGCGTTGAATGTCTCGCCACCAATGCCCCATACCAACAGCCTGCGTGCGCTCGGCGAGCTGGCGTCACGCCAGGTCACGGACGTGATGGCCGCCTACCGCGACGGCGATGCCGAGCGTGCGGTGATGGTGCGCGCGCGCGATGCCGAGCTGGACATGCAGTACACCGCCCTGTTCCGGGAGCTCCTGACCTACATGATGGAAGACCCGCGCAACATCACCCCGTGCACGCATCTGCTGTTCATGGCCAAGAACATCGAGCGCATCGGCGACCACGCCACCAACATCGCCGAGAAGGTGTGGTTCCTGGCCCACGGCGACGCAGCCCTGCCGCCGCGTGAGAACCGCGACGAGACCAGCACGGCGGGCGCGATCTAGGCCTCCCGGTACCGTATCGCCTATCCTGCGGCCCTGCGACCGGCCGCCACCGGGCGGCCTGCGGACCAGGGAATCGAATGGGCACCGCGCTGGCCAGCCGCAATGACATCGAAGCCGCGCGCAATGGCGACGTCGCCGCGCTGCAGCGGGTGCTCGGTGCAGCGCGCCAGGATCTGCACCGCTATGCCGAATACCACTGCGTGATCAACGACGCCGAGGATGCCGTGCAGGAAAGTCTGATCCTTGCCTCCCGCCGGATCGGCAGCCTGCGCGTGGTGGAGTCCTTCACCTCGTGGATGTTCCGCATCGTCAAGCGCGAGTGCAACAGGATGAAGCGCGGCGTGCGCATGATCACAGGCGATGTGATCACCGAAGACATCCAGCCCCTTGCGCCGTTCGAACCGGTCGAGCTTCGGCACGATATCGCCGCGGCGATGCATTCCCTGCCGGCCCACTACCGCCAGATCGTGCTGCTGCGCGACGTGGAGGGCTACTCCATTGACGAAATCGCAGGGCAGCTGGGAGTCAACCGCGAGGCCGCAAAATCGCGGCTGCACCGGGCCCGGCTGCTGGCCCGGCAGTACCTGGACCCGGGGGCCGCGCCCACTATAGGGACAGGCACCGCAGGATGATCGGGATGATGCACGCTGGTCGGCAAGTGTCCGCCTGGCTATCACCATCCATCCGCAATGCCGATCCTGGTTAAGAAACGTCCGCTCGCGAGTCGCGAAGCACTGCCGATCCCTGCCTCGTGCTTGACCGCTCTGCTAGGCTTGCACCGATGAGCAGTCCAGAAGAAACCATCACTCCCAGCGCGATGGCGCGCCGCTTCCGCGGCTATCTGCCCGTGGTGGTGGACGTGGAAACCGGCGGCTTCGACTGCAGCCGGCACGCGCTGCTGGAGATCGCGGTGGTGCCCATCGACCTCGACGACCACGGCGACTTCATCCTCGGCGAAACCGCCAGTGCGCATCTGGTGCCGGCCGCAGGCATGGAGATCGACCCGAAGTCCCTGGAAATCACCGGCATCGTGCTGGATCACCCGTTCCGCTTCGCCAAGCCCGAACGCGAGGCGCTGGACCACGTGTTCGCCGCGGTGCGCGCCGCAGTCAAGAAGCATGGCTGCCAGCGCGCGATCCTGGTCGGCCACAACGCGCACTTCGACCTCGGCTTTCTCAACGCCGCGGTGGCGCGCACCGGCCACAAGCGCAACCCGTTCCACCCCTTCAGCGTGTTCGATACCGTCAGCCTGGCCGGCGCCGCCTACGGTCAGACCGTGCTGGCGCGCGCGGTGCAGGCCGCGGGCCTGGAGTGGAACGCCGATGAAGCGCATTCGGCGGTGTATGACACCGAACAGACCGCCCGGGTGTTCTGCAAGATCCTCAACGCCTGGCCGAAACCAGACCAGTAGGCGCGCCCAGCGATGATCCGGGCAATCAAGGCCGACATCACCACGCTTGACGTGGACGCGATCGTCAACGCGGCCAACGAGTCCCTGCTGGGCGGCGGCGGGGTCGACGGCGGGGTCTCGACGGCACGATCCACCGCGCAGCCGGCCCTGGCCTTCTGGACGAATGCAGGCGACTGGGCGGCTGCCGAACCGGCGAAGCCAGAATCACCGCTGGCCATCGGCTCCCGTCGCGGTACGTGATCCATGCGGTCAGCCCGGTGTGGCGCGGCGGCAGCGAAGGCGGAGCCGAACTGCTGGCGTCGTGCTACCGCAATTCGATGACCCTGGCCGGAGAGTGCGGTGTTTCCAGCATCGTCTTCCCGAGCATAAGCACCGGGATCGACGGCTATCCGATTGAGCCGGCCGCGCGCATCGCGACCTCCACCGTTTGCTCGGAAATCGCGCGACATCCTTCGATCGAGGACGTGATCTTCTGCTGCTTCAGCGAGCGCGACCTGCAGGTCTATCAGGAACTGCTGCGCTGAGGCCCTGGACGGGGCGCCGGGTCAACCGCCGTTGCGCTGGCGCACGGCCTCGAACAGCGTCACCCCGGTGGCCACCGAGACGTTGAGGCTTTCGATGTCGCCCGGCATCGGGATCTTGACCAGGCCGTCGCAGTGTTCGCGGGTCAGCCGGCGCATGCCGTCGCCCTCCCCGCCCAGCACCAGCGCCACGTTCCCGCGCAGGTCCACCGAGTACAGCGACGCTTCCGCTTCGCCCGCCAGGCCATAGATCCACACGCCCTGCTTCTGCAGGTCGCGCAGGCAGCGCGCCAGGTTGGTGACCGGGAAGATCGGCAGCCGGTCCGCCGCGCCAGCGGAGGTCTTGCGCACCGTCGCGTTGACCGGCGCCGACTTGTCCTTGGGAATCAACACCGCCGTGACTCCGGCCGCCGCTGCGCTGCGCAGGCACGCGCCCAGGTTGTGCGGGTCTTGCACGCCGTCCAACACCAACACCAGCGCCGTGCCCTGCGCCGCCTCGATCAGCGCCGGCAGTTCGCTTTCGTCCCAGGTCCGCGCTGCGGCATAGCGTGCCACCGCGCCCTGGTGGCGCACCGAGCCGCCGACGCCATCCAGCGCCTGGGTGTTGACCCGCCGCACCTCGATGCCCTTGCGGCGCGCGTTCTCTTCGATCTCGGTGATGCGCGGGTTCTTGCTGCCGCCCTCCAGCAGCACTTCACGCACGTTGTCGGCGTCGTTCTCGATCGCCGACGCCACCGCGTTGATGCCGGCGATCCACTGGTTCTGCTTGCTCATGGGTTCGGAAATCGAAAAGTAGTAAGGATGCAGGAGCGCCCCATGGGCGCGAGCTTCCGCTCTTCCTGCAATCGCAGGGTAGAGCTCGCGCTCATGGGGCGCTCCTACGTGTGCTGATCAATATTTCTCTTTCTTGCGCTTCGCCGGCTGGCCGCGCGGCGACTCGCCCTGGACCGCCTTTTCCTCGGCCAGCTTGAAGTCGATCTTGCGCTCTTCCAGGCTGGCCTTGAGCACGATGATGCGCACCTGGTCGCCGAGGCGGTAGGACATCCCGCGGCGCTCGCCGGCCAGCGTCTTGCGGATCGGGTCGAAGTGGTAATAGTCCTGTGGCAGCTGGGTCACGTGCACCAGGCCGTTGACCTTGGACTCGTTCAACTCGACGAACAGCCCGAAGCTGGTCACTCCGCTGATCACGCCGTCGAACTGGCCGCCCACGTGCTGTTCCATCCACGCGGCGCGGTAGCGTTCGTCGACCTCGCGCTGGGCCTCGTCGGCGCGGCGCGAGCGCTCCGAGCACTGCAGCGAAAGCGCGGCCATGCCGTGGGCCGAATAGCCGAAATCATGCGCCTTGCCGCCGGACAGACCGTGCTTGATCGCACGGTGCACCAGCAGGTCGGCGTAGCGGCGGATCGGCGAGGTGAAATGCGCGTAGGCCTCCAGCGCGAGGCCAAAGTGGCCGGCGTTGTCCGGCGTGTACACCGCCAGGCTCTGGCTGCGCAGCAGCACCGACTCCAGCAGCGCCGCGTCGGGGCGCTCGCGCACCTTCTTCAGCAGCTGGGTGAAGTCACGCGGCTGCACCTTGGGCCAAGGCGGCATGCTCAGCTTGAATTCCTTCAGGAACTCCAGCAGATCGGCGTACTTGGACTCCGGTGGCCGGTCATGCACGCGGTACGGCGCGGGGATCTGCGCGGCCAGCAGGTAGCGCGCGGCTTCCACGTTGGCCGCGATCATGCATTCCTCGATCAATTTGTGCGCGTCGTTGCGCAGCAGCATTCCGGCCTGGATCACCTGCCCCGTGTTGTCGAGCTCGAAGCGGACCTCGGAGGTCTCGAATTCGATCGCGCCGCGGCGGGCACGGGCCTTGGCCAGCACCTGGTAGAGCTGGTGCAGGCGTTCGACCTGGGGAAGCTGCGCGCCGATGAAGGACTTGGCGTCGGCATCGTCCTCGCCGACCGCCTGCCAGACCTGGTCGTAGGTCAGGCGCGCGTGTGAATTCATTACCGCTTCGTAGAACTTCGACTGGGTGACCTCGCCTTCGTGGTCCACCTGCATGTCGCAGACGAAGCACATGCGGTCGACCTTCGGCTTCAACGAGCAGATGCCGTTGGACAGGGTCTCGGGCAGCATCGGCACGACGAAGCCGGGGAAGTACACCGACGTGGCGCGCTTCTGCGCCTCCAGGTCCAGCGCGGTGATCGGCTGCACGTAGTGCGACACATCGGCGATCGCCACGACCAGGCGGAAGCCCTTGCGGTTGTTCTCGCAGTACACCGCATCGTCGAAATCCTTGGCGTCGGCGCCATCGATGGTGACCAGCGGCAGCTTGCGCAGGTCCACCCTGCCCGCCGCGATCATCGATTCCTCGACCTCCAGCGGCACCGCCGATGCCTGCTCCATCACTTCGTGCGGGAACTCGTGCGGGATCTCGTGGCCGTGGATGGCCGCTTCCACCACCAGCGACGGGGTCAGGCTGTCGCCGAGCACGGCCACGATGCGGCCCATCGGCGGACGCCGCGAGTCGGGGGCGTGGGTCAGTTCGCAGACCACCAGCTGGCCGTCGACCGCTTCGCCGCGCGCATCGGGCGGGATCAGCACGTTGCGCTGCACGCGCTTGTCGTCGGGTACCAGATAGGCGACGCCCTGCTCCATGCTGAAGCGACCGATCAGGCGCGACAGGCGCCGTTCCAGGACCTCGACGATGCTGCCCTCACGACGCCCTGCCCGGTCGATGCCGGTGACGCAGGCCATCACCCGGTCGCCGTGCATGACCTTGCGCATCTCGTTGGGCGGCAGGAACAGGTCGTCGCCGCCGCCGCTGTCCGGGCGCAGGAAGCCGAATCCGTTCGGGTTGGCAATCACCACGCCCGGCAGCAGGTCCATCTGCTTGGTGGGGGCGAAGCCGCCGCGACGGTTCTGCAGCAGCTGGCCGTCGCGCACCATCGCGCCCAGGCGCTTGGTCAGGGCGTCGAAGCGGTCTGGCGCGGTGAGGCCAAGAAGCTCGGCGATTTCCTCCACATTCTGCGGCCCCTCGGCGGCGGCCAGTTGCGCCAGGATGGCCTCACGACTGGCGATCGGCTCGGCGTAGCGCCTGGCTTCGCGGTCGGCGTGCGGGTCGCGGAATTCACCCTTGGGAGCTCCACCCTTGGGAGCGACGCCTTTGGGCGCGCCGCCCTTCGACGATGGCCTGCCCTTCGGCTCTCCGCCCGCCCCGCTCTTGCGCGGTGGTCCTGTTCGTCCCGCCGGCTGCTCGGGCATCCATGGCGGCAGCTTCGACTTGGCTGCGCCGGCGCCCTTGCCTGCGGCCTTTTTTGCAGTCCCTGCGCTCTTGCGCGGCTTGCCACTTGCGGGCTTGGACCCACCGTTCGTTGGCTTCTTCGTCATGGGTCCAGTTTACACGCCGCCCCTTCGCCCACTGTGGCGAGGCAAACAATGCATTGACATTCTCCAGCGCACCCCGGAAAATTCGCGCCCTGCACCTGCCCAGGTGGCGGAATTGGTAGACGCACTAGCTTCAGGTGCTAGCGGGGGCAACTTCGTGGAGGTTCGAGTCCTCTTCTGGGCACCAATGTTTGATTGAAACCCCTGCGCAAGCGGGGGTTTTTTTTGGCCGACGATCCGGGATCGATTCCACGGCGCGGCGCCGTCACGGCATACTCGCCCGCCAAGGCAAATTTGCTCCGCGATGGATCAGCAGCAGATCACCTTCCTCGTCATCCTCGCCTGCACCCTAGGTTTGTTCATCCATGGGCGGCTGCGCGTGGACCTGGTGGCGATGCTCGCTTTGCTGGCGCTGACCCTTACCGGCATCCTGGGCCCCGGCGATGCCCTGTCCGGGTTTTCCAGCGAGCCGGCGATCATCGTGGCGGCAGTCTTCGTGCTCTCTGCCGGCCTGTCCGCCACCGGAATCACAGATCGCATCGGCGCGGCAGTGGCGCGCGCGGCCGGCGGCAGCGAGTGGCGGACGA
Source organism: Pseudoxanthomonas sp. (assembly GCA_041688625.1). GTDB lineage: Bacteria > Pseudomonadota > Gammaproteobacteria > Xanthomonadales > Xanthomonadaceae > Pseudoxanthomonas_A. The sequence continues at coordinate 29,847 of JBDNHW010000111.1, forward strand.
TAGGGGTCGTGATGCCGGCAACGGCCGCCCTGGCCGCGTTCTCGCACCACGTGATGGTCACGGCGATGATGCTGCCCATGCTGATGCGGCTGGGTCGCGAGCAGAAAATGGCGGCCTCGCGCCTGCTGATGCCGATGTCGCTGGCCGCCTCCCTCGGGACCACGCTCACCCTGTTCAGTGCGCCGGCCTTCCTGCTGGCCAACGAGCAGCTCAAGCGCTCGGGCGAGCCCGGACTGGACATTTTCGCGATCACGCCGATCGGTGCGGTCCTGGTGCTGATCGGCACGGTGTACATGCTGCTGGGTCGCTGGCTCGTGCCCAAGCGCGGCGGTGAGGCGGCCGGCGCAGACTACCTGCGGCTGGAGCGCTACTACACCGAACTGGTGGCGGAGCTTGAGTCCAAGTGGATCGGCAGGACACTGGCCGAGTTCGAGAAGGCGTACCGCGGCCGCCTGCAGGTCGCGGACTGGCTGCGCCACGGCCGGCGCCGCCGGGACCAGCAGGCCGGCAGCAAGCTGGCTGCTGGCGACGTGCTGCTGGTTCGGGCCACACCCGATGAGATCGCCTCGATCAAGGGCGAGCGCGGGCTCGCGCTGCACGCGGTGGCCAAGTACGGTGAGAAACCCAGTGAAGAGCGTCAGACCGAACTGCTTTGCGAGGAGCAGCTGGTGCAGGCCGTGGTCGCGCCGCACTCGGAGTTCGCCGGGCGCACGGTCGGCGAGATCGATTTCCTGCGCAACCTGGGCGTGGTCGTGGTGGGGCTGTGGCGCCGCGAGGACTGGCTGACCGGGGAGATGTCCGAAGTGCAGCTGGAGGAAGGCGACCTGCTGGTGCTGTGGGGCCAGCAGTCCAGGTTCGAGCAGCTTGCCACGCACCACGGCTTCCTGATGATGATGCCGTTCTCGGCCGAACAGAAATCGCGCCGGCGCGCGCCGCTCGCGCTGGCGATCATGGCCGGCACGATCGCGGCGGCGGCGTCGGGGCTGCTCACTCCGCAGATCGCGTTCCTGTCCGGCGCCGTGGCGATGGTGCTGCTGCGCTGCGTGGGCGTGGAGCGCGCCTATCGCGAAGTGGACGTGCGCATCTTCGTCATGATCGCCGGCGTCATTCCGCTGGGTATCGCGATGGAGCGGACCGGCACCGGCGCACTGTTCGCCGACCTGCTGCTGGGCCACGCCGCGGACTGGTCGCCGCTGGTGATGCTGCTGGTCATGTTCGGCGCGGCCGGGCTGCTCACCCAGGTGCTCTCCGACGCGGCCACCACGGTGCTGCTGGCACCTATCGCAATGGCGGTGGCGCTGGGCATGGGACTGCCGCCGACGCCCTTCGTGGTGTGCACGGCGATGGGCGCGGTGGCCTCGTTCCTGACCCCCATCGGCCACCACGGCAACCTGCTGATCCTCAACCCCGGCCAGTACACGTTCGGTGACTTCCTGCGCGTAGGCGCGCCGCTGACCGTGCTGATCGGCCTGACCACGGCATGGATGGCGCGCTGGATGTGGCTGGGCGGTCCGCTGTGGCCGACGGGCGCCGGTTAAACTGGCGCACTGCCTGCACCCCAGCCCCCGAGTAATGACCGAAACCATCCGCCCCACCTTCCACGGCTTCGAACAGATCCCACTTCGCGAGTACGCCGAGCGCGCCTACCTCGACTATTCCATGTACGTGGTCCTGGACCGCGCACTGCCGTTCATCGGCGACGGCCTGAAGCCGGTGCAGCGGCGGATCATCTATTCGATGAGTGAGCTCGGCCTGGGCGCCGGTGCCAAACCGAAGAAATCCGCGCGCACCGTGGGCGATGTGATCGGCAAGTTCCACCCGCACGGCGACAGCGCCTGCTACGAGGCGCTGGTGCTGATGGCCCAGCCGTTCTCCTACCGCTATCCGCTGATCGAAGGCCAGGGCAACTTCGGCTCACCGGACGATCCCAAGTCGTTCGCGGCGATGCGCTACACCGAATCCAGGCTCACCCCGATCGCTGAAGTACTGCTGGGCGAACTGGCCCACGGCACGGTCGACTGGACCCCAAACTTCGACGGCACCCTGCAGGAGCCCTCCTGGCTGCCGGCGCGCCTACCGCACCTGCTGCTGAACGGCACCACCGGCATCGCCGTGGGCATGGCCACCGACGTGCCGCCGCACAACCTCAACGAGATCGTCAGCGCGTGCATCCGCCTGCTCGACGATCCAGACGCCACCGTGGCCAACCTGTGCGAGCACGTGCGCGGACCCGACTATCCCACCAGCGCGGAAATCATCACCCCGACCGCCGACCTGCAGGCGATGTACGAGACCGGCCACGGCAGCGTGCGCGCGCGATCGACCTTCAAGAAGGAGAACGCCAACATCGTGATCGACGCGCTGCCCTACCAGGTATCGCCGTCGAAGGTGATCGAGCAGATCGCCGCGCAGATGCGGGCCAAGAAACTGCCTTGGCTGGAGGACATCCGCGACGAGTCCGACCACCAGAACCCGGTCCGCGTGGTGCTGATCCCGCGCTCCAGTCGCGTCGATGCCGAACAGCTGATGGGACACCTGTTCGCGACCACCGACCTGGAGCGCAGCTACCGGGTCAACCTCAACATCATCGGGCTCGACGGCCGCCCGCAGGTCAAGAACCTGCGCACGCTGCTGGCCGAGTGGCTGGTGTTCCGCACCGACACCGTGGTGCGCCGGCTCAACCACCGGCTGGAAAAGGTCGAGCGTCGTCTGCACCTGCTCGAAGGTCTGCTGGTGGCGTTCCTCAATCTGGACGAGGTCATCCACATCATCCGCACCGAGGACGAACCGCGTGCCGCGCTGATCGCGCGCTTCGAGCTCAGCGAGGACCAGGCCGACTACATCCTTGAGACCAGGCTCAAGCAGCTGGGCCGCCTCGAGGAAATGAAGATCCGCGGCGAGCAGGACGAACTCGACGCCGAACGCGATCGCATCATGTCGATCCTCGGGTCGAAAGCGAAGCTCAAGAAGCTGATCAAGGACGAGCTGCAGGCCGACGCGAAGAAGTTCGGGGATGCGCGTCGTTCCCCGCTGGTGGCGCGCGGCGCGGCGCAGGCGCTGGACGAAACCGAACTGGTGGCGAGCGAACCGACGACCGTGGTGCTTTCTCAGAAGGCGTGGGTCCGCGCGGCCAAGGGCCACGACGTGGACGCCGCCGGCCTCTCCTATCGCGAAGGCGACGGGCTGCTGGCGGCGGTGCGCAGCCGCAGCAACCAGCAGGTCGCGTTCCTGTCCTCCGACGGGCGCAGCTACTCCACCACGGTGCACACGCTGCCCTCGGCGCGCGGCAACGGCGAGCCGTTGACCGGTCGCTTCTCGCTGGCCGCTGGCGCGTCCTTCCAGGCCATGGCAGGCGGCGACAACGATAGCCGCCTGGTGCTGGCGTCCTCGCACGGCTACGGATTCGTGACCCGCTTCGAGAACCTCACCGGGCGGCAAAAGGCGGGCAAGGCAATGCTCAACCTGACGGTGGGCGCAAAAGTACTGCAGCCGGCGCCGGTGGTCGATGCGCAGACCGACCGTGTGGTTGCGGTCACCAGCGCCGGCCACCTGCTCGCATTTGCATTGGCCGACCTGCCTGAACTCGACAAGGGCAAGGGCAACAAGATCATCGAGATCCCCAAGGCCAAGCTCGGCACCGAACGGGTGGTGGCGGTGGCGGCCGTTTCGCCTGGTGCCACCCTGCTGGTCAAGAGCGGACAGCGGACGATGTCGCTGTCGTTCAAGGACCTGGATGCGTACGTGGGGGCAAGGGCGAGTCGCGGTGGTTTGTTGCCACGGGGTTGGCAGAAGGTCGACGGACTGGAGGTCCAGTAGCTCATTGCCCGGGCGCGCTGCGGCGCGTTCGTCATCCCCATCACCACACGATATGGTGGCGGGGCCGTAGAAGGGCCTCGCTCATGTAGGAGCGGGCCATGCCCGCGAGCTCTAATGGTGGTGCGTCGCAAGATCAAACGCTCGCGCCCATGTGGCGCTCCTAGGGGGAGTGGGAACGATGTTGAAATGGTTCAAACGCGTCGCTCTGCTGCTGCTGGCGCTGATCCTCCTGCTCGTGGCGACAGCCTGGCTGCTCGTGCGCGCCAGCCTGCCGCAGCTCGGCGGCGAACTGGCGCTCTCTGGACTCTCGGCACCGGTGCAGGTAGAGCGCGATGCATTGGGCATCGTCACCATCGATGCAGCAAGCGAAGCGGACATGGCGCGTGCGCTGGGCTATGTGCACGCGCAGGAACGCTATTTCGAGATGGACCTGCTGCGTCGCACCGCCGCCGGCGAGCTTGCCGGACTCTTCGGGCCCGTGGCCGTCGACACCGACCGCAAGCATAGAGTCCACCGCATCCGGGCGCGGGTGACGCAGCACCTGGACCAGTTCGCGGGCGATCGGATGCCGCTGCTGCAGGCCTACACCGACGGAGTGAACGCGGGACTGGCCGCGCTGGACGCGCGTCCCTGGCCATATCTCGTGCTTCGCCAGCAACCGCGGCCCTGGGAGGTCGCGGACTCGGCACTGGTCGGTTACGCGATGTACTTCGACCTGCAGGATTCGACCAATAGCCGTGAACTTGCGCTGTGGAAGATGAAACCTGTCCTGCCGCCCGCCCTGTTCGAGCTGATCACCCATGCCGGATCGAGCTGGGACGCACCGCTGTTCGGCGAGTCGCGTGGCGATGCGGTCCTGCCCGACGCCTCACAGGTGGACCTGCGCACGCTGGCTTTTGCCGACCCCGCCGATCCCGTGGCAACCGACGACCCCGGTTCCCCAGGCAGCAACAACTGGGCCGTGTCGGGTGTGCTGACCGAGGACGGGCGCGCGATCGTGGCCGACGACATGCACCTGGGCCTGCGCGCGCCGAACATCTGGTTCCGCGCGCGACTTCGCTATCCCGATGCGCTTGCACCCGGGGGCAAGGTCGACAGCTCCGGATTCACCCTGCCCGGCCTGCCGGCGGTCGTGGTCGGCAGCAACACGCACGTGGCCTGGGGCTTCACCAACGCCTACGGCGACTGGGCGGACTGGGCGCTGGTGACGCCGTGCGCGGGAACCGCGACCACCAGCGGATGCGAGACGCCGGTTGAACACATCGAGACGATCGAGGTGGCAGGAAGCGATCCGGTGACGCTCACCGTGAGGGAGACGAAATGGGGCCCGGTCCTGCACGAACAGCCCGACGGCCGGCTGCTGGCGCTGCGCTGGCTGGCTCACCTGCCCGGCGCGGTGCAGGTGTCGCTCGCCAACATGGCCCGGGCCGGTGATATCGAGAGCGCCTTCGCCATTGCCGACCGGGTGGCGATCCCGGCGCAGAACATGGTCATCGGCGACCGCAGCGGCCGAATCGCCTGGCGGCTGCTGTCGCGGGTTCCCCAGCGCGGTGCCGGCTGCGATCCGGCGGCACCCCTGGAGGGGCCGGCAGCCGCCGTCGACGAGGACGCCGACACGGCGAACTCCGAAGCGACGACGCAGTGCGCGCCATGGCCGGCCGACGCGTCAATTGCACCGCGCTTGCTCGATCCGCCTCGCGGCCGCGTGTGGTCCGCAAACAACCGGGTGACCGATGGTGATGCACTGGCGCTGATAGGTGACGCTGGCTATGCGCTGGGCGCGCGCGCGCAGCAGATCAGGGACCGCCTGATGGCCCAGGAGCGCTTCGATGAAGAAGATCTGCTGGCGATCCAGCTCGACGACCGCGCCGTGTTCCTGGAGCGCTGGTGGAAGCTGATGCAGCGCGAAGCCAGGACCGCTCCCGAGAGTCCAGTGGCCGCCCTGTTCGACGAGGCGGGTGACTGGCACAGTCGCGCCAGCACTCAATCGACCAGCTACCGCGTCGTGCGCGCGTGGCGCCTGGAAGTCCATGAACGGATTGCTCAAGGTCTGACCGCACCGGCACGCTCGGCGTTGGGCAAGGACTTCGAAGTGCCGCAGATGATGCAGCTGGAGGGCGTGGTCTGGCCCTTGCTCGTGCAGCGCCCCCCGCACCTGCTGTCGCGCCGCTTCGACAGCTGGGACGCGCTGTTGCAGGATGCTGCGCGCGACGTGCGAGCGGAGCTTGGTCGCGGTCAAGCGGAAGATCGGACCTGGGGCATCCGCAACACCGCCCGCATCTGCCATCCCCTAGCCAGCGCTTTGCCCGCCTTGCTCAAGAGCGCCCTGTGCATGCCGGCCGACCCGCTGCCTGGGGATGCCAACATGCCCCGCGTGCAGGGCCCCTCGTTCGGTGCGTCGCAGCGCATGGTGGTGAGTCCTGGCCACGAGGAAGAAGGGATTGCGCACATGCCGGGCGGCCAGAGCGGCAACCCGCTGTCTCCGTTCTGGGGTGCGGGACATGATGACTGGGTGCAGGGGCGTGCGTCGCCGTTCCTGCCGGGGACGGCACGCCATACGTTAAGCCTGGAGCCCTAGACCTGCTTCCTGCTCCCCTCGGGAGAAGGAAGCAATGCTAGAGCGCCGCGTTGTGCACCCCGGCGATCGCGCGTCCTGACGGATCAGCCGCAGACGCGAAGCTCGCATCCCACGCAATGGCCGTCGGCGAGGAACAGGCGATCGACTTGCCGCTTGGTACGGTGTGCGCCGCAGCCGCACCGGGAAAGCACGCCTCGAACAGCCTGCGGTAGTGGTAGGCCTCCTTGGTCAGTGGCGGATTGATCGGGAAGCGCCTGGCGGCAGCCGCCAGCTCACGATCGCTCACGTGCGCCTCGGCGTGCGCCTTCAGTCCGTCGATCCAGCCGTAACCCACGCCATCGCTGAACTGCTCCTTCTGCCGCCAGAGGATGGAGTCGGGAAGGTAGCCTTCGAACGCTTCACGCAGGATGCCTTTCTCCATCCGCGCAGGCCCGGGGCCGGTCTTGTCGATCATCTTGAACTTCGCATCCATGCGCATGGCAACGTCCAGGAACTCAACATCCAGGAACGGCACGCGCGGCTCCACGCCCCAGGCCATCATCGACTTGTTGGCGCGCAGGCAGTCGTAGTTGTGCAGCGCGTCCAGCTTGCGCACCAGCTCCTCGTGGAACTCACGCGCATTGGGCGCCTTGTGGAAGTACAGGTAGCCGCCGAATATTTCGTCTGCGCCTTCACCAGACAGCACCATCTTCACTCCCATCGCCTTGATCCGCCGCGCCAGGAGATACATTGGCGTCGACGCACGAATAGTCGTGACATCGAACGTCTCGATGTGCCGGATCACCTCCGGCAACGCGTCCAGTCCTTCCTCGAAGGTGTACTCGAACCCGTGGTGCACGGTGCCCAGCGCTTCGGCGGCAATCGCCGCGGCCGCCAGGTCGGGGGAACCCTTAAGGCCGATGGCGAAAGAGTGCAGGCGTGGCCACCAGGCTTCGGCCTGGTCGTCTTCCTCGATGCGGTGGCGGGCGTAACCTGCGGCCACGGCTGTCACCAGTGACGAATCCAGCCCGCCGGAAAGCAGCACGCCGTAGGGCACGTCGGTCATCAGCTGGCGATGCACTGCGCGCTCGAACGCTTCCCGAAGTTCCTGCAGTGCTACTTCCACGCCCTCCACCGCCGCATATTCGCGCCATGGCTTGTGGTAGTAGCGGGTCATCACGCCACTGGAGCTGTCGTAGAAATGGCCGGGCGGGAACTGGGCCACGTCGGCGCAGGCCTCCGCCAGCGACTTCATCTCCGAGGCCACGCGCAGCCGGCCTTCGCGATCGTGGCCCCAGTACAGCGGGCACACGCCCATCGGGTCGCGCGCAACCAGAACCCGCTGCCTTTCCTCGTCCCACAGAGCAAAGGCGAAGATGCCGTTGAGGCGATTGAGGAAGCTTGCAGGTTCGTCCTCGCGATACAGCGCGTTGATAACCTCGCAGTCGGAACCGGTCAGGTACTCGTAGGACTGTTCCAGCTCATCCCTGAGTTTGCGGTGGTTGTAGATCTCGCCGTTGACCGCCAGCGCCAGAGTGCCATCGGCCGAACGCAGCGGTTGCGATCCGCCTGCCGGATCGACGATGGCCAGGCGCTCGTGCACCAGGATGGCGCCTCGATCGACATACACGCCGCTCCAGTCAGGGCCGCGGTGGCGCTGGCGCTGCGACAGTCCCAACGCTTCGCTACGCAGGATTCGAATGTCGTCGTCGGGCTGCAGTCCAAAGATGCCGAAGATGGAGCACATGATGGTTTCCCTGGTCGCTGATCTGGAATGGGACGGCAATAAAAAACCCGCATCCTGCGATGCGGGTTTCTGGTGATCCGGCGTGTCGCTGTTACGCCTGGTCGCAGACCCGCATCGGCCGCGCACGATTATTGGTCCGCGCGATATTGCGGCGGTCGGCATCGAAGCGGCTGAGGGAAGGGAAGCGAAGCATGGATCGAAGCTAACCGGTCATGCGACCGCTGGCAAGCGTGGTGATTGCAAGGCGCATCGGTAGCAAGTGAAACTTTCGTGGCAACGTCCATGCTCACGCGCATCCGTGATCCCTGATGTCAGAGGGACTTCGGTCGAAGCGATTTCGACGGGAGCGGCGATGTGGGGGCGGCGTCCCGCCGCGAGTTCTTCCTGTCGGCAACTGACAGCCAGACAGAAAGCAAGAGCTCGCGGCGGGACGCCGCTCCTACCGAACGCTCCTACCGGCGCGCCCTCGCCAGACACTTTTGTGCCAACGCTCCAGCATTCGCCGCCTCGGCCAAACCGCGGTTCATGCGGTAGGCAACAGCAGGCGTTCGATCAGGGTCATATACAAACCGGGCAGTGCTTCCAGGTCGGCGACGTCGATGTGCTCGTCGACCTTGTGGATGCTTGCGTTGACCGGCCCCACTTCGATGCACTGCGCACCAAGTCGCGCTATGAAGCGGGCATCCGAGGTCCCGCCCGCAGTGCTCTCTTCAGGCGTGGTGCCTGCGAACTCGGCCAGCACCTCTCGCGCCGTCGCACGCAGCGTCCCTTCGGGGGTGTAGAAGGGCTCGCCGCTGTGGTGCCAAGCGAGGTCGTACTCGAGGCCATGGCGTTCCAGCAGCGCAGCGATCTCGGCCTCCAGCCTCGCGACATCCCAGTGCGGGTTGTAGCGCAGGTTGAACTGCACCTCCAGTTGGCCCGGGATCACGTTGTTGGCACCGGTTCCGGCGGTGCAGTTGGAAATCTGCAGGCTGGTCGGGGGAAAGCTTTCGTAGCCGTCGTCCCACGCGCGTGCCGCGAGCTCGGCCAGCGCGGGCAGGGCCTGGTGCACCGGGTTGCGCGCCTTGTGCGGATAGGCGACGTGGCCCTGCACGCCATGCACCGTCAGCCTGGCCGACAGGCTTCCACGACGGCCCACGCGCAGCAGGTCGCCGAGGGCCTCGGTCGATGACGGCTCTCCGGTGATGCACCAGTCGATGGCCTGGCCGCGCTCGCGAAAGAGCTCCACGACCCGCCGCACACCGTTGATCGCGTCGCCTTCCTCGTCCGAAGTCAGCAGCAGCGCAATGGTTCCAGCATGGCTCGGATGACGCTGCACGAACTACTCCAGCGCCACCACGAAAGCGGCAACACTGCCCTTCATGTCGGCCGCGCCGCGTCCGTACAGCACCCCGTGGCGGATGCTTGGTTCGAAGGGGTTGCTGCTCCAGGCGTCTACCGGACCCGGCGGCACCACGTCGGTGTGGCCCAGCAGAACCAGCACCGGCGATCCGCTGCCATGGGTGGCCCAGAGGTTGTCGACCCGGCCCAGGCGCAGGTGCTCGCACTCGAAACCCGCTACCTCCAGCCGTTCGGCAATGAGTCGCTGGCAGCCGGCATCCTCTGGCGTGACCGAGGCGCGGCCGATCAGCTCGCAGGCCAGTTCCAGCACGTCGCTCACTTGCCAGCCCCGAAGCGGCTCTTGAAGCCGTTGTCGCTGAAGCCCTGGCTGATCAAGCCGTCATCGGTAACCACGACCGGGCGGCGGATCAGCTGCGGGTACTCCTTGAGCAGCAGCTTCCATTCCGCCTCCGAACCAGGCGATCTCCGGTTTTCCGGAAGCTGCCGCCATGTGGTGGATAACTTGTTGATGAGGGCATCGAAGCCCCCGGCCTGACCGGCCCAATCCAGCAGCGTAACTGTCGATGGCGGATTCTCCCGGTAGTCGACGAACGCATGCGGCACACCGAAGCGGTCCAGCCACCTGGTCGCCTTCTTGCAGGTGTCGCAATTCTTCAGGCCGTGGAGGGTGGTCATGGCGGGTCGCTACGCTGGACGGGGATGTTCAAGGACAGACTCAATCGGCCAGCCCGCGCAGCAGCTCATTGACGCTGGTCTTGCTGCGGGTCTTTTCGTCGACCTGCTTGACGATGACTGCGCAGTACAGCGAATACCTGCCGTCGGCTGAAGGCAGCGAGCCCGATACGACCACGCTGCCGGGCGGCACATGGCCGTAGGACACTTCACCGGTGGCGCGGTTGTAGATCCGCGTGGACTGCCCTAGGAACACGCCCATCCCGATCACGCTGTGGTGGCCCACGATCACGCCTTCCACCACTTCGGAGCGTGCGCCGATGAAGCAGTGGTCTTCGATGATGGTCGGAGTCGCCTGCAGCGGCTCCAGCACGCCACCGATGCCCGCGCCGCCGGAAAGGTGGCAGTGCTTGCCGATCTGCGCGCACGAACCCACCGTCGCCCATGTATCGACCATCGTCCCTTCGCCGACGTGTGCGCCGATGTTGACGAAGCTTGGCATCAGCACCACGTCCTTGCCGAAATACGTGCCGCGACGCGCGACGGCGCCAGGCACCACGCGCACACCCAGTTGGCGGAACTCAGCGGCGCTGTAGCCTGCGAAGCGCGCCGGGATCTTGTCCCAGAAGGCGCCGGGCGATGCCTCCACCACTTCCATCTCCTGGGTGCGGAAATACAGCAGCACGGCCTTCTTCAGCCACTCGTTGACGCGCCAGCCTCCTTTTCCATCGGGCTCCGCCACGCGCAGGGTGCCGGCTTCCAGCCCGGCGATGGCGCTCTCGACCGCCGGCTTGACCGAAGCTTCCACTTCATCGCCCACCAGTGAGGCGCGGCGTTCGAAAGCGTCCTCGATCACCGTCTTCAGGGTCTGCATGTCGCCTTGCTTGCTCATCTTGCGGGTGATCCTCTACTGGGGCTGTTCGAAACACGCGGCATGCAGTGCTTCGCGGAGGTCCTGCTGGCGCACCGGATCGGCGATCGTTTGCCCTTCGGCATCGGTGACCTGGAACAGGTCTTCGGCGCGCTCGCCGAACGTGGCGATCCGCGCATCGTGCACGTTGATCTTCTGCGCGCGCAACAACTGGGCCACGTCGGAAAGAAGTCCCGGCCGGTCACTGGCCACCAGGCTCAACACGGTGCGGCGCTGGTCGGGCGTGACGCCGAACTCGATCCGGGGCGGGAAGCGGAAGTGCTTGAGCAGGCGCGGCACCGCGCGGCGCGACGTACGCACCTCACGCAGGTTGCCGGCAAGGGCGCGTTCGAGCCGCGCCTGCACCACGGCCGGGTCCACGCTTGCCTGCGGATCGGCCGGCAACACTTCGAACGAGTCGAACACGGTGCCGGCAGGGCCGTCGAGCACGCGCGCCTGGTGGATGCCGAAGGCCATGCGATCGAGCGTGGCCAGGATCGCAGCGAACAGTCCGCTGCGGTCGGGCGAATGCACGAACACTTCGAGCGCATTGGCGTCGGCGGCGATGCGCCGCGCCCGCACCCTGGTTTCGCCCGGCACGGCGCCATCGATGGCCCTGGCCTGCCACGCCAGCTGCTCGGGGCGGAATCGCAGAAAGCTCTCCTGCGGCATCGCCTCGAACAGCGCGTCGGCGAGCGGCGCGTCCACGCCCTGGGTGCCGAGAATGAGTCGCGCCGACTCGCGCGCTTCCTGCAGCCTGGCCTCCACGTCCACCGGATGCTCCAGGCCCTCGCGCAGCACCCGCCGCGCGGCAAAGTAGAGGTCCGCCAGCAGCCGGTCCTTCCACGTGTTCCAGAGCTTGGGGCTGGTGCCGGCGATGTCGGCGCAGGTCAGCAGGTACAGGTAGTCCAGGCGCTCGCGCTGCTCGATCAGCGCCGCGAACCGATGGATCACTTCGGGATCGGCGATGTCCTGCTTCTGCGCGGTGATCGACATGCGCAGGTGCTGTTCGACCAGCCAGGCCACCAGATCGCCGTCTCCCCTGCTTAGCCCGTGCGCAGCGCAGAAATCGCGCGCATCGGCCGCGCCGAGCTCGGAATGGTCGCCGCCGCGACCCTTGGCGATGTCGTGGAACAGCCCGCCAAGCAGCAACAGCTCCGGCTTGCGCAGGCGCGGCCAGACCTCGTGCGCGATGGAGAAGCGCTCGTCGGCACGGCCGGACGAAAATGCCGCGACGTTCCGCAACACCATCAGCGTGTGCTGGTCGACGGTGTACACATGGAACAGGTCGAACTGCATGCGGCCGGACACCTGCGCGAACGCCGGTATCCACTGCCCCAGCACGCCCAGTCGCGCCAGGCGGATCAGCGTGTCCACCGCGCGCGGTCCGCGCAGCAGCGCCATGAAGTCGTCCCGCTGGCGCTGCGTGGCCTGGGCATAACAGGGAAGTGCGTCCAGCGACTCGGCCAGCGCTCGCGCCGTGTACGAGTGCAACCCGCGGATCTCCGGATGCGAGGCCCAACGCGCGAACAGCGCGAACACCTGCGAAGGATCCGCCTGCGGCCACGACGGCTCAACGGCAGACAGGTACCCCCGGCGCAGGGCGAAGGCCGCATCCAGGGGCTCGGGCAGCGCCTCACCGTCGAACTGCTCCTCGAAGCGCTGCAGCAGCCGGTCGCTGATGCGCCGCACGGCCGCAGCGCTCCGGTAGAACCCCTGCATCATTTTCTCGACGCCCAGCGCCTGCGCGTCATCGGCATGGCCCAGATGGGCCGCGAGCGTCTTCTGGTGATCGAACAGCAGGCGCTCTTCCGGCCGCCCGGCCACCATGTGCAGCCCGTAGCGCAGCCGCGCCAGTGCCTGACGCTCACGAGCCAGTGCCGCGGCTTCATCCATGCCCACGTGACCCAGCCCCACCAGCGGCTCGAGTTCGCGCATCCCGAAAGTGCGCATGGCCATCCAGCCCAGCGTATGCAAGTCGCGCAGGCTGCCGGGTCCGTCCTTGAGGTTCGGCTCCAGGTTGTCCGAGGTGTCGCCGAAGCGGGCGTGGCGCGCACGCAACTCCTCCTGCTTGGCGATGAAGAAATCACGCGGTGGCCACACCCGCTCCGGCGCGGTGGCCCCTTCGAGCTGATCCTGCGCGGCCGCATCGGCGGCGAGCGGTCGTGCCTCCAGCAGCGAAGTGAGCACGGTCTGGTCCGCCGCCGCGCGGGTGCAGTCCTCGGCCGAGCGCACCGCATGGCTCACCGGCAGGCTCGCATCCCACAGCATCGCGAAGAACGTGGACAGCGCCGGGTGCAGGCGATCCTGCGTGGCCACATCCGCCAGCACCAGCAGGTCGATGTCCGAATGCGGGAACAGCTCGCCACGCCCGTAGCCGCCCACCGCAAACAGCGCCGCCGGCTCGTCCGGCGCCACGCACAGTTCCCATGCCTCACGGATCAACTGATCGGCGGCGCGTGCCCGCAGGGCGATCAGCCTTTCGACGTCGTCGTCCTGGTCGAAGCGCCTGGCCAGCTTCGCATCGGTGGCGTTGAGCGATGCGCGGCCGGCGATCGACCATGCGATCGCGGCCTCGCCTGAAGGCGGCCGCGGCTCCTGGTGCGCGGCGGCGGTCTCGTTCACTGCAGGTCGTTGTCGTCGCCGGGCAGGCGGGTGAGGATCTCGACGCCGTCCTCGGTCACCGCGACGGTGTGCTCCCACTGCGCCGACAGCTTGCGATCCTTGGTGACCACCGTCCAGCCATCGGGCAGCAACCGGGTGTAGCGGCTGCCCTCGTTGATCATCGGCTCGATGGTGAAGGTCATGCCAGGCTTCAGCACCACGCCCTGCCCCGGACGGCCGTAGTGCAGCACCTGCGGCTCGTCGTGGTAGACCTTGCCGATGCCGTGCCCGCAATACTCGCGGACCACGCTGAAGCGCTCGCCCTCGGCATACTGCTGGATCGCATTTCCCACGTCGCCCAGGGTCGCGCCCGGACGCACCGCGCGTATCCCGCGGAACATGGCCTCGCGCGTGCTCTCGACCAGGCGACGGGCCATGATCGATGGCGAACCGGCGTAGTACATGCGGCTGGTGTCGCCGTGCCAGCCGTCCTTGATCACGGTGACGTCGATGTTGACGATGTCGCCGTCCTTGAGCGTCTTGCCCTCGCTGGGCATGCCGTGGCAGATCACGTTGTTGACCGAGGTGCACACGGTGAACGGGAACGGGATGCGCCCGTGACCGCCGCCGTAGCCGATGTTCGCCGGGACCGCCTGCTGCACCTGCACGATATGGTCGTGGCAGACGCGATCCAGCTCGGCCGTGGTCACCCCCGGCTTCACATGGGGCGCCACCACCTGCAGCACCTCGGCCGCAAGTCGGCCGGCGACGCGCATCCTCTCGAGTTCTTCGGGTGTCTTGAGATTGATCGTCATGGCCGGATTATCGCCCCTGCGCCCGGCCCTGAACAGGTTGGGCCGGCCCGGGAGGAGCAGATGCAGGGTGCCTGGCGGCCGCAGCGCGCCGCGGGCCGCGATCCTGCCGGTTGCGGCCGCAACCCTGCTGCCAGCTGCGCGATTGCTCCCGATGCCTTCGGGAGCTATACTCCGTCGGCTTTGTTGGCGCCACGCCAGCCAATCCGCCCACGTCGGGCGACACCGACGAATCCACACCTGCTGCAACAGCCCGTGCCGGGGTGCCTTGGAATCCTTCGGGAGACAAGGTTCGGTCACGGAAGCAGCAGGGAGGCCCAACCCCGGAACCATCGCCCTCACGGGCAGTCCGCCATTACCCGATCCGGCGGCCGGTTCCCTTTCAGGAGTCATCCCATGCCCCAAGTCACCATGCGCCAGATGCTGGAAGCCGGCGTCCATTTCGGACACCAGACCCGTTACTGGAACCCCAAGATGGCGCCGTACATCTTTGGCGCCCGCGGCAAGATCCACATCATCAACCTGGAGAAGACCGTCCCGTTGTTCACCGACGCGATGAACTTCCTCTCCAGCATCGCCATGAAGCGCGGCATGGTGCTGTTCATCGGCACCAAGCGCAGCGCCCGCGAGTCGATGAAGGAAGAAGCCACCCGCTGCGGCCAGCCGTACATGACCCAGCGCTGGCTGGGCGGCACCCTGACCAACTTCGCGACGGTGAAGAAGTCGGTGGCGCGCCTGAAGGAGCTGGAAGCCGGCGAAATCGACGGCACCTTCGAGAAGCTGGTCAAGCACGAGGTCCTGGGCCTGCGCCGCGAGCGCGAGAAGCTGCTGGCCTCGCTCGGCGGCATCAAGGAAATGAATCGCCTGCCCGATGCGCTGTTCGTGATCGACATCGGTCATGAAGACATCGCCATCAAGGAAGCCAGGAAGCTCGGCATCCCGGTGATCGCGGTGGTCGACAGCAACTACGACCCGGCGCTGGTCGACTACCCGATCCCGGGCAACGACGACGCCATCCGCGCGGTGCAGCTGTACGCCCGTGCCGCTGCCGACGCGGTGCTGGAAGGCAAGGCCGCAGCGCCGAACTCGGCCGCCGTTCGCGAGGACGAGTTCTCTGAAGGCGACGACCGCAACAAGGGCCCGCGCGGCCGTGGTGCACCGGCCCGCAAGCCGGCCGCCCCTGCCGCCGCCAAGGCTGAGGCCGTCGAAGCCGCCCCGGCCGAAGCCGCTCCTGCCGAAGCCGCTCCCGCCGAAGCCGCTCCTGCCGAAGCTGCTCCTGCCGAAGCTGCAGCGGTCGAAGCCCCGGCAGCCGACGCCAAGGCCGAGTAACACCCGCGCAATGCAGCCACGCCATGGTGCGTGGCTGCATAGCACTCCGCAGGGCGGGTCCTGACCCGCCTTCCGGAATCCTGCGACTGCCAAAAATGGCGGGTTGAAACCCGCCCTACACACGAACAATCGAGGTAATTCCGTGGAAATCACAGCTTCCCTGGTCAAAGAACTGCGCGAGCGCACCGGCGCCGGCATGATGGAGTGCAAGAAGGCACTGACCGAAAACAGCGGGGACATCGACGTATCGGCCGAGTGGCTGCGCAAGCAGGGCCTGGCCAAGGCCGACAAGAAGGCCGGCCGCGTCGCCGCCGAAGGCCGTATCGCGGTTGCCCAGGACGGCGGCAAGGCCGTGCTGGTCGAGATCAATTCCGAGACCGACTTCGCAGCCAAGGACAACAACTTCCTGGCCTTCACCGAAGCCGTGGCCAACGCCGCGCTGGCCTCCGATGCCGCTGACGCCGAAGCACTGAAGAGTGCCAGGCTGGCGTCCGGCGAGACCATCGAAGAAGCACGCGCCGCGGTGATTTCGAAGGTCGGCGAGAACCTGCAGGTGCGTCGCCTGGCGCGCATCGACAGCAACAACAACGTGGCCGCCTACGTCCACGGCGGCCGCATCGGCGTCCTGGTCGAGGTCAAGGGCGGCGACGCCGAACTGGCGCGTGGCATCGCCATGCACATCGCCGCGATGAACCCGCCGCACGTGAAGGCTTCCGA
>JBDNHW010000015.1:0-21080 GCA_041688625.1 Pseudoxanthomonas sp.
CTACTGGTTTGCCGCCCGTCTTGAGCAGCCGAACCGCCTCTCGCTTGAACTCTGCCGTGAACTTCTGACGCTTCTCCATCGAACACCTCCGTGCGAGGATTGTCCTCGCTTTGTGGTGTCCGAGAAATCAGGGGTAGTCCACACCAATATGTTCGCAATCGGTAGCGAAAGACGCCGAGAGTGAATTCAAACGCAGACTCCATCGCTGCGATCGCCACCAATAGTCACTCCAAACTAGCGTTAGGCGTATTTCTTGGCCCAGCTAACGCGGTTATGGTGGTTCGCGACCTCCCACTGGCGCCATTGCTAGGCTGATGCCACGAAACACGGTCTTACGACGAACGGAGAAATTGTCACGTGTCCAAGCGTTTATTGGGTATATCTCTTGCTGCTGCGCTCATCTCGGCAGCCGCATATCTCTACGTCCAAGCTTCGCGGGATGAGCCGCAGACGGCTGATACGTTGATTGACGAAAATACTTCGACTTCTAGTGTCGCAAATCAGGGAAAACAAGAGCGAGGTCTGAGTGCCAAACGCTTAGGCGACGGGAATACTCCGCTCATTTCAGCCGCTGTGTCTCCCGAGAGAGCTTATGCGGATGCGTTTGCGATTCTGAGATGCACGCACGCTTCTAACTCAGATTTGAGCTTGCCGGAGGGGGTGACGTTCGAAGCAAAGAAACAGTTTGAGGAATCTAGAGTCGATGGCTTGGATTGTTCGGCGTTGGATAATCAACATAGCGCCTACGATCTCGCAAAATTCGCAGCGGAAAGCGGCAATTTGCAAGCTCAACTCGATTTCTCTGCAATAGCGGCATCGGAGTTCAATGAAGAAAAGAACGCCCTGAATCCTGAATTGGTTGCCCAATACAAATGGGACTCGCTGAAGTTTTTAAACATGGCAGCTGCCGCTGGAAACTCCGACGCCTACGCGCGGCTGGCTGCAAACTACCAAACTGGATTATTCAGTGATAAGGATAAGATAAAAGCGTATGCGTACGCGTACGCGTACTTAAATAGCCAATCAAACCAATCGGATATGTCAAAGCGATGGATTAATCAATTCATGCGCGGGTTGTCCGTAGATGAATTGTTGCAGGCGCAACAATTGGGGCAAAGCCTCATTAGCCGGAAGCGATAAAAATGAACTTTTAAGATGAAAGTGCAGGCAAAGATACTTCTTGCGGTAGCTTTGCTGATTTCTAGCGTAGCGTTAGCGAAATACGTAGGTAGATTCTATTGTGGACCCACGGGTGAAGTAGGTGCGGGGCTAGCGAGCGGCGATACATATACATTTATTTATACAGACGTTAATCAAACAGTTAGTAGCTGGGTAGACCCTGATGGCAACCCAAATACAGTGCTAATCTGTAACGGAACCAAGTGCTCTCTCTATACTTACGTAAAACTGTCCGGCCAGTGTTTCGCAGAAGGTTATTTCTATAGTGATTGGAATAACGGTAACAGTATCGGCGGGACCCCCACGGGTGGCACAGGTGGTGCCGGTGGTAGCGGGTTTACGATCATTGGATACACGCCGATTTACGTAACTGGCACAGTCTGTACGGACGGCGTCTGTACGACCCAGCAAATTCTTGTCGGCTACAACCCAATCTATGGACGGGACTATAGGGACCAAGCCTAAGAGAGGGCGCAGCACACCAAGACTGACTCGATGACGTTCATTCTTCTGCTCGTTCAAATTGAAGCAGGTGTCTGGCAGACGCCTGCTTCTTTTCTTGGCCGCCACCACAGCGGAGCATTGCTAGCTCGTCAAACCATGCTCTACTCGATCGAGCAAGTGCAGGACAAGGCGATCCGCTGAGTGTGGACGTACATCCAAGAACTCCTGAGCGTGGTCCTCGGACGGATCACCCCAAGGCAGAAGCTGGTACTCGCCTCTTAGCTCGACTTCTGGCAACTGCTAAAAAATCGGCCGGATTAGCCCCATGCACGGTAGTGGTCTCGAGCTCGCCCTGGTGTTCCTGCTGGCCGCGGTGCTGGCGGTGCCGGTGTTCAAGCGTTTCGGGATGGGTTCGGTGCTTGCCTACCTGGTCACGGGAACGGTGCTGGGGCCATCGGGACTGGGCCTGGTGCAGGACGCCGAGGGCGTGCTGCGCGCTTCTGAAATCGGCGTGGTCATGATGCTGTTCGTGATCGGCCTGGAGCTGTCGCCGGCGCGATTGAAGGTGATGCGCAAGCCGATCTTCGGCGCCGGCAGCGTGCAGGTGCTGGCAAGCGCGGTGGTGCTGGGCAGCATCCTGCTGCTGCTCGAGCTGCACTGGAAGGCCGCACTCATCGTGGGCCTTGGCCTGGCGCTGTCTTTGACCGCGGTCAGCCTGCAGCTGCTGTCCGAGCGCAAGGAGCTGCTGACCGACTACGGTCGGCTCGGCTTTGCGATCCTGATGTTCCAGGACTTGGTCGCGATCCCACTGCTGGCGGCGATCCCGCTGCTGGCCGGAGCTGCCGACGACACCCTCACCTGGCATGACGTGCTGCTGGCCATTGGCTCGATCCTGCTGCTGGTGTTCGGCGGGCGGTTGCTGCTGCGGCACGTGTTCCGCTGGGTGGCGCGCACGCGCATGCCCGAGGTCTTCACCGCCACGGCCCTGCTGGTGGTGCTGGGCAGCGCGTGGCTGATGCAGCTGGCGGGCCTGAGCGCAGGCCTGGGCGCGTTCCTGGCCGGGGTGCTGCTGTCGGATTCGGAATTCCGCCACGAGCTCGAGTCCCAGATCGAGCCGTTCAAAGGCCTGCTCCTGGGCCTGTTCTTCATCGCCGTGGGCATGAGCATGGACCTCGCCCGGATCATGGCCGAGCCGGGGATCATCGGCACCGGCGTACTGGTCCTGCTGCTGGTGAAGTTCGGCCTGCTGTTCCTGGTCGGCCTGCATCCCGGCCGGCTGGATGCGCGTGCGGCGCTGATGCTGGCCGGCGTGCTGTGGATGGGCGGCGCATTTGCCTTCGTGGTGTTCAGCGAGGCCGGCCGCGTGGGCCTGCTGGACAGTGTCACCCGCGACCGCCTGACCGCCATCGTCGGCCTGTCGATGGCGCTGACCCCGCTGTTGCTGTTGGCGCTGACCCGCCTGGTGCCGGGCGGCAAGCCCGCGGCCCCTGCGCGGGAGTTCGACCGTATCGACGACCAGGCCGCCCCGCCGCAGGTGCTGATCGCCGGCATGGGCCGCTTCGGCCAGATCGTGGCGCGGCTGCTCACCGCACAGCGCATCGCGTTCGTGGCGCTGGAGCACAGCCCCGAACAGGTCGATGACCTGCGCCGCTTCGGCAGCCTGATCTACTTCGGCGATCCGACCCGTCCCGAACTCCTGCGCGCGGCCGGGGCGCAGCACGTCAAGGTGTTCGTCATCGCCATGGACGATGCCGAGACCAACATCAAGGCCACGCGCCTGATCCGCCGGATGTACCCGCACGCGAAAATCCTGTCGCGCGCGCGCAACCGCCAGCACGCGTGGCGGCTGATGGACCTTGGGGCCGAGGCGTTCCGCGAGACGTTCGGCTCGAGCCTGGAGATGGGCGAACAGGTGCTGGTGGCGCTGGGCCTGCCGCGCGAGGTGGCGGCCGACCACTCACGACGCTTCCGCGTCCATGACGAGACCCTGCTGCGGGCGCAGCACCTGATCTACGACGACGAGGCGGCGGTGGTGCAAAGCGCACGCGACGCACGCCTGGATCTGGAAAAACTGTTCGAAGCCGACATCGGCGATCTCGGGGCGCCGGTGCCGAAACCCGACCCGCCTCCCTGATCCGGTCTCAGCGCGGCTCGCGCAGGAAGCGGGCCATGGAGGCGCCGGGCACGGCGGGCGTGAACTCCGACGCCACGTCGATGAAGCCGCGCATCACCGCCACTTCGCGCGGCGTGCGGTTGAGCGCATCGCGCAGCAACGGATCGGCACCGGCGCGCAGCAGGCGCTGGACCACGCGCGGCAGTCCGTGCAGCGCGGCCAGGTGCAGGGGTCCGAAGCCGCGCGGATCCTGCACGTCCAGCGAAACCTCTTCTTCCAGCAGCCGCTCCAGCGCCGCCAGCACCACGTCCTCGTCGCAGGCGGTGCCGGGCTCGGCGCGCGCGCCCAGCAGCAGCAGCAGCGGGGTCACCGCCCCGGCCGCGATCTGCTCGGCTTCGGCCCCGGCCAGCAGCAGGGTGTCGAACAGGGCCACCAGGCGCGGCTTGTCGCGGGCAATGAAGCCGAACAGCGCGGCGCAGTGCAGCGGCGTCAGCCCCTGCGAATCGCTGGCGTGGACGTGGGCGCCGGCGGTCAGCAGGCGGGCGGCAATGTCCGGAAGACCCAGCGCGGCGGCCAGCATCAGCACGGTGACCCCACCGGGCAGGCGGTATTCGATCTGCGCATCACAGGCCAGGAGGTCGTCGACGATCTCGGCCTGGCGCATGCTCACCGCCGCCGACAGCGGCGTGGCGCCGGTGTTGGCCGCGTGCTGCGGATCGGCGCCGCGGCTGATGAGCATGTCCACGGTGGCGCGATGGCCACCACCGGCGGCGCGCAACAGCGCGGTGCAGCCCTGTGCGTCGGGCGCGTCGACCGGGAAGCCGAGATCGAGCAGGCGGCGCACCGCATCGGCATCGCCGGCCATGGCCGCGGCCGGCAGGTCGGACGCCCGCAGCGCGCGCTTGGGCAGGGTCCACCCGCGCCAGTCGAGCCAGTCGGCGAGATCGCGACGTCCGCTGGCCAAGGCGACGCCCAGCGGCGTCTGCCCGTCGGCCGCATGCGCATTGGGAGAAGCGCCATGGGCGATGAGCCGCTTCAGCAGCGGCTCGCGGCCCAGCGCGGTGGCCAAGTGCAGAGGCGAAAGGCCTTGGCGGTCCCGAGTCTCGCGGTCGACGCCGATCTGCAGCAGCCGCTCCATCAGCCGCGACCAGCCCAGGCGCACCACCAGCGACAGCGGGCCGTCACCTCCGGGGGCCGCTGCGAACGGGTCGGCACCACGCTCCAGCAGCTCCAGCGCCATCGCCTCGGCGGCAGCGCTGTCGTGGCCCGCATTGGCGATACAGGCAGCGAGGTAGCGGGCCAGTCCGCCGGCGCCGGCGGGCGCAGCGCCGCGCTGCAGCAACAGCGCCAGCAGAGGCACGGCTTCAGCACCGCGTGCCAGCTGCGCGAACACAGGCGTGTCGCCTTGCGGGTTACGGCTCTCGGCTTGCGCGCCATGCGCCAGCAGCCAGTCGACCCGCCGGGCCGACGCGGCTATGTCCGGATCGTGCAGCAGTTGCCCCAGTTCGCTGCCGCTGCACAGCGCGGCGAAAGCCTCGAGCCCCGCATAGTCGCCGGCCTGCAGCCCGTCGCGGACCAGCTCGATCGGTGCCCGGTCCGCCGGTGCCTGCTCGTCCCTGGTATCGGCCACGGATGCAGGAAGCGCGTAGGCCGGATCGAGCGCCGACACCACGGCCCAGCGCCCGGCCGCGGCGGCCAGGTCGACGGCGCGCCTTCCCTCGACGTCGGCCAGGTCGGGATCGACCCCCAGCTCGAGCAGCCGCCGCACCAGCGCCACGGGCAGGGAGTCCGCGGTGCAGGCCAGCATCAGCGCGTTGCGGCCTGCGCCATCGACGTTGTCGAGCTTCGCACCCGCCACGGCCAGCGTCTCCACCGCCGGCAGGGCTCCACTGCACGCGGCCTCCAGCCAGGGCGTGCGACCGGCCACATCGGTGGCGCGCACGTCCGCCCCGGCCGCCAGCAGCGCGGCAATGATCTCCGCGTGTCCGGCCAGTGCGGCCTGGTGCAGCGCCGTGCGGCCTAGCGCATCGCGTGCGTCGATCTTGGCCTTGTGCTTGAGCAGCAGCTGCACGCCGACCGGGTCGTCTTCCTCGGTGGCCGCCGCGGCCAGCAGGGCCGGCTGACCCTCGGCCGGCAGCGGCCTGGCGCCGCGTTCGAGCAGGAACTTGGCCAGGCGCCAGTTGCCGGCCATGCAGGCGATCCCGAGCGGACTCACGCCCTCGTGGTTCAGCGCATCGATCTCTGCTGCGGCATCGCGCAGCAGCGCCGCGACACCCGGATCGGAACTGCGCGCCGCGTGGTGCAGCGGCGTGTTGCCCTCTGCGTCGATCGCACGCGGGTCGGCGCCATTGGCCAGCAGCGTCGTGACCGAGTCCGGTCGTCCGTGCCAGCTGTCGCGCGTGGCGGCCAGCAGCGGGGTCATGCCGGCATGGGCGTGGTTAAGGTCGATCCCGTGTGCGATCAGCGCGCGCAGCAGGCGCAGGTCCGGCAGGACCGCGGCCAGCGTCGCCAGGCTGCGCTGATCGCGCTGGGCCGGATCCGGTGAGGCGTTGGGGTCGGCGCCGGCATCGAGCAGCTGCAGCGCGCGATCCACGCGGCCGGCACGGGTGGCTTCGAACAGCGCGGCTTCAAGGTCATCGTCGGCAGCTGGCGAGTGCTCGTCGGCGATCGGTTCGCGGCCTGGGGCAGCGCCGATCACCGGAATCCGCTGCCCGATCGGTGCCTCGCGGGGGATGCGCTGCAGCGCCCAGTGCAGGACCGGCAGCAGCACCACATAGCCGCCTGCGAGCGCCCAGCGTGCGGTGCCCGATAGCAGGCCCGGCCAGGCCTGTGCAGCGGCCACGCCGATTGCCAGCGCCACCAGCGCCGCAACGCCCAGACCCTGCCAGCCGTGGCTCTCGCGCTCGCCGAGCACCGCCCAACGCCTGGCCAGCGAACCGCCTTCGCGTTCGAGCGCATGCCACATCGGCCAGGTGCGCCACAGGGCGATCAACAGCAGGCCCACGACAGCGCTCACCGCCAGGGCGGCCAGCAGACTCCTGGATTGCAGGAGCGCAGCCAGCGGCCAGGCCAGCAGCACCGCAGACGCGGTGAAGCCGACTGCCCAGAGCGCCAGCAGCGCGAGCACGTCCTGGAGCAGTGGAGACTGGACGGGAGACCGCGTGCCGCGCTGCCAGGACACCGCGAGCGCCAGCGCCGGCTGCGCGAGCAGCGCGGCGAGCGCTGCGACAACGCCGCCGAGGCCGGTGAGCGCTGCCAATACCATTCCCAGCGCCAGTGCCGCCGCCACCCTGGCGGTGTGCCGGCGGTCAGGCATCGGTGCCCCGCGGCGGGGCCATCGGTGGCGGGACCAGCGGTGGCGGGAACTGGATATGGAAGCCGCGCAGGGCGAGGTTTTCGCGCACGGCGTCCTCGTTGCCCCTGGCGAGCTTGCGCTCCGCGGTCAGCGCCACGTCGAGCACGAACGCGAGCGGACCCAGCTGCGCGCGTAGCGGCTCGGGAATGCGGTCGAAATCGTCGCGTGCGGCAAGGTAGACGAAGGTATCGTCCTTGCGCTGGCTCTTGTAGACATAGGCGTGCATCTGCGCGGGACGCGTCCTGCGTGGGGAGTGTGCAGATTGTGGAGGAAAGCGACTTCCTGCGAAACCCGCGACGTGGGCATCGGTCGATGTTCGCGCGCACGAGCGCGCGCATCTTTACCTTGCATCACGCACAGCTCACATCGATGAACCATGCGCTGGATGCCCGCTGCGGCCCGCCCGCCTTTGATTCGGGCATGCCGGGCGCTGGATATACTCCGCCTGTCTGCAACCCTGGAAATTGCGTGCCGTCTTCGCTGCCGTTGCCTCCCATGCCTCCGCTCGCCATCCGCGCCTATACCGCCACCACCGCAGTGGGGCGCGGGCGCGATGCGCTGTCGTCCGCGCTGCGCGGAGGTCGCAGCGGCCTGCGTCGCAACGATTTCGGTCCGGAGCGGCTGGACTGCTGGATCGGTCGCGTCGATGGCCTCGAAGACGCTCCCCTGCCCGCCCAATGGGCTCAGTGGGAATGCCGCAACAACCGCCTGGCCTGGATGGCGCTGCAGCAGGACGGCCTGCTCGCGGCGGTCGGAAAGGCGATCGCGGCGCACGGCGCCGATCGCGTGGCGGTGGTGATGGGCACCTCCACCGCGAGCATCGGCGCCAGCGAGGAGGCCTACACTCGCCTTGTCGGCGAGGGTGATGCGCGGCGCTTCCCGGAAGACCTGGACCGCCCGATCGTGCACACGCCGCATTCGCTGGGCGACTTCGTGCAGCACGCCACCAGCAGCGCGACCAGTGCGCCCTCGTCGGCCGCCTGCTTCATCGCCAGCACGATCGAAGGGCCGTCCTGTCCGGCATCGATGATCCCCGTCGCAAGCTCCGGGTTGAGCGCATCGATCACGGCGGTGATCGCCGGATTGTGCGACTTGTCCAGCAGCACCCGCACCTTCACGTCCGGACGCGCACGCGACAGCGCGCGCAGGGCATCGAAGCTGCCCAGGTGCGAACCGAATACCAGCACGCCGCGGCCCTGGTCGAGCGCCGCGTGCAGCTGGTCGATGCCGCGCAAGTCCACTTCGAAACGCTGCATCTGCCCGCTCAGCATGAACACCCGGTCGAAGATGGTCGAGGCGAACGTGTGGACGTGGCGGGCCACGTCAAGCAGGCGTGGTGGCCTCGGCAGCACCCGCGCAAGGTAGGCGCGCGACTGTCGCCGCTCCGGCGCGCGCACCAGCAGGAAGTACAGGGTGACGGGATACAGGCACGCGCGCCCGACCGCGCGGCCACCGTAGCGGGCGATGCTGCGGATCAGCCACAGCGCAAAGCGGCCGCCGCCCTCGGGGCGCTGCTTCCAGTGCGCGGTCACGCGGTCTCTTCCACCAGCACGACCTCGCCACTGGCAATCATCCGTTCGCCGTGGTGCACGCGGAAGCGCCACTTCGGGCTCACGCCGTCCACGCTCACGGTCGCCGGCTGGGCCGGCAGCAGCGGCTGCATGAACTTGACCTGCGGCAGGCGCAGCGCGCCCACGGGCACGCCGCTGGCGACCTGCACGGCATCGAGCACGCGGTCCAGGACCAGCACGCCCGGGACGACCGGATTTCCGGGGAAATGGCCCGGCAGCGACGGATGGTCGGCTGGAATCGTGAACTGCACGTCGATTGCTCCTGCGAGCCCCACAGGATACCGGCCATGTGCATGCGCCGGCACGGACGGAGGCATCACGTTCAGCGCAGCAGATCTCGCCAGAAGCCCGGGCCCAGCCGCGCCATCTGCCTCAGGAACTCGGGGAAGTTGCGGTACGGCCGTTCGGTGAACACCCGCTTGCGGTACAGGTATTCGGCCGCCATGAAGCCGCCGCCGATGCCGTAGTTGAGCAGGTTCGCGAACCACGACCACTGCGCGTTGGTGATCGGCAGCGGCGGCTCGATCCCCAGCCGATACAGGAAGCCGTCGGGCACCGCGCACATTGCCAGGGCCAGGTTGACCAGGGTGAGCAGCGCCAGCAAAGCCGACCAGGCCGCGGTGAGCTGGCGGGTGTAGGCGATCAGCTGCGCGGTGACCAGCGCGCTGGCCTGGCGGTACAGCGCGGTGACGATGCGGGTGATCAGGGCCACGCGCCCGGCGCGCAGGCTGCGGCCGAACCACCACGCCAGGATGCCGGTGAACACCACCGGCGGCGCCAGCAACAGCAGCATCGCGTGCGGCGTACCGGCCAGCCACCACAGGCCGGCCAGGCACGCGGCCAGTGCCGCGTAAGCCCAACGGCGGCGGTGCACCAGCGGCTCCAGCAGGACCAGCAGGACCAGGTTGGCCACCGCCACAGTGGCCAGCAGGCGGTCTTCGCGCGCGGCGGCCAGGTGCGCCAGCAGCGGGTAGGCGACCGCCAGCAGCAGCGCCACGACGGTCAGTGTCGAGAGCGGCGCGGCGATCGGCGGATCAGGCGCTCTTGTTGGCTTCGACATGCGCCGACAGGGCGCGCAGCGAAGCGAAGATCACCCGGTTCTGTTCGTTGTCCGAGCGCAGCTGGAACCCGTAGCGGGTGCTGATGGCCAGCGCCAGCTCCAGCGCGTCGATCGAGTCCAGGCCCAGCCCGGTGTTGAACAGCGGCGCCTCGGGATCGATCGCCGACGCCTCCACGTCTTCCAGATTCAGGCTTTCGACCAGCAGTTGCGCCAGCGCGTGCTCGGCGGCGGTTTGACCGGACATGCAGGTGGTTCCTCATCAGGCAGGGGCGACACGATCCGGCATACGCCGCGCATTAGCAACCGGCGTCGACGGGTGCCGCGCTATCATGCGCGCCCGTTACGTCCCGGATTCGAATGGCCCAGCCCCGCATGACCGCAGACGATTACGCGACCGCCGCGCCATGCGTGCACGGTCGAACGGCGTCGGCGCGGAGCGCGTATCGCTGCGGTGTACGCCGCATGCCGGGCCGGCTGGCATGAGCCCGCTGCGGCCATCGATGGCACCTCCTGCCGCGCACCCGCGCCTTGCCGTGGACTACCTGGAAATCGCTTCGCTCGACACGGTATTGCAGAACGAGTCGGTGCTGGCGGCGTTCGGCTTCGGCAGCGATGCCCCCTGCAACGACGATCCGCGCTACCTGCGCGTGCCGCTGCAGCCGCACACCGGCGCGCCTCTGGAAGTCTGGCGCGGCAACGGCCTGGTCACCTGCGGACGCGACGGCGCGATCGCCTGGTCCACCGATGGCCACCTGTCCTTCGGCGCGATCGAAGTCGACGAGAGCGAGATCGGCATCGAAGCGGCGGCGGCGAGCGCCTATGCCCAGGCCATCGGATTCGTCCGCGCCAGCGGCACGCCGCAGCTGCTGCGCATCTGGAATTACCTGGACGCGATCACCCTGGGCGAGGGCGACGCCGAGCGCTACCGCCAGTTCTGCCTGGGCCGCGCGCGCGGCATGGGCGACTTCGACGCCTCGCGGCTACCGGCGGCCACCGCCATCGGGCGCTGCGACGACCGTCGCGTGATCCAGGTCTACTGGCTGGCGGCAGTCGCTTCGGGCACTCCGGTGGAGAATCCGCGCCAGGTCAGCGCCTACCGCTACCCGCGCCAGTACGGGAAGCAGGCGCCGAGTTTCGCCCGCGCGATGCTGCCGCCGCCGGGCGGGAACATGCCGCTGCTGCTCTCCGGCACGGCCAGCGTGGTCGGGCACGCCTCGCAGCACGAGGGCGCATTGCTGGCGCAGCTGGAGGAAACCTTCGCCAATTTCGATGCGCTGCTGCAGGCCGCGCGCCAGCAGGCCCCCGCGCTGCCGGAGGCGTTCGGGCCTGGAACCCGTCTCAAGGTGTACGTGCGCGACCGCAGCGACATGCCGCTGGTGGCCGAGGCGCTGGAGCAGCGTTTCGGCGACCGCGTGCCGCGCATCCTGCTGCACGCGGCGATCTGCCGGCGCGAGCTCAGCCTGGAAATCGACGGCGTCCACGGGTGAACGACGACGCCGGCGGCAAAGGCGGGAACCTGTAGGAGCGGGCCCTGCCCGCGAAAGCTTCATCCAGTCGCACCATGGTAAAGCTCGGGGGCAGGGCCGGCTCCTACAGGAATGCGTGGCCCCGCCTTGAACCGCACGCGGTCACTACAGGCCGTGCAACAACCCCAGCAGCTCGGCACGCGGCAGCTTGCCCGCTTCACTTCGTGGCAGCGCCTCGACCTTCTTGAGCGGGCGCGGCAAAAATACCCGATCGACGCTTTCACTCAGCGCCGCCAGGATCGTCGCCTCGTCCAGCATCGGTGCCACGACCAGCGCAGCCACCCGCCCCACGGCCCGGCCCTGGCCGGCATCCAGCTGCAGCATCACCCCGTCGACCACGCCGGGGATGGCCAGCAGGCGCCGGGTCAGGTCGCCCAGCGAAGCGCGCTTGCCGCCGATTTCCAGCAGATCGGCCTGGCGGCCGCGCAGGTGGAAGCGTCCGTCGTCCTCCACTTCCACCAGGTCGGCCAGGGCCACCGGCACCGGCAGGTGGGCGGCATGCACCAGGGCCCCGTCCGGCCGAGGCTGCACGCGCACGCCGGGTAGCGGCGTCCACGCACTGTCGATTGCCGGCCGGCGGCGGGCGATGATGCGGGTCTCGGTGGAGCCGAACATCTCGCGCACCTCGCAAGCGAAGCGGCTCTCGGCCGCGAGTGCGAGGTCCATCGACAGCGGCGCAGTGGCCGAGACGATGCCGCACAGCGGCGGCAGCGCCACGCCGGACTGCACCAGCGCGCGGAGGTGGACCGGGGTGGTCGCCAGCAGGCGCGGTTCGGGAATTTCACCCAGCACCCGGGCCACGTCCTCCGGAAAGAACGGCCGCGCCGCATGCACCGCGGCCGGACCGATCAGCGGCAGCAGCACCGACAGTTCCATCCCGTACATGTGCTGCGGCGGCACCGTGGCCACCACGCTGGGCAGGGCGCCGGCCGGCCACAAATCGTGCAGGGCGGCCAGGTTCTGCGCGGTGCTGGCGCGAAAGCCGGCCCAGGTCTTGCAGTTGGGTGTCGGCGCGCCGGTGCTGCCGGAGGTGAAGCCGATCGCCACCACCGAGGCGTCCAGGATCATCGGCACCGGACCGTCGAGCTCGGGCAGCACGTGCGGCATCTGCCAGTAGCGCGGCGGCAGCAGCGACAGCGGCACATCCCCAAGCGTGTAGCTGTCCTCGTACTGGTCGAGCACGTCGGTGACCACCACCGGCGCACGCGAGGACGGCAGCAGGGTGACCTGCCCGCGCAGTGCGACGGCGCAGAAGGCCACCAGGAAACAGTAGCGGTCATCGCACAGGTTGACCGCGTGGCGCCCGGGCGGCAGGACTTCGGCCAGGCCGCGCACGTGGGCCAGGAAGCGGTCCAGCGAATGCGACTGCCCACCCTCGAAGGCAAGGATCCGGTCACCGGGCCCGATCGAAAGCGGCTGCGCATCCGCACGAGCGGTGGTGTGTACGACGGCGGACATGCGGCTGCCTTCTCCTGAGGCTGCGCATGCTGGCACCCCTTTCGCCTTCACTGGCGACCGGCGCGGCAAGCGCGAAGTGTGCGGTCGATTGTGTCGGAAATGCGTAGCTGAAGGAAACGGCGGCGGTCCATTTGGCGCAAGCGAGGCCCGCGCATGAGCCCCGGGGCCGACTGGTAGAGTTGCCGCCCGTCAATTCACCAACACTGATCACCATGCGCCCTGGTCTCTCCCCATTGCTGTTGCTGGCGCTGCTACCGCCCGCCCTGCCCGGCGCCGCCCAGGCACCGGCGCCGCTGACCATCGAACAGGTCATGGCCGACCCGGACTGGATCGGACCACCGGTGGAGGATGCGTGGTGGGCGTGGGACGGACGGCGCGTGCAGTACCAACTCAAGCGCACCGACAGCGCGATTCGCGACACGTTCGAGCAGCCCGTCGATGCGGGCGTGGCTCGCCAGGTGGCCGACGACGCCCGCGCATCGCTGGACGCCGCCAATCCGGAGTACGACGCGCGGCGCGAGCGCATGGTGTTCATTCGCAACGGCGACGTCTTCGTGCGCGACCTGCGCAGCGGCGCGCTGCAGCAGTTGACCCGCAGCAACGAGGACGAGTCGCAGCCGCGCTTCGCCACCGACGGTGGCGTGATCTGGCGCGTCGGCAACCAGTGGTACCGCTGGAGCCAGGCAGGCGGCGTGGCCCAGGCGGCGCTGCTCAAGGCGGAAAAGGACCCGGCCGCCGCACCTGAGGCCGATGCGCCGCGCGAGCAGCAGCTGCGCACCATCGAAACTCTGGCGCGTGACCGGGCGCGGCGCGAGGCACTGCGCAAGCAGGGCGAGACCTGGCGTCGCGCCGACCCGACCCGTGCCCCCGCGCCGGTCTACCTGGGCGAAAAAGTCAAGATCGTCGACAGCGCCCTGTCCCCGAACGGGCGCTGGCTGCTGGTGGTGACCACCGGCAAGGACGCCGAGGCGGGCAAGCCCAGCCAGATGCCGAAGTACATCACCGAGTCCGGCTACGAGGAGTTCCAGGAAGCCCGCACCCGCGTCGGCCGCAACGCGCCCCTGGCCCACACGCTGTGGCTGGTGGATGTGGAAGGCGGCAGCGCCACCGAACTGGAGTTCGACGCGCTGCCGGGCATCGACAAGGACCCGCTGGCGGCACTGCGCAAGAAGGCCGGCAAGGATCCGCTGAAGGGCGATCGCGCCGTGCGCATCGAAACCGACGGCGACGGCAGCGGTCCGGCCATGCACTGGACGGCCGACGGCAGCCGCATCGCGTTGCTGGTGCGCGCGGTGGACAACAAGGACCGCTGGATCGTGTCGATCGATCCGACCGAGGCCGTCGATCCGGCCAAGGCCGCGCTGCAGGTGCGCCACCGCCTGACCGACGAAGCCTGGATCAACTGGAACTTCAACGAGTTCGGCTGGCTGCCCGACAACCAGACGCTGTGGCTGCTGTCCGAGCAATCGGGCCGTTCGCACCTGTACACCCAGCGCGGCAGCGAGCGGCCGCGGCAGCGCACGCAAGGTCAGTGGGAAGTGTCGTCGCCAGCGCTGTCCGCCGACGCCGGGCGGTTCCTGTTCCTGTGCAACCGCGACCAGCCTGGGCGCTACGAAGTGTGCGAACTCGACCTGGGCAGCGAAGCGGTGCGTGCGCTGACCGCGCTGCAGGGCGTGGAAAGCTTCAGCCAGTCGCCCGACGGCACGCGACTGCTGGTCCGGCATTCCCGCAGCTACCTGCCGGCGCAGCTGAGCGTGGTCGGCAGCGAAGGTGGCGACGCGCGTCGCCTCACCGACACGCGCAGCGCCGCGTTCAAGGCGCGCGAGTGGATCGAGCCGGAACTGGTGCAGGTGCCCTCGCGCCACGGCGCCGGCACGGTGTGGGCCAAGTACTACGGGCCGCGCGTGCTGGATCCGGTCCGGCGCTACCCGATCGTGATGTTCGTGCACGGCGCCGGCTACCTGCAGAACGTGCACCAGCGCTACCCGGCCTACTTCCGCGAGCAGATGTTCCACAACCTGCTGGTGGAAAAGGGCTACATCGTGCTGGATATGGACTACCGCGGCAGCGAGGGCTATGGCCGCGACTGGCGCACCGCGATCTACCGCAACATGGGCCATCCTGAGCTGGAGGACTACCTGGACGGCCTCGACTGGCTGGTGGACAACCGCCAGGGCGACGTGGACCGCGCCGGCCTCTACGGCGGTTCCTACGGCGGCTTCCTGACCTTCATGGCGCTGTTCCGCGAGCCCGGCACGTTCAAGGCCGGTGCCGCGCTGCGCCCGGTGGTCGACTGGACCCAGTACAACCACGAGTACACCAGCAACATCCTCAACACCCCCGAAATCGACCCCGAGGCCTACCGCAGGTCCTCGCCGATCGAATACGCCGCCGGGCTGCAGGACCACCTGCTGATCGCCCACGGCATGGTCGATGACAACGTGTTCTTCAAGGACTCGGTGCTGCTGACCCAGAAGCTGATCGAGCTGCGCAAGGACAATTGGGAAATTGCGCCGTATCCGCTCGAAGCCCATTCCTTTACCCGCGCCGATTCCTGGCTGGACCAGTACAAGCGCGTGCTCAAGCTGTTCGAGGAGAACCTGAAATGAGCGTGCTGCCTCCTCCGGTTCCTGCGGCTGCGCAGCGAAGGCCGGGTGCGTCGTTCGTGACCATCCTGGCGTGGATCTCCATCGTGGCGGGCGCGCTCGGCGTGATGTACAGCGTGGTGCAGCTGCTGACCGGGCTGTTCGTCCCGGAATTCCAGATGCAGATGCTCAACCCGACCGGAGCCGAGCTCCCGCCGCTGCCGCCGCTGATGCAGTGGTATTACGCCAACACCGTATTGCTCGCCTTGGGCTCGCTGTTGATGTCTGCTGCGTTGCTGGCGGTTGCGCGCGGCCTGCTGCGACGCCGCGAATGGGCCCGGCGCGGTTTCATCGCGCTGCTGGTGCTCGGTACCCTGTGGCAGCTGGGCATGGTGTGGGCGGTTCCGCAGATCATCGAAGGCACACTGGCGGTGCAGATGGCCGTGCTGCCGGCGGGCGGGCTGGACGATCTGGGCGAGTTCATGGAGTCGATGACGACCATGTTCACTGCCGTTGCCGCGGTGATGGCGCTGATGTTCGCCGCGCTGCATGCGTGGATCGTGTGGAAATTGTGCACGACGTCGCTACGCGGCGAATTCGATCACTGAGACGCTTCAGTCATCGGGCAAGGATCAAGCGGGCGCACGACGACGCAGTTGCTGGAGCGCCTAGGTCGAGCGTTTCCATTGGGAGTGGCTTCCGGTAGGAGCGACTTCCAGCCGTGAGCTTCCCTTTTGAGTCTGGAAGCACAGTCAAGAGCTCGCGGCTGGAAGGCGCTCCCACACAAGCCCGCTTTCCTTCGAACCTGGAAGCACAGTCAAGAGCTCGCGGCTGGAAGCCGCTCCCACGCAAGCTCTCTGTTCGTCGAGTCTGGAAGCACAGTCAAGAGCTCGCCGCTGGAAGCCGCTCCTACTGGAAGCCGCTCCCACGCATCCGGCCAAGCAATGCCGCTCCCCGCAGACCTTGCCGGGCTCGCCGCTAGAATGCGTGCATGAGCGATTTCAATGCTGTCCGCGATTACCTCACCGGCCTGCAGGGCCGGATCTGCGCCGCCATCGAAACCGCCGATGGCGGTGGGCGCTTCGTCGAAGACCGCTGGACGCGCGGGGAAGCCGCATCCGTTCAAGGATCCGCTCCGTCGCTCGGCGGCGGCGGGCGCACGCGGATCCTGCGCGAGGGCGCCGTGTTCGAGCAGGCCGGCGTCGGGTTTTCCGACGTCTCGGGGACTACGCTCCCACCGTCGGCGACCGCGGCGCGACCGCAGCTGGCCGGAGCCTCGTGGCGCGCCGTTGGCGTGTCGCTGGTGTTCCACCCGCGCAACCCGCACCTGCCCACCACCCACGCCAACGTGCGCCACTTCCGCGCCGAGCGCGACGGCGAGGTCGTGGCCTCGTGGTTCGGCGGCGGCTTCGACCTCACCCCGTTCTACCCGGTCGACGAGGACGTGCTGCACTGGCACCGCACCGCGCGCGCGCTGTGCGAGCCGTTCGGCGGACAGGACCGCTACGACGCCCACAAGCGCTGGTGCGACGACTACTTCTTCATCCGCCACCGCAACGAGACGCGCGGCGTGGGGGGGCTGTTCTTCGACGACCTGGACGAGGATTTCGAACGCGACTTCGCCTATCAGCGTGCGGTCGGCGACGGTTTCCTCGACGCCTACCTGCCGATCGTCGAGCGCCGCCGGGACACGCCTTTCGATGAGTCGCAGCGCGAATTCCAGCTGTACCGGCGCGGCCGCTACGTCGAATTCAACCTGGTCTACGACCGCGGCACGCTGTTCGGCCTGCAGAGTGGCGGGCGCGCCGAGTCGATCCTCATGAGCCTGCCGCCGCGCGTGCGCTGGGAATACGGCTTCGATCCACCGCAAGGCAGCGCCGAGGCACGCCTGCAGGACTACCTGCGACCGCGCGACTGGCTGCGGGAGCTAACGTAGGAGCGCCCCATGGGCGCGAGCTCCCTCTTCCTATTGATTCCGACCAACGGTTCGCGTCCATGGGGCGCTCCCACGCAAGCGGGCGCGGTGGCGTCGTCTTACCTCGATCACGCGGAAACTGCCAAAAAAAAGCCCCGCCGACCAGGGGGGGTCAGCGGGGCCGGGGAACTAGGCCTGGGGAGAGGCTTTCGTTCCGAGATCTGCTCCAGGGGATGGGAGAGATCAGCGACAGACCTTGCATCTGTCGAGGGCTATGAAACCACTTGGCGCATGGACGGCTCGTGAAGATCAGCGTTAAGAATCCGTGCAAATTTAGCGGTGATTCACGCTGACCGCCCCTGGCGACATTTGGGCTTTCCCTCGCCGGGCGGCATTTGCTCCCCAAGCTTCGGAAAGATAAGCGCTTCTGTGCCAGCAGCCGCTAATGCGCCTCGTCCCAGTTGTCGCCGATGCCGCTGTCGACCACCAGTGGAACGGACAGTTGTGCCGCGCCGGACATCAACGCGGTGACCTCGGCCAGGAGCGGCTCGACGAACGCGGCGTCGACCTCGAACACCAGTTCGTCGTGCACCTGCATGATCATCAGCGCGCGGCTCGAGTGGGCGGCCAGCCAGGCGTCCACGCTGACCATGGCCCGCTTGATGATGTCGGCCGCCGTTCCCTGCATCGGGGCGTTGATCGCAGCGCGCTCGGCGCCCGCCCGCTGGCCCTGCGTGCCCTTGTTGATGAAGTCCAGGTACAGGCGCCGGCCGAACACGGTCTCCACATAGCCCTGCTCCCGCGCCTGCTGCCGGGTGCGCTCCATGAAATCACGCACGCCCGGATAGCGGCTGAAGTACAGGGCGATGTAGTCCTGGGCCTCGCCGCGGCCGATGCCCAGCTGACGGGCCAGCCCGAAGGCGCTCATGCCGTACATCAGGCCGAAGTTGATGGCCTTGGCGGCGCGCCGTTCGTTGTCGGTCACCTCGGCCAGGGTCCGTCCGAAGACTTCTGCGGCGGTGGCCCTGTGCACGTCGACGTTGGAACTGAACGCGGTTACCAGCCCCGGGTCTTCGGACAGGTGGGCCATGATCCGCAGTTCGATCTGCGAATAGTCGCAGGCCACGATCCTGCGCCCGGGAGGCGCCACGAAGGCCTTGCGGATGCGGCGGCCGTCCTCGGTGCGGACCGGGATGTTCTGCAGGTTCGGATCCGACGAGGACAGCCGCCCGGTGGCCGCGCCGGCCTGGTGGTAGGAGGTGTGCACGCGCCCGGTGGCCGGGTTCACCATGTCCGGCAGCTTGTCGGTGTAGGTGCTGCGCAGTTTCGCCAGCCCGCGGTACTCCAGGATCACCTGCGGCAGTTCGTGCAGGTCGGCGATCGCGGCCAGGGCCTCCTCATTGGTCGAGGGCTGGCCCGAAGGCGTCTTCACCATCACCGGCAGTTTGAGCTCCTCGAACAGCAGCGCGCACAGCTGCTTGGGCGAGTCCAGGTTGAAGCTGCGCCCGGCCAGTTCGGTGGCCTTCTGCTGCGCGGCGAGCATGCGCTTGCCGAGGTCGGCCGACTGACGGCGCAGCTCGTCGCCGTCGATCATCACCCCGTTGGCCTCGATCCGCGCCAGCACCGGCACCAGCGGCATCTCGATCTCGCGGTACACGCGCTGCAGGGCCGGCTCGGCCTCGAGCCTGGGCCCCAGCGTGCGGTGCAGGCGCAGGGTGACGTCCGCATCCTCGGCCGCGTAGCGGGTGGCGTCGTCCAGAGCCACCTGCGAAAACAGGATCTGTTTGGCGCCCTTGCCGGCGACCTCCTCGTAGCGCACGGTCTCATAGCCGAGGAAGCGCCTGGCCAGGCTGTCCATGTCGTGGCGGCTGCTGCCCGAATTGAGCACGAAGCTTTCCAGCAGCGTGTCCTCGGCGTAATTCAGAACGTCGATACCGTGGCGACGCAGCACGTGCAGGTCGAACTTGCCGCCCTGCCCGATCTTGCGGATCGTCGAGTCGGCAAAAATCGGCGCCAGCGCAGCAAGCACGGCTTGCCGGTCCAGCTGCTCGGGCGCGCCCGGGTACTCGTGGGCCAGCGGCAGGTACGCCGCTTTTTCCGGAACCACCGACAGGCTCAGGCCGACCAGGTTGGCCTGCATCGGATCCAGGCTGTCGGTTTCACAGTCGAAGGCAAACTCGCGACACTGCTGCAGGCGCGCGATCCACGACTCGAGCTGTTCGCAGGTCAGCACGGTCTCGTACTCGCCCTTGGCCGAAAGTGCGGGGTCCAGTGCCGGCGCCGGCTCGGCAGGCGCGGAGGCGAACCCGCGGCCGCGCGCACGGCCCGGCTCTTTCTCCGGGGCGCTGCCGGCGCCGTTGCCGTCGAGGTCCTTCAGCGCCTGGTGGAAACCGTAGCGCGTGTACAGCCGGCGCAGCGCCTCGGTGTCGCGCTCGCGCAGGCCCAGGCTCTGTGCGTTGCCGTCGAGTTCGACGTCGGTCTTGATCGTCACCAGTTCGCGATTCAGCGGCAGCCGCTCCAGGGCCGCGCGCAGGTTGTCGCCGATCTTGCCCTTGATGCTGTCGGCGTTGGCGATCACGCCGTCCAGCGTTGCGTATTCGGCCAGCCACTTGGCCGCAGTCTTGGGTCCGCACTTGTCGATGCCCGGCACGTTGTCGACGCTGTCGCCCATCAATGCCAGCAGGTCCACGATCTGGCCAGGCCGTACCCCGAACTTGGCGAGTACCGATTCGTCCGAATCCAGGCGGCTGCCGCTCATGGTGTTGACCAGCGCCACGCCGGGACGCACCAGCTGCGCGAAATCCTTGTCGCTGGTGGAGATGGTCACATCGATGCCGTCGCCGCAGGCCTGCAGCGCAAGCGTGCCGATCACATCGTCGGCTTCGACGCCTTGCACGCGCAGGATCGGCATGCCCAGCGCCTCGACGATCTCGCACATCGGCTGCACCTGCGTGCGCAGGTCGTCCGGCATCGGCGGGCGATTGGCCTTGTACTGCGGATACAGATCGTCGCGGAAGGTCCTGCCCGGCGCATCGACCACGAAGGCCAGGTACTCCGGGTTTTCCTTGAGCGTGGCGCGCAGCATGTTGACCACGCCGAACAGGGCACCGGTGGCCTCGCCGGCGGCGTTGGCCAGCGGCGGAAGCGCGTGGAAGGCGCGGTACAGGTAGCTGGAACCGTCGATCAGTACAAGTCTTGGCATGGATCGATTCTACGCCGCCCCTCTCACACCCGCTTATCGCATCGCGGCCATAATCGAGGCCCGCCCGACCCGAGGAATCCCGATGAAACCGATGTTCTTGACGCTGCTGCTCGCGCTGGCCGGTTGTGCGACGACAGCTACGGGTCCCGATCCTGGAGTCGACCTCGCCGGCGCGCAGGTGGCGGTACGCACCGAAGCCAACGGCGATGTGATCGAGGAATACCGCGTGGGCACGCAGTTGCGGATGGTCAAGGTGACGCCGGTGCGGGGCGCACCCTATTACCTGATGGACCGCAACGCCGACGGCCGCATGGACGAACGCGGCGACGGCGTGTCGCCGGTGTACTGGGAACTCTACGGCTGGTGATCGGCCTGTATCTTTTCTCCGGTTGTAGATCCAAGCTTGCCCGGATGCCGTTGCGCGAAAAGCATCCGGGCGACGCGATATCTGCGACCGCGAGCTGGAAGCATCCGAGCAAGCTCGGATCTACAACGGATGAGCTAAAGGAATCCGGGCAGCCTCGATCGCAATTGGACGCCCGCATGTCGAACGCGGCGCACCGCGGGAGGGACCAACCGATCATGCAGTGGACAGGTTGGCGTAGGCGAGTACCGCGCCTCGATCGCAACTGGACGCCCGCATGTCGAACGCGGCGCACCGCGGGAGGGACC
>JBDNHW010000112.1:0-14061 GCA_041688625.1 Pseudoxanthomonas sp.
GATGCCGCCGGTCTCGCTGGCCCGGTACTGCCGGCTCCAGCGGTCGATCTGGCGCGCGAAGTAGTTGCCGGCCTTGCCATAGTCGGCCAGGCCGCGCGCCTCGAAATCGACGTTGTGCAGCTCGGCGATGACCCGATTGAGTTCGTCGTATAGCGCGGCACGCTCGCCCGGTTCCACGCCCGGAAGGGACTGCTCCCAGAAGATGCGGCCTTCCACGAAGCCCATGACGTAGAACGCACGGCCGATGACCGACTCGTCTTCGCACAGGCAGTGCATGCGCGCCACCGGAACGGCGCTGCCTGCCAACGCCGACTGCAGGCGGTACTCACGCTCCACCGCATGTGCTGACGGCAGCAGCTGGGCTACGGGCGCGGGCTTGGAGCGCATCACGTACTGGCGTCGCGGCGTGGACAGCAGGTAGGTGGGATTGCTCTGGCCGCCCTTGAATCGGGTCGCGGTGACAGGCGCCTTGAAGCCTTCGATATGGGACTCCAGGTAGCGGCCCAGCACTTCCAGATCGATCGAATCGACCGACACGCCCGCGCCGCTCACGCGTCCACCAGTTGCAGGCGGCCATTGTTGAGCACCGGGACCACGTCGAGCACGTCGAGCCGCGCCGCGCAGTCGATCTCGTCCTGCAGGTCGTGGGCCTGCATCATGCGTCCCACCCTCGATGCGCCCAGCGCCGTCGCAGCGTCGCAGCCCCGGTAGAAGATGACGGCCGCGAGCGCTGCGTCCGTAAGCGAGTAATGGCCACCGCGCTCGAAATGCGAGGCGATGTGTCCGGCGCCATAGAAGTCCTCCAGGTTGAATCGATTCACCGATCCCGAGCACACCAGCACGACCGCAGCTTCCGGATGGGCACGGCTCACATGGGCCACCAGGGCGGCGCCGTTCAACAGCGCTCCGACGTACACATGCGCCGCGCCGGCCGCGCTGTTGAGCGCCACGGTGCCGTTGGTGGTCGCGTACACCAGCGTCGCACCCTCAACTCCCGCGTTGCACAGCGCCAGAGGCGTCGCCGGCCCGAAACCCGGCAATCCCTCCGCCATGTATTCGCCGGCCATGATCGGCGAGTCAAGCTGGGCCGCGATCCGGGCTGCATCATCGGCGTCGCGTGCGGGCCAGACCGAGCCAATCCCCTGGCCGAACGCATGCACGATGGTCGAGGTCGCAAACAGGACATCCAGGACCACGACGACCTTGCCATGCAGGCGCTCGCGGTCCAGCTCTTCCTTTTTGAACAGAACGTGCAGGCTGGGCATCGGCTTCCGTTGGTTTCGTAATGCGGAACTGTTGTTCGCGGTTCGGCTCATCGTAACCAGACACAAGCGGCGATACAACCGAGACGCCTGACGCAGTGGGCCTTGCAGCCTGCTGCGCGCCGCCCTAGGATGCCTGTCAAGTAACGAAATAGTGTTTCGTCTAACGGAACACCAAGCCCATCTGATTGGAGTTCCAATGGATTTCTCCTTCTCCCCCAAGGTCGATGCAATGCGCAGCACGCTTGCGGCGTTCTTCGACGAACACATCCATCCCAACGAGGCCCGCTACCACGAGGAGATCAGGCAGAACTGCGCCGCGGGCAACGCCTGGGTTCCCGTGCAGCTGATCGAGGAGCTCAAGCCCAAGGCTCGTGCGGTGGGTCTGTGGAACCTGTTCCTGCCCAAGTCGCCGCGTGCACCGGAAGGTCTATCGAACCTGGAATACGCCCCCCTGTGCGAAATCATGGGCCGCGTGCCATGGGCGCCCGAGGTGTTCAACTGCTCGGCGCCGGACACCGGCAACATGGAGACGATCGAGCGCTACGGCAGCGAGGCGCACAAGGACCAGTGGCTGGAGCCGCTGCTGGCCGGGAAGATCCGCTCCGCATTCCTGATGACCGAGCCGGCGGTGGCCTCTTCGGATGCGACCAATATCCAGTGTTCGATCCGCCGCGACGGCGACGAGTACGTGATCAACGGACGCAAGTGGTTCGCCTCTGGGGCTGGCGATCCGCGCTGCGCGCTGTACATCGTCATGGGCAAGACCGACCCGGACGCCGCCAAGCACGAGCAGCAGTCGATGGTGCTGGTGCCGGCCGATGCGCCCGGCATCGACGTGATCCGGCCGCTCCCGGTGTTCGGCTACGACGACGCTCCGCACGGCCATATGGAGGTCGAACTGCGCGACGTGCGGGTGCCGGCCTCCAACCTCCTGCTCGGCGAAGGCCGCGGCTTCGAGATTGCACAGGGCCGCCTGGGTCCCGGCCGTATCCACCACTGCATGCGCACGATTGGGGTGGCCGAGCGCGCGCTCGAACTGCTGTGCCAGCGCGTGCAGTCGCGGGTCGCCTTCGGCAAGCGCATTTCCGACCAGAGCGTGTGGCACGAGCGCATTGCCGAATCGCGCTGCATGATCGAACAGGCCCGCCTGCTGACGCTCAAGGCCGCGTACATGATGGACACGGTGGGCAACAAGGTCGCGCGCGCCGAGATCGCGATGATCAAGGTGGCGGCGCCGAACATGGCACTGCAGATCATCGACTGGGCGATCCAGGCCCACGGTGGCGCTGGCGTGACCGAGGATTTCCCGCTGGCCTACGCCTACGCCAGCATCCGCACCCTGCGCCTGGCCGACGGCCCTGACGAAGTTCACCGCGGGACCATCGCGCGGCTCGAGTTGGCACGGCATCCGCCAATCGCGTCGGCCTGATACAGCGAGGCCAGCACCATGGGCAATCCCAAGCGCAGCATCGACGCTTTTACACATTCAGTGGACGAAGACCATCCGCAGTTCGTGAACTCGGTGGCGCGTGCATTCTCGATCCTGCGCTGCTTCGAGTCCGGCGCCAAATACCTGGGCAACCAGGAGATCGCGCGCCAGACCGGGCTACCCAAGCCGACGGTGTCCAGGCTCACCTTCACCCTGGCCTCGCTCGGTTACCTCACCTACTCCGCGCCGCTGGAAAAATACGCGCTTGGCACCTCGGTGCTGTCGCTGGGGCACGCCTTCATGAAGGGCAACGACGTGGTTGCCGTGGCGCGACCGCTGATGCGCGAGCTGGCCAAGTACACCCAGTCGGCGGTGATGCTGGCGGCCGCCGACGGCATGCGCATGGTGCTGCTGGAGGTATGCCAAGGCGATGCCACGTTCCAGATGAAGCTCGAACCCGGCGCGCGGGTGCCGCACGGTTCCACCGCGCTGGGGCGTGCTGACCTGGCCTCGCGGCCGCTGGATGTCTTCGAGCGCCGGGTGGCCGAGTTCGAGCAGGAATGCGAGCCGGGGTACTGGCCGACGATCCGCGCCGGCATCGTGCGTGCGCGGCAGGATTACGAGCACTATGGGTTCTGTTTTTCGCTCGGCGACTGGAACCCGGAGGTGTTCGCCATCGGCGTGCCCATGGTGTCGGCCGACCGCAGTCGGGTACTGGCGTTCAACTGCAGCGGACGCGTGTCGGTGATGACCCGTGACAAGCTGGTGAACGATTTCGGCCCGCGCCTGGTGGCATTGCGCAACAAGGTGTTTGAGATGACGGAAGGTCGGTTTTGAAATACCCGCGGGGGGTATGCACCAGGCTGCGGGGCTGATTTGTAGAGCCGGGCTCGCTCGGCTAACGTTGCCGGCAAGTGCAGCCAAGCAAGTTCGGCTCTACAAAAATGGTCGCTGCAAGCGGCGGGGAATGGACCGAAACCGATCCATGCCATTGCATGGGTCCATGCGGAAACCAATGACAACTCAAGGAACCACATGAAAGCCATCGTCTGCGACGCCTGGGGCCCGCCTTCGTCACTACAGCTGCGCGAGCTGCCCTCCCCCGTTCCCGGTCCGCAGCAGGTGCTGGTCCGCACGCGAGTCGCGGCGGTGAACTTCCCCGACGCATTGATCGTCGCGGGCAAGTACCAGTTCAAGCCGGAGCTCCCGTTTTCCCCGGGCGGCGAGCTCTCGGGCGAGATCATTGCAGTGGGTGACGAGGTCCAACGACTGGTGATCGGCGACAAGGTGGTGGGCATTGCCACATTCGGCGCGTACGCCCAGGAAGTGCTGGTGGAAGCCACGCACGTCATCCCGCTGCCGAAGGACATCAGCGACGAGGACCTCGAACTTGCCGGCAGCTTCGTGCTGACCTACGGCACCTCGCTGCACGCCTTGAAGGACCGCGCACGCGCACGGCAGGGTGAAACCCTGCTGGTGCTGGGTGCCGGCGGCGGTGTCGGACTTGCGGCTGTTGAAATCGGCAAGCTGTTGGGCATGCGGGTAATCGCGGCGGCCTCGACGGAAGACAAACTTGCGGCCGCACGCGGGCGCGGCGCCGACGAGACCATCGACTACGCAAACGACGATCTGCGCGAGCGCATCAAGACCCTGACCGAGGGTCGCGGGGTCGACGTGGTCTACGACCCGGTGGGCGGCAGTTTCACCGAGCTGGCGCTGCGCAGCGTCGGCTGGGGTGGACGCTACCTGGTGGTGGGTTTCGCCGCTGGCGAGATCCCCAGGATTCCCGCCAACCTGCTGCTGCTCAAGGGCAGCGCCCTGGTCGGCGTGTTCTGGGGCGAGTTCGTGCGCCGCGAACCAGCGCTCAACGCCGAAAACATGGCGATGCTGTTCTCGTGGCTGGCCGAGCGCAAAATCCATCCGCTGATCTCGAAGCGCTACCCGCTGTCGCAGGCGCCGCAGGCGCTGGAAGCACTCCTTGCAAGGCAGGCGATAGGCAAGCTGGTGATACTTCCGCAACAGGTGTCCTGACCGAGCAATCGCAACGCGCACTCCCTGGGAGGGGAACGCCGATGATGAACCTGACCCACTGGCCGCCCGGCCTGCCGCTGCATCTCGAACTTCCGCAAACCGCGTTGCACTACAACCTGGAAGTCTCGGCCGCTAGATATCCGGGGCGCGCTGCAATCGAGTATTACGGCAGCACACTCACCTATTCCGAGCTGAAGCGGCAGGTGGATGCGCTGGCCGGCTTCCTGCAGCAGCGCTGTGGCGTGGGCAAAGGCCATCGCGTGGCGCTGTACATGCAGAACAGCCCGCAGTTCGTCATCGCCTTCTACGCCATCCTGCGCGCCGATGCGGGGGTAGTGCCGGTCAACTCGATGAACCTGCTCGAGGAAGTCCGCCACATCGTGCTGGACAGCGGAAGCAAGGTGGCGATCTTTGGACAGGAGCTGGCCGGCAACCTCGTTCCGCTGCTGGGTGCCGGACTGGACCATGCGATTTCGGCCTGCTATTCGGACTACGTCGAAGCGGAGACCGACCTGACCCTTCCCGAAGTGGTGGCCGCCAGCAGCGAGCGGATCGCCGGCGCAATCGGCTGGAGCCAGGCCATCGACTCGGGCTGCGTGCCTGGGCCGTCGTCGTCAGGTCCCGCCGATGTCGCGGTCATTCCCTACACGTCGGGCACCACCGGCGCGCCGAAGGGCTGCATCCACACGCACGCCAGCGTGATGCACACGGCCGTGGGCAGCGGCG
Organism: Pseudoxanthomonas sp.; assembly: GCA_041688625.1. Taxonomy (GTDB): domain Bacteria; phylum Pseudomonadota; class Gammaproteobacteria; order Xanthomonadales; family Xanthomonadaceae; genus Pseudoxanthomonas_A. Next base: position 5,452 of record JBDNHW010000112.1, read on the forward strand.
AGTTCTGCAGGATGGCCAAGGACCAGGTCGCCCTCGCCTCGCTTCCGATGTTCCACGTCACCGGCATGCAGATGTCGATGAACGCGCTGGTGTATCGCGGTGGCACCATGGTGGTGATGACCCGCTGGGACCGCCGCACTGCCGCGATGCTGATCGAACGCCACGGCGTCACCGCCTGGACGGCGACTCCAACGATGCTGATCGACTTCCTCGCCCAGCCCGGACTCGACGACTTCAGGCTGGACTCGATGCTGATGCTCAACGGCGGCGGCGCGGCGATGCCCAAGGCGGTGGCCGAGAAGATCGAGCAGATCTGGGGCCTCCCCTACGTCGAAGGCTATGGCCTGTCGGAGACCATGGCGCCTTCGCACCTCAACCCGCCGCATCGACCCAAGGCGCAGTGCCTGGGCATTCCGATGCAGGACACGACCGCGATCATCGTTGATCCGGAAACCCTCCAGCCGCTCGGGACAGGCGCCGTGGGCGAAGTACTGATCAACGGGCCGCAGGTCTTCACAGGCTACTGGCGGAAGCCCGAGGCCACGGAAGCGGCATTCGTCGAAGTCGAGGGCATGCGATTCTTCCGTAGCGGCGACCTCGCCTATGTGGACGACGAAGGTTACTTCTTCATGGTTGACCGGCTCAAGCGCATGATCAACGCTGCCGGATTCAAGGTATGGCCTGCCGAGGTCGAGACACTGCTGTACGGGCACTCCGCCATCCAGGAAGCGTGCGTGATCGGCTTCCGCGATGCGCACCGCGGCGAAAGCGTCAAGGCGGTGGTGGTCCTTCGCGCTGGACAGTCACTGACCGAGCCGGACCTCATTGCCTGGGCGCGCGAGCACATGGCCGCCTACAAGGTGCCGCACCGCGTGGAATTCGTCGAGCAGCTGCCCAAGAGCGCCACCGGCAAGGTGATGTGGCGTGCGCTGCAGGAAAAGGAATTCGCCGATGCCCAGTGACAGCGCCCTCCTCTTCGCCACTCACTGCAGCGGAGCAAACCGTCCATGACATCGCACAGGCGTGACGGCTGGAAGTGGGGGATCTTCACCTTCCGGCTGCCGTTCTACCACACGAAGTTGCTGTGGCCGGAGTTCCTGCAGGGGCTGCTCGTATCCACCGCCACCGGCCTGGCCCTGGTGCCGATCCTGGTCGGCTACTTCGGCCTGGACTTCGCCCAGGCCGTCACCGCCACCATGCTCTACAGCTTCCTGCTGGTGTCCTCGCTGTACGTGTTCGGCGAGCCCTATGCGCCCGGCTGGAATACGGCGGCACTGCCGCTGGTCATGGCCTTCGTGTTTGCCGGCTACCCGGACCCCGTGCAGCGCTTCCAGGCGATGACGGCCCTGTCCATCAGCTTCGCCGTGCTGGTGTTCCTGCTGGGCATCACCGGCCTCGGCCGCAAGCTGGTGACCTGGCTGCCGAGCACGCTCAAGGCGGGCATCATCCTGGGCGCGGCCATTGCATCGTTCAAGCGGGTGTTCATCGACGATGCGGAGCGCTTCCTGCTGCAGCAGCCGATCTCCACCACCATCGCCTGCGCCATCTGCCTGGTGTTCCTGTTCTCGATACCGCTACAGAAATACAAGATGCAAAGCCGCGGGTTGATGCTCCTGGTCAGCCTGGGGCTGCTGCCCGGACTGGTGGCGGCAGGCATCGTCGGGCCGTTGGTGGGGGAGATGACCTACGAGGTGGAATGGGGCTGGCTGTTGCCACCGGTCACCGAAACGGTCATGAAGATGTCGCCTTTCAGCATCGGCTGGCCGACTGCTGAAATGTACTGGAGCGCCATCCCGCTGGTGCTGGTGGTCTACATCATCCAGTTCGGTGACTGGGTGACCGGCAATGAGGTCCTGCGTGACGGGATGAAGGTGCGCACCGACGACCCTGCCGACATCGACACCACCCGATCGCACATCGCGCTGGCCATCCGCAATTTCATCTCCGCGCTGGTGGCGCCGTTCTTCGCTACCCAGGGCAGCCTGTGGACCGGTGTGCACGTGATGGTGGTGCAGCGCTGGAAGGAAGGGCCGGCACAGATGCCGACGCTGCAGAGCGGGCTGATGTCGTACTACCTGATGGGGCTGCCGATCATCTACTTCCTGCTGCCGCTGCTGACCGGGCTCAAGCCGCTGCTGGGGATCGCACTGTCACTGACCCTGGTCCTGTCGGGTTTCGCCTGCGCGTATATCGCCATGGCTATTCCGCGCACCGCCACGGGCCGCGGCACCGCGCTGCTGATCGGCACTGCGCTTGCGGTGTTCGAGCCCTGGCTGGGCCTGCTGATTGGTATCGCGGCCACGCTGCTACTCACCGGCTGGGAACGCGATGAGGATCCGCCGGCGGCGGCGCGGCAGGCTGCGCCGCTGACCGGCTTCGACACGTGAGCGCAACGGAAGCCGGACTGTGAGCCGCACCGACTACCGCCACTTCACCGCCGTGACCACGCGCTGGAAGGACAACGATGTCTACGGCCACGTCAACAACGTCGAGTACTACAGCGACTTCGACACGGTGATCAACACCTACCAGATCGCCGAGGGGGCCTCGACATCTACCGCGGCGACGCGATTGGCGTCTGTGCCGAGTCTCACTGCAGGTTTCTCGGTGAGATGGCGTTTCCGGAGACGATCGAAGGGGGTGTGCGGGTGGACAAACTGGGGACCTCCAGCGTGCGCTACGGCATCGGCGTGTTCCGGCAGGGACAGGACGCACCGGCCGCCGAAGGCTGGTTCGTGCACGTGTTCGTTGACCGACAGACGCGCAGGTCGGTGCCGATCCCATCTGCGCTGCGCGAGGCGCTGCAGCGTATCGAAGCAACTCCGTAATGAAGGTCCAGGCTGCGGTGCTGCGCAAGGCGGGACTGCCGGCGCCATATGCGGCGTCTCGCCCGTTGTCCATCGAAACGCTGGAACTCTCACCTCCTGGCCCCGGCGAGCTCTGCGTGCGCGTGCTGGCCGCCGGTCTGTGCCACTCCGACCTGTCGGTGATCGACGGTTCGCGGCCGAGGCCGCTGCCGATGGTAATGGGCCATGAGGCCACCGGCGAAGTGGTGGAGGTCGGCGCGCACGTGCAGGGCTTCGCGCAGGGCGACCGGGTCGTGTTCTCGGTCGTACCGATGTGCGGCCACTGAGACCCCTGCGCCAGCGGCCGCCCTGCCCTGTGCGAACCGGGAGCGCTGGCCAACGTCGCCGGTACGTTGCTGACGGGTTCACGCCACTGGAAGGACGGCGGCAGCGACGAGCTGCAGCATCATCTGGGCGTCTCGGGCTTCGCCGAATACACGATTGTCTCCGCGCATTCGGCGGTGCGCATGGATGCCCAACTGCGGCCAGAAATCGCTGCGCTGTTCGGGTGCGCGGTGATGACCGGGGTCGGCGCCGTGGTCAACACCGCACGGGTGATGCCCGGCGAAAGCGTGGCGGTGTTCGGCTCCGGCGGGGTGGGCCTGGCAGCGCTGCTGGCTGCGCGTGCAAGCTCGGCCTACCCGCTGATCGCGGTGGATGTGACCGAAGACAAGCTGGCGCTGGCACGCGGACTGGGCGCGAGTCACTGCATCGCTGCGCGCCAGCACGATGCGGCCGCTGCGATTCGCGATGCCTCCGCTGGCGGGGTGCATCACGCCATCGAATCGATGGGCAGCGAGCAGGTGCTGGCACAGGCCTACGCGGCCACCCGCCGCGCCGGCACCACGGTGACCGTCGGTCTGCCTGCACCGGGCAGGATGTTGAGCATTCCGGCCCTGAGCCTGGTCGCCGAGGAGCGGACAGTGAAGGGTTCGTACATGGGATCGGCCGTGCCTGGCTGCGATATTCCGCGGTACATCGCGATGTACCGCGCTGGCCTGCTGCCGGTCGAGCGCCTGCTGACCCATCGACTGCCGCTGGACGAGATCAACGCAGGTTTCGACCGGTTGGCGCGTGGGGAAGCCATTCGCCAGGTTGTCGTGTTCCCGGAATGCGTGGTGTTGGAGGACTGAAGGAAATTGAGTGCCGAGGCGCGATTTCGGACAGCCTGGACCGCCTCCGGACTTGAACCCCGCCTTGCCCGCGATCACCGCAGATGGCCTTCTGGCGCGGCTGTGCAGTACATTATCGGGGTGCGGATCATCCCGAAGGCAATGCGTTCGCGTGGGAAACCATCGGCTGGATCGGCACCGATTTGGACCGACTGTGGATCCGCAGCGAAGGCGAATCCATCGATGGCAGCACCGAATCGGCCAATGTTGAGCTGTTCTACGGGCGCGCCATCGCGCGCTGGTGGGACGGCGTGGTGGGTATCCGCCACGACTTCGGCGAAGGTCCGTCGCAGACGTTCGCCGGGATCGGCGTGATCGGCATGGCCCCGTACAAGTTCGAGGTCGAGGCGACGGCCTATATCGGCGAGGGTGGCCAGACCGCTGCCAGCGTCGAGGTCGAATACGACACTCTTGACCAACCGGCTGATCCTGCAATGGCTGGCCGAGGCCGAGGCGTACGGCAAGGACGACCCCGGCCGCGGCATCGGCTCTGGCCTGAGCAAGGTCGAAGCAGGATTGCGATTGCGCTATGAGTTCACCCGCCGCTTCGCTCCCTACATCGGAGTGGTGCATGAACGCGCCTTCGGCGGCACCGCGGACCTGCGCCGCGACGAGGGCGGAGACATCAAGGACACCCGCGTGATCGCGGGCGTGAGGATCTGGTTCTGACCCGATATAGCGACAAGCAGATATGGACATGAAATCCAACACCTTCGTCACCGGCAGCGTCGTCACCCTCGCGGCGGTCGGCCTTCTGGGCGCCGGCTTCGTATGGTCGGGCGTCTACAACGTGGCTGCCGACGACTATCACACGGCGCCGGTGCACGCCCTGTTGCAGACCCTTCGGGAGCGCTCGATCGCTGCACGTACCAGCGGCCTGGAGCCACCCTTCGACCTGTCCGATCCCGAGCGGATCCGCCAGGGGTCAGGCAACTACAACGCCATGTGCATGGGCTGCCACCTCGCCCCCGGCATGGGCGAGACCGAGTTGAGCAAGGGCCTTTATCCGGCGCCGCCGGACCTGTCCAAGACCCTCGTCGATGCTTCCACGGCGTTCTGGGCGATCAAACATGGCCTCAAGGCCTCGGGCATGCCTGCCTGGGGCAAGAGCATGGACGACGAATACATCTGGAACATGGCCGCGTTCCTGCAGCAATTGCCGAGCATGGATGCCGGGCAGTACCATGCCCTGGTCGCCAGCAGCGGTGGGCACGACCACGGCGGCGGGGAGACGATCGAGCACACGCACGCTGACGGCGCGCCTGCTGACCACCACGATACGCCTAGCCACGACCACGGCGACATGCCAATGGGCGGTGCGGCTGGCCAGGCCGGCGGCCATGCGCACGGCCCGGGTGTGGCCGACGACCATCACGCCGCTGCGCCCACCGCTGCCGCCAGACCAGTCACTGGCGGCGGGACAATCACCCACCAGCACGCCGACGGCACGGTCGAATCGCATCCTGCCCCACCCGCCAGGACCGACGCTACGCCCGCGCCAGCAAACGACGGCCACGACCATCAACACTGACCTCAACGGGACTGAACCCTGGAAATTCCAACGATGAAAACCGCACTCATGACGCACGCAACCTCGCTACTCGCTGCCGCATTGCTGCTTGGCACGACGCTTTCCGCCAGTGCACAAACGCAACCGGCCGCAACCGGTCACGCCGGGCACGCCGCACCGGCCAGCACGCCGGCGCTGGATGTTCCCACCGCCGCGCAGGCACCCGTCGCCGTGGTCGACGCATTCGGCAAGGCAATCGCTGCGAGCGACTTCGCCGCCGTCAAGGCGATGCTCGATCCAGGGGTCATCATCCTCGAGACCGGCGGGGCCGAACGCAGCCGCGAGCAATACCTCGGCCACCATGCCAAGTCCGATGCCAGGTTCCTCGCCGGCTCCCACAGTGCCTTGACCTACCGTCGCGCACGGGTCGATGGCGACACCGCATGGGTCGCCAGCGAAAGCGAACTGCATGCCACCAGGGACGGCAAACCGTTGACGTTGCTGAGCACCGAAACCATGGTGCTGGGCAACACAGCATCCGGCTGGAAGATCGTGCACATCCACTGGTCATCGCGACCGAAGAAGAACTGAGGACACACCGATGAGACTCAATGCCCTGACCGCCGCCACGCTGCTGTTCACCACTATCGCCCTGCCCGCGTGCGCGCGCCAGTCGCCGCCTGTCACCGCCGGTGCCGCTAACGACCCCGTCGCCATGGGCGCATCGCCAACTGCCGCCGCGAGCGCCTCGGCCAGCGGCGCGTCCATCTCCACTGCATCCGATAGCCGCGCTGCCGTCGCGGCGAAAAACAGCAGCGCGGCTGCCGCGCCGGCACTGTCGCCCATGATCGTGCACAAGAGCGAGTTCTGTGGCTGCTGCGGCCTGTGGGTCGATCACATGCGCGAAGCCGGATTCCAGGTCGAAGTCCGGAATAACGAAAACATGAACCCGATCAAGCAGCAGTTGGGCGTTCCTCCGGGCAAGGGCTCCTGCCATACCGCCGAAGTCGGCGGCTACTTCGTCGAAGGCCACGTGCCGGCCGGGGACGTGATGCGCCTGCTCATGGAGAAGCCCGACGCCAGGGGTCTGGCGGTTCCGGGCATGCCGGCAGGCTCGCCCGGCATGGAAATGCCGGATGGACGCGTGCAGCCGTATACGGTGGAACTGGTCGGCAAGGAAGGCAGTACCAGCGTCTTCACGCGGCACGGGCAATGATCCAATCAGGGCACCTGGTGATGGACAGGCGGGAGGTGCCCTCATCCACCCATTGAAAAAGGGATCGACATGAGCCACCACCTCACCCAGGCGGTACGCGACTGCATCGCCGCCTGCAACGATTGCGCCACCGAATGCGGCAGCTGTTTCAGCCACATGGTTGGCAAGGAAAGTCCCAACAACTGTCCCGCCTGCTGCGTCGAATGCGCGGCGATCTGTCGGTTGTGCGCCGACGCCATGGCCCGCAACAGCCCGTTCGCCAAACAACTCTGCCAACTGTGCGCCGACATCTGTGACTGGTGCGCGGAGCAATGCGAAGCGCACGACATGGATCACTGCAAGCGCTGCGCCGAGGCCTGCCGCCAGTGCGCTGCGGCATGTCGCGCGATGTCGGCCTAGGGACCTGCTCTTCGCCACCTGGCTCCAGGCGAACGTGCCGGGCAATGATGGACGGGACCGGTGTTCGTGGGGCTGCCAACCGAATGGCGAGGCGCCAGACTCAGAGCGCGACGAGGACGTCCGACATCCAGTGAAGGAAAAGCCTTGACTCTGGACCAGGGTCAAGAGTGCACACTTGCTGTCGAAGCCGCCGTCAGGAATCACCTCATGCAGATCGGTCAGCTCGCCAGGCACGCTGGTGTCCCCATCGACACCGTGCGCTACTACGAACGCAACGGCATCCTGCCGCCGCCCGAGCGCCAGTCCTCAGGCTATCGACGTTATGGCGACGACGATGTCTCGAGGTTGCGCTTCGTCCGCCGCGCCAAGGGTCTGGGGTTTACGCTTGTCGAAATACGCGAGCTGCTGGCACTGTCCGGTCGACGCGATGACGACATGGCGGGGCTCAAGGCCACCGCATCGGAGAAGCTGGCCGACGTGGAGCAGAAGCTCGAGGAGCTGACCCGTATCCGCGATGGCCTGCGCACGCTGGTGGCGTCCTGCCCGGGCCGCGGCGCACTGGACCGCTGCCCCATCCTGGCCGCGTTGGCAGAGGAGACCGCATGAACACCCCTGATCCCAAGCACCCGTCGGCCGCCGCGTCCGATCCAGCACCACAGCCCGATCGCAATCCCGATACAGGCGCCCACACCTGCTCGTCCGGAAAATCCGGCGACGCCGAGACTTCGGCCACCGAGCCACTGCAGTCGTTCGCTGACGAGAACGGCGAGCAAAAGAACACGACCGTGACCGATCCGGTCTGCGGCATGCAGGTGGACCCTGCCACCAGCCAGCACCATGCACGACACGCTGGCAACCACCACCACTTCTGCTCCGCTCGCTGCCGCGAGCGTTTCGTCGCCGATCCGCAGAAGTATCTGTCGCCCGCCCCTGCCGAGCCGGATCCGGCCGCTGCCGCCGCCATGTACACCTGTCCGATGCATCCCGAGATCCGCCAACTGGGTCCCGGCACCTGTCCGATCTGCGGGATGGCGCTGGAACCGGAGATGCCGAGCCTGGAGGAAGAAGACAACCCTGAGCTGCGCGATTTCTCGCGGCGGTTCTGGTGGACGCTGCCGCTGAGCGTGATCGTGCTGGCACTGGCGATGTTCGGGCACTACCTGCCGGGCGTGTCTCCGACAGCGCGCACCTGGATCGAACTGGTCCTCAGCGCGCCGGTGGTGCTGTGGGCCGGTTGGCCGTTCTTCGTGCGCTGCGTGGCTTCGATCCGCACGCGCAATCCCAACATGTTCACCCTGATCGGCATTGGCGTGGCCGCAGCGTTCGGCTACAGCGTGGTGGCGACTGTCTCCCCCGGGCTGTTCCCGGCCTCGTTCCGCGAGATGGGCCGGGTGGGCGTGTATTTCGAAGCGGCCGCGGTAATCGTCTCACTGACCCTGCTCGGCCAGGTGCTGGAACTGCGTGCGC
>JBDNHW010000113.1:0-4243 GCA_041688625.1 Pseudoxanthomonas sp.
CTCAATCGGGTCATCGCCGAGCTGCACAACGTCGATTTCGAGGCGCGCGGCCTGGCCGACTATGGCAAGGCCGGCAACTACTTCGCGCGCCAGATCGACCGCTGGAGCCGGCAGTACCGGGCCAGCGAGACCGGCGGCATCGAGGCGATGGACCGGCTGATCGACTGGCTGCCCCGGCACGTGCCGCAGGAAGAAAACCCGCAGGTGTCGCTGGTGCACGGCGACTATCGCCTGGACAACGTCATCTTCCATCCATCGAAACCGCGCATCCTTGCGGTGATCGACTGGGAGCTTTCCACCTTGGGCCATCCGCTGGCGGACTTCGCCTACCACCTGATGAGCTGGCATATCGCCCCGGGCGGTGCGATGCGCGGACTGGACGGGCTCGACCTGGATGCGCTGGGCATCCCGCAGGAATCCGACTACATCAAGGCGTACGAGCGCCGCGTCGGCCGCCCGGTGTCCGGCGACTGGAACTTCTACCTGGCCTACAACCTGTTCCGCATCGCGGCGATCCTGCAGGGCATCGCCAAGCGCGTGGAGGAGGGCGCTGCCAGCAGCGCGCAGGCGGCAGAGTACGGACGCCAGGCGCGACCGCTGGCCGAGCTGGGCTGGCAGTTCGCGCTGAAGGTCAAGCCGGCATGAGCCACAGGTTCACCACCAGCGACGGCACTGCCATCGCCTACCAGCGCTGGGCCGAATCCAGCCCCGGGCCGGTCGTGGTCCTGCACCACGGCTTTGCCGCCAGCGCCACCACCAACTTCGAAGCGCCTGGTGTCGTGCAGGCATTGGTCGATGCCGGGCGCTCGGTGCTTGCCGTCGACGCGCGCGGGCACGGCGCCTCGGACAAGCCACACGACGCCGCGTTTTATGGCGAACGCCGGATGGCGCAGGATCTGACCGAACTGCTCGGCGAACTTGGACTCGAACAGGTCGACCTGTTCGGCTACTCGATGGGCGCGGTGGTGGCACTGCTGACGGCCTCGACCGGATCGAAGGTCCGCAGGCTGGTGATCGGTGGCGTGGGCGAGGGCGTGATCGAGTGCGGCGGGGTGGAAACACGCAAGGTCTCCCGCGACGACATTGCCCAGGCGCTGCTTGCCGACGGACCTGGCGACGTGGCGCACCCGGGTGCCGCCGCGTTCCGCATGTTTGCCGAATTCATGGGCAACGATCTCAAGGCGCTTGCGGCGCAGGCCCGGGCACTGCACTGCGAAGCCATCGATCTCCCCGCGATCACCGCACCCACCCTGATACTGGCCGGTGTCGACGACGTGCTGGCCGTCAATCCGCAGCGCATCGCCGAGGCCATGGCTGATGCCCGGTGCGAGACTTTGCCCGGCGACCACCTCGGCGTCATCCGCCAGCCCGGCTTCGCGGCTGCGGCCGTAGATTTCCTCAAACTATGATCGACCTCCACCAAGGATCACCCACATGTCAGTGAAGTACGAAACCCGCGACGGCGTTGCCATCCTCACCATGGAAAATCCGCCGGTGAACGGGCTGGGTATTTCCACCCGGCGCGGCCTGGTGGAATCGCTCGCCCAGGCGCTCGAAGACTCCAGCGTCAAGGCCGTGGTGGTCACCGGCGGGCCGCGCGCGTTTTCCGGCGGCGCCGACATCCGCGAATTCAACACGCCGCAGGGCGGACAGGAGCCCACGCTGCCGACGGTCATCGAGGCGTTCGAGCGCAGCACCAAGCCGGTGGTGGCGGCCATCGAAGGCATGGCGCTGGGCGGCGGGCTTGAGCTCGCGCTGGGCATGAACCATCGCGTGGCCGACAAGCGCGCGCAGATTGGATTGCCCGAAGTGAAGCTGGGCATCCTGCCCGGCGCCGGCGGCACCCAGCGCTTCCCGCGTGCGGTGGGCCTGGAAGCGGCGGTGAACATGATCGTGTCCGGCACCCCCATCCCGGCCGGGAAGCTCGCGGGAACGCGGCTCCTGGACAAGGTGGTCGACGCGGACACGGTGCAGGCTGCGGTCGAGCTGGCGAAGGAAGCCGCCGTCAGTGGCAAGCCGCTGAGCAAGGTCCGCGACTGGAAAATCGAACACCCCAACGCCGAGGGTTTCCTCGGCTTCGCCCGCACCGCGGTGACCGCGGCTTCCGCCAATTATCCTGCGCCGCTGAAATGCCTGGACGCGATCGAGGCGGCGGTGAAGCAGCCGTTCGACAAGGGCATGCAGGTCGAGCGCGAGGCCTTTGCGATGCTGGTCAACACGCCCGAATCGAAGGCGCTGCGCCATGCGTTCTTCGGTGAGCGCGCCGCCAGCAAGGTGGGCGACATCGGGTCCGACGTAAAGCTGCGCGAGATCGCCAGCGTCGGGGTGATCGGAGCCGGCACCATGGGCGGCGGCATCACCATGAACTTCCTCATCGCCGGCATGCCGGTGGCGATGCTAGAAACCAGACAGGACGCGCTCGATCGCGGCCTCGCCACGATCCGCAAAAATTACGAGAACAGCGCCAAGAAGGGCAAGCTGACCACCGAACAGGTGGAACAGCGCATGGCCCTGGTCACCCCGACTCTGGACTACGCCGCGTTGAAGGATGCGGACCTGATCATCGAGGCGGTGTTCGAGGAGTACTCGGTCAAGGAATCGGTGTTCACCCAGATCGACGCCGTGGCCAAGCCCGGTGCGATCCTGGCCAGCAACACCTCGACCCTGGACGTGGACCGCATCGCCAATTTCACCAAGCGTCCGCAGGACGTGCTGGGTATGCACTTCTTCAGTCCGGCCAACGTGATGAAGCTGCTGGAGGTTGTGCGCGGCGCAGCCACGGCCAAGGACGTCCTGGCCACGGTGATGGCGCTGTCCAAGAAGATCGGCAAGACCGCGGTGGTGTCGGGCGTGTGTGACGGCTTCATCGGCAACCGCATGATCGAGCAGTACAGCCGCCAGGCTGGATTCCTGTTGGATGAAGGCGCGCTGCCGCAGCAGGTCGACAGGGCCATGGAGAAGTTCGGCATGGCCATGGGCCCGTTCCGCATGGGCGACCTGGCCGGCAACGACATCGGCTGGGCAATCCGCAAGCGCCGCTATGTCGAGAAGCCCAACATCACCTATTCGAAGACTGCCGACCTGCTGTGCGAGCTGGGCCGCTACGGGCAGAAGACCGGAGCTGGCTGGTACGAATACAAGCCGGGCGACCGCACCGCGTATCCCTCGGCGGTGGTCAACGAGATGATCGAGAAGCACTCGGCCGACATCGGCCTGCAGCGTCGCAGGATCAGCGACGAAGAGATCGTCGAGCGCCTGGTATACGCGCTGGTCAACGAGGGCGCCCACATCCTGGAGGATGGCATTGCGGCCAAGGCCTCGGACATCGACATCGTCTACCTGGCCGGCTACGGGTTCCCGGTGTGGCGCGGTGGTCCGATGTTCCATGCCGATACGGTTGGCCTCTACAACGTTCTGGCGGCGATGCGTCGCTACGCCAAGGGCCACGAAGGCGGGGCCTGGGAGCCGGCGCCGCTGCTGGTCAAGCTGGCCGAGTCGGGCAAGTCATTCAATGGCTGAACGTAATTCCTGTAGGAGCGGGCCCTGCCCGCGAAGCTCTTTCCTGACCATGGTGGAGCATCCCGGGCAGGGCCCGCTCCGACAGTTTCCTGATCCACAACGCATTCGACCGGGATAAACAATCGTGAAAGAAGCCGTCATCGTTTCAACCGCACGCACCGCGCTGGCCAAGAGCTGGAAGGGCGCCTTCAACATGACCCACGGCGCGACCCTGGGCGGCCACGTCGTGCAGCACGCGGTATCGCGCGCGGGCATCGATCCGGCCGAGGTCGAGGACGTGCTGATGGGCTGCGCCAATCCCGAAGGCGCCACCGGCGTCAACATCGCGCGGCAATGCGCGGTGCGGGCCGGGCTGCCGATCACCGTGCCCGGCGCCACGGTCAACCGCTTCTGTTCCTCGGGCCTGCAGACCATCGCCATGGCCGCCCAGCGCATCCTGGCGGGCGAGGGCGACGTGCACGTCGCCGGCGGCGTGGAGAGCATCTCCTGCGTGCAGCCGTTCATGAACCAGCACATGCTCAGCGAAGGCTGGCTGCTACAGCACAAGCCGGAGCTGTACTGGCCGATGCTGCAGACCGCCGAAACCGTAGCCAAGCGCTACGGCATCTCGCGCGAACGCCAGGACCGCTATGGCGCCGAGAGCCAGCAGCGCGCCGCCGCAGGCGCAGCGGCTGGAAAGTTCGACGATGAGATCGCGCCGATCACGGTGCTCGCCGGCACTGCC
>JBDNHW010000114.1:0-5613 GCA_041688625.1 Pseudoxanthomonas sp.
CGAACCGCAGCACCTGCGTCCCGTGCACCTGCTTGAGCCAGTGCGGGGGCGACGGCAGTCCGAAGTCCTCCTCCAGCTCCATGCGGTTGCGTTCGACCGTGCCTGGATCGTCGCCGTCGACCGCGTACTTGTTGCCCATGTTGAAGTGGTCGAACGGCGGCAATGAAGTCCCTGCCCCATGCCGCAGCGTGGTGAACACGCGCACCCCCGGCGGCGCCGGCCAGTCCGCGTGCAGCAGCGCGCCAGTGCTCACCGGCTCTTCTGCGCCGCCGTGTCGGTGCGCGGCGCGGCCAGCAGCGCCACCATGTCCACCGGCACCGGCGCCGACACGCGCACCGGTTCGCCGCTCGCCGGGTGCTTGAACTCCAGCACTTCGGCATGCAGCGCCTGGCGGCGGAATCCGCGCAGCTGCGCCACCAGTTCATCGGTGGCGCCCTTGGGCAGCTTCAGCGGCCCGCCGTACAGCGGATCGCCGATGATCGGGTACTTCAGGTGCGACATGTGCACGCGGATCTGGTGGGTGCGGCCGGTTTCCAGGCGGCACTCGAGTGCGGTGTGCGCGCGGAATCGCTCGCGAAGGCGGTAGTGGGTGACCGCGTCGCGGCCTTCGTCACGCACTGCCATGCGGATGCGGTCGCGCGGATGGCGATCGATCGGCGCATCCACCGTTCCGCCGGAGACCATCGAGCCGCCCACCACCGCCAGGTACTGCCGGTGCACGCCGCGAGCCGACAGCTGCTCGACCAGCGAGGTATGCGCCGGCACGTTGCGCGCCACCACCATCACGCCGCTGGTGTCCTTGTCCAAGCGGTGCACGATCCCGGCGCGCGGCAGCGTGGACAGTGATTCGTCGCGGAACAGCAGGGCGTTCACAAGGGTTCCGGTCGGGTTGCCCGCGCCCGGGTGGACCACCAGCCCGGCGGGCTTGTCCAGCACGAACACGTCCGCGTCCTCGTACAGCACGTCCAGCGGGATGTCCTCGGGCAGCGCGTGGGTCTGCGTCTCCAGGATCACGTCCAGGCTGGCGGTCTCGCCGCCGCGCACCGCCTCGCGCGGGCGCACCAGCTGTCCGTCGAGCAAGGCGTCGCCTGACTTGATCCACTCGGTCAGGCGCGAGCGCGAGTACTCGGGGAACAGTTCGGCCAGCACCGCGTCGAAACGGCGCCCCGCCGCGCTCTGAGGCACGGTGGCGGTGCGCAGGTTGCTGTCGTCTGCGCCGTCTTGCAAAAGGGGGTCGGTCATGCGGATGCAGGCGGCTGGTTGGCCGCTCGTTCATGGCTTGGGCAGCGCCTAGGCTATCATCGCCACTCCGTTCAGCCGCCGCGGCATCGCCGCCAGCCCATGACCCAGCGCCTCACCTCCCGCTCCATTTCCTTCCTTCGTCCTGCCTCGATGCGCCTGGCCGCCCTGATGATCCTGGTCGCGGTGACCACCACCGGCTGCGCCAGCCTCGGCAAGATGTTCGGGCGCGACAAGGACGATGACGAAAGCCGCCCAGTCGAAGAGCTCTACCAGGCGGGCCACGCGTCCATGGTCGGCGGCAACTGGGCGCGCGCGGAAATCAACTTCCGTAAACTGATCGCCCAGTATCCCTACGGTGCCTACACCGAGCAGGCGCTGATGGAAACGGCGTACGCGCAGTACAAGGCCAGCAAGATGGACGATGCGGTGTCGACCATCGACCGCTTCATCCGCACCTATCCCACCCAGCGCAACGTGCCCTACATGTACTACCTGCGCGGCCTGGCCAACTCGGGACGCGATGCGATCTTCCTGCAGCGGGTGTGGCGCCTGGACGCCAGCCGTCGCGACCTGGCCACCCCCATGCAGGCCTACAACGACTTCAATCTCCTGACCCAGCGCTATCCCAACAGCCGCTATTCGGCCGACGGGCGCGAGCGAATGGTCGCGCTGCGCAACCTGTTCGCGCGCCACGAGCTGGACAGCGCCCTCTACTACGTGCGCCGGGAGGCCTACGTGTCCGCGGCCAACCGTGCCAGGTACCTGCTGGAAACCTATCCGCAGAGCGAGTACCAGAACGACGCGGTGGCCGTGTTGGCCGAGTCCTACACGCAGCTGGGCAACGACACGCTCGCGGCCGACGCGCGCCGCGTGCTGGCGCAGAACGCGCCGCAGCATCCCTGGCTCACCGGCGGCTGGCCGGACTACCCCTCTTCGTTGCGACGGCTCAACCCGTTCGCGGGCGAGAAGTCGGCGGTCGACGTCGACAGGGACTGAAGAAAGGGGGCCATCGGCCCCTTTCGCTTGTGTGGCCATTTGCGAGCAGCTTCGCAGGAGCAGCTTCGTGCGAGCAGCTTCGTGGGAGCGGCTTCGTGGGAGCGGCTTCCAGCCGCGAGCTCCGCCAAGGCGTTGCAAGCCAATTGATGCTGTGTGAATCCAACCCTCGCGGCTGGAAGCGGCTCCCACACGTTCTGCACCGCCCACACACTTCCTCCACCTCTCGCTCACTGCGCCTGGTAGCCGCTCCAGTCGAAGCCAGTGATCGCCGCCAGCTCCTGCGGCTGCATCACCTGCCGATGCTGCAGGCCGTCGATGATCCAGGTGGGATACGACTCGATGCCGGCGCGCGCGCATTCGAACGTCTGCGGAGCTCCCGGGGCACCGGTGGTGCTGCACTCCACGTACGGCAGGCGCGTGACCGATGCGCCAAAGATCTTCTTCTGCTCACCGCATTCGACGCACCACGAGGCGCCATAGAACCGGGCGTCCTTGCGTTCAAGATGGGCCAGCAGCGCAACCAGCCGTGGATCCTCCGGCCGCTGCACCGGCATCCCCGCCAGGTGCACCTGCAGGACGACGACCAGCGCCAGCGCTGCCAGTCCGTTGCCCAGCAGCCAGCTCGACCATCGCGTGCCCGGCGCGGCGGCGGGCCGGCGCAGGTGGACAACGACGAAGATTGCCGCCATCGTCGCCAGTGACAGCAGGCACCAGGCGCACACCGCGTCCAGCACCAGCACGCCAACGGCGGTCAGGTACACGCTCACCGCCAGCCCCACCAGCGACACGCGCCACAGGCGTCGCCAGCGGCGCACCCGCATGGTCCGCGGTGCCAGCGCCAGCGCCGCGATCAGTGCGTAGGCGGCAAAGCCCCACAGCGCCATGGGCATGCCCAACAGGGTGGACCAGGCGCTGGACTGGATGACGTCGCAGCCGGCACCCGGCGTGCATCCGGCCGGGGCAATGCGGGTCCAGGCGACGATCGTCAGGTAGCCGGTGACGAGCATCCCGAGCGCCGCGAGCGCCGCGACAGGCAGGTCGGGCTCGAGTCGTGCCGGCGTGGCTGCCGCTGCCGGAGCGCTGCCCGGCTTGTGCGCGGCGCGCTTGGTTTTCTGCCTGGCCATGGGTTTCGCAATCGAAGACGGGCGCGAAGTCTAACCCGCGCCCGCGGCCGGTCCGCTTCGACTCAGGCCTTGTACTTGTTGCTGATCGGATAGCGACGCTCGCGTCCGAACGCGCGGTGCGACACCTTCGGTCCCGGAGCGGCCTGGTGGCGCTTCCATTCGCTGGTGCGCACCAGGCGCAGCATGCGGTCGACCACCGCAGCATCGAACCCGGCCTGCACGATGTCGTCGCGCGACTGCTCCAGGTCCACGTAGCGGAACAGGATCGCGTCCAGCACGTCGTAGGGCGGCAGCGAGTCCTGGTCGGTCTGGTTGTCGCGCAGCTCGGCCGAGGGCGGTCGCGCGATCACCGCCGGCGGGATCACCCAGCCACCGGCCACCGGCGCACCACCCACCGTGTTGCGCCAGTTGGCCAGCGCGAACACCTCGGTCTTGTACAGGTCCTTGATCGGCGCGTAGCCACCGCACATGTCGCCGTAGATGGTGGCGTAGCCCACCGCGTACTCGCTCTTGTTGCCGGTGGTCAGCAGCATCCCGCCCAGCTTGTTGCTGAGCGCCATCATGATCGTCCCGCGGCTGCGCGACTGCAGGTTCTCCTCGGTCGTGTCGGCTTCCAGGCCTTCGAACGTCGGCCCCAGTGCCTCCATGAAGCCCTTGAACGGCGCTTCGATCGGGATCGTCAGCATCTTCACGCCCATCGCCCTGCACTGCTCGGCGGCCAGGTCGTTGGACAGCTCGGCGGTGTAGCGCGACGGCAGCCGCACCGCGGTCACGTTGTCGGCGCCCATGGCGTCGACAGCGATCGCCAGCACCAGCGCCGAGTCGATGCCGCCGGACAGTCCCAGCCATACCTTCCCGAAGCCGTTCTTGCGGCAGTAATCGCGCGTGCCGCGCACCACCGCGCGCCAGGCCAGCGCATCGCGGCCCTCGTCGCCCTCGTCCATCCACCGTAGCGCACTGAAGCGCCGCGAAGCCTGGTCGAAATCCACCACCAGCCACTGGTCGGTGAACGCGGCCGCGGCCGGGTGCACGTGCCCATCTCCATCGGCCACGACCGAGGAGCCGTCGAACACCAGGGCGTCCTGGCCACCGACCATGTTGAGATAGACCAGCGCCACCCCGGTTTCGACCACGCGCTGGCGCACCATCGCATCGCGGCTGGCGTGCTTGTCGCGTTCGAACGGCGATGCGTTGGGCACCAGTACGACTTCGGCGCCAAGGCGGGCGGTATCGAGCAGGTGCTCGGTGAACCAAAGGTCCTCGCAGATCACCAGGCCCAGCTTCACACCCTTGACCTCGAACACGCAGGATTCGCCGTCCGGATCGACGGTGAAATAGCGGCGCTCGTCGAACACGTTGTAGTTCGGCAGCTCGCGCTTGCGGTAGGTCTTTTCCACCGCCCCGTCGCGCAGCACGCTGGCCGAGTTGTAGAGAATGCTGCCGGCCGACTCCGGCCAGCCCACCACCGCCACGATCCCCCGCGCCGCACCGGCCAGCAGCTTCAGCGCCACTTCGCAATCGGACAGAAAGCTGGGCCGCATCAGCAGGTCTTCGGGCGGATAGCCGCTGATCGCCAGTTCGGGGAACACGACCACGTCGGCGCCGTATTCGTCCCGCGCCTCGGCAATCATCTCCGCCATCCGCGTGGTGTTCTCAGCCACCGCGCCAACCGGGAAATCGAACTGGGCCAGGGCGATGCGCAGGGTGGTCATGGGTTTGCCTCGTGGTCGTTGGTTCTCGGAGTGGACGTCGCCAGTGCCTCGAAGATCATGTTCAGGACCACCTGTTGCCGGGACAGTGCGTCATTGTTCCAGAAACGCAGCACGCGGAAGCCCGCAGCCTGAATCTCCAGCGTCCTGCGCTCGTCCACATGACTGCCGTGCTGGCCTCCGTCGAGCTCGATCACCAAGCGGTGCTCCAGGCACGCGAGGTCCACGATGAAACGCCCGACGGGGTGCTGGCGCCGGAACTTGCAGGCCATCAATCAACGATTGCGCAAATGGTGCCAGAGCGAGCGTTCGGCGTCGGTCATCGCCTGGCGCAGATGGCGGGCGAATGTCGTCTTCTGACCGCCGCGCATGCCGGCACTCCATTGCTCATATTGGAGTGGAATGGTTGCTTGCCGGTGCCTGCGGCATAGATCGGGGAATGCCGCGAAATGGTGTCAGCGCAAAGCGCCCTCACCCCTGCCCCTCTCCCGCAAGCGGGCGAGGGGTTCTCTTTTGGTGCACGCGTGCGGATGGATGCAGCC
>JBDNHW010000115.1:0-3895 GCA_041688625.1 Pseudoxanthomonas sp.
ATCGCGGAACCCGGGGCCGTCAAGGCTGAGCCGTGGCGTCGCTATTTCGCCGCAGCCGAGGAAACGGTGAAAGACCAGGGCAATGTGCTCTCTCAGCTTCGCTATCCGTGAACTCACCGCCTTGCGTTCCTGTGCGCCCCCCCCTGGCTGCTCGTAGTCCCGTGAGAGAAGCCTGTCGCACTTGGACCAGACAACCAAGGTGCCGGTATCGCCGCAGAGTTCATCGAAATAGTGCAGCTCTTGGGACGCAACCGGCTCCTTCAGCATTTCCCATTTGTTCTCGGTCTCCACATGTTGGAGATCCCATGCGAGCTTCTCCAGCGCTGCATCGGCCTCATTTCGTGAAATCAGCGAGAATTTCAGGCAGATTGAACTGGATGCCGTTTTCAGGCCAAGACCGAACTTGCCCAAGCTCTTGAGGTTGGTACGCTTAGGCGCGCCGTAACGCATGGCATCAAACAGCTCTCGCGATTCCATGCCGGAACCATTGTCGCTTCCTCAACGCTGCCGCCGTTCGATACGCAGCCGGGCAGGTCGGGCACGTAGGCGGCGTAGTTGGACTCGGCCTTCTCGATCACGATGGCGTAGCGCATGGCGTTACCTCTTGAGTCCGGCTTGCTTGGGGCAATCGAGGATGTCGCGGATCTTGGGTGGCATGGGTTCGCGTCCTTGCGAATGCATCAGTTTCTTGAGGGTTGTCGCGAAGAGCGCCCTCACCTGCCCTTCGGGCATCCTCTCCCGCAGGCGGGAGAGGAGTTGGCTTGAGAGGAGTTGGTAGGAAAGGAGTTGGTGGGAGAGGAGTTGGCAGGAGGGGAGTTGAAGCGACCCCTCAAACCCCAACCGGATTCACCTTCTCCACATCGATCTTGTACTGCTTGATCGCCCGCGCCACATCCTTGCCCGTCATCTTCCCATCCTTCGCCAGCGCCGCAATGGCCGCATGGGCGATGTAGTACCGGTCCACTTCGAAGAACCGCCGCAGATTCGCCCGCGTATCCGAACGCCCGAACCCGTCGGTGCCCAGCACCGTGTAATGCCCCGGCATGAACGCGCGGATCTGGTCGGCGAAGGCGCGCACGTAGTCGGTGGCGGCGATCGCCGGGCCCTGGCGGCCTTCCAGCAGCTGGGTGACGTAGGCCTTGCGGGGGGTCTTGGCTTCGGGGTTCATGCGGTTCCAGCGTTCGGCATCGAAGCCGTCGCGGCGCAGCTCGTTGAAGCTGGGGCATGACCAGATATCGGCGCTGACGCCGAAGTCCTTGTCCAGCAGTTCGGCCGCGGCAATGGCTTCGCGCAGGATGGTGCCGCTGCCCAGCAGCTGCACGCGCAGCTCGCCCTTCTTGGGCTTGCCGGCGTCCTTGAACAGGTACATGCCCTTGATGATGCCTGTCGCCGCGCCTTCGGGCATTTCCGGGTGGGCGTAGGCCTCGTTCATGAGGGTGATGTAGTAGTACTCGTCCACCTGCTCGGCCATCATCTTGTGCATGCCGTGCTGCAGGATCACGGTGACTTCATAGCTGAAGGTGGGGTCGTAGCTGCGGCAGTTGGGGATGGCGCCGGCCAGCAGGTGGCTGTGGCCGTCTTCGTGCTGCAGGCCCTCGCCGTTGAGCGTGGTGCGCCCGGCGGTGCCGCCCAGCAGGAAGCCGCGGGTGCGCATGTCGGCCGCCATCCAGGCCAGGTCGCCCACGCGCTGGAAGCCGAACATGGAGTAGTAGATGTAGAACGGCAGCATCGGCACATCGCTGACCGAGTAGCTGGTGCCGGCGGCCATCCACGAGGCGATGGCGCCCGGCTCGCTGATGCCCTGCTGCAGCACCTGGCCGGACTTGTCCTCGCGGTAGAACATCAGCTGGTCGGCATCGACCGGCTTGTACTTCTGCCCGAACGGGGCGTAGATGCCGATCTGGCGGAACATGCCCTCCATGCCGAAGGTGCGCGCTTCATCGGCCACGATCGGCACGATGCGCGGGCCCAGCTGCTTGTCGCGCAGGGCGATGTTGAGGGTCTGCACGAAGGCCATGGTGGTGCTGTTTTCGCGATCGCCACTGCCCTTGAGCAGGCGTTCGTACATCTCCAGCTTGGGCACATCGAAACTCTGCGTGGCCTTGGCCCGGCGCTGCGGCAGGTAGCCGCCGAGTTCGGCGCGGCGCGCCTTGAGGTACTGCACCTCTTCGGAGTCTTCGCCGGGGTGGTAGAACGGCACCTGGCCGTCGGCCAGCTGCGCGTCGGTGACCGGGATCTTGAAGCGGTCGCGGAACGCCTTGACCGCCACGTCGTCCAGCTTCTTGGTCTGGTGGGTGGGGTTGAGCGATTCGCCCGCCGCGCCCATGCCGTAGCCCTTGACCGTCTTGGCCAGGATCACCGTGGGCATGCCCTTGGTGTTGACCGCCTGGTGGTAGGCGGCATAGACCTTGTGCGGGTCGTGGCCGCCGCGGTTGAGGCGCCAGATGTCGTCGTCGGACAGGCCGGCCACCATGGCCGCGGTCTCGGGGTACTTGTTGAAGAAGTGCTCGCGCGTGTACTTGCCGCCGAAGGCCTTGCAGTTCTGGTACTCGCCGTCGACGGTTTCCATCATCAGCTTCTTGAGCACGCCGTCGGTGTCGCGGGCCAGGAGCGGATCCCAGTAGCCGCCCCACAGCAGCTTGATCACGTTCCAGCCGCCGCCGCGGAACACGCCTTCCAGCTCCTGGATGATCTTGCCGTTGCCGCGCACCGGTCCGTCCAGGCGCTGCAGGTTGCAGTTGACCACGAAGATCAGGTTGTCCAGGCCTTCGCGCCCGGCCAGGGAAATGGCGCCGAGGGATTCGGGTTCGTCCGATTCGCCGTCGCCGATGAAGCACCAGACCTTGCGGTCGCTGGGTTCGATCAGGCCGCGCTGCTCCAGGTATTTCATGAACTGCGCCTGGTAGATCGCCGCCAGAGGGCCGAGGCCCATGGACACGGTGGGCGTCTGCCAGAAGTCCGGCATCAGCCACGGATGCGGATACGAGGAGATGCCCTGGCCGTCGACCTCCATGCGGAAGCCGTCGAGCTGGGCCTCGCTGATGCGGCCTTCGAGGAAGGCGCGGGCGTAGATGCCGGGCGAGCTGTGGCCCTGCACGAACAGCAGGTCACCGGGGTGGTTTTCGGACGGGGCGCGCCAGAAGTGGTTGAAGCCGACGTCGTACAGGGTGGCGCCGGAGGCGTAGCTGGCGATGTGGCCGCCGAGGTCGCCGGGCTTGCGGTTGGCGCGCACCACGGTGGCCATCGCGTTCCAGCGGATGATCGAGCGCAGCTTCCATTCGATGGCGTGGTCGCCGGGGGCCTTGGCTTCCAGGCCCGGGGCGATGGTGTTGATGTATTCGGTAGTGGGCGAGAACGGCAGGAAGGCGCCGTTGCGGCGGGTCAGTTCGACCATGCCCTCGAGCAGCTGGTGCGCGCGCAGGGGGCCTTCGGCATTGATCACGGCCTGCAGGGATTCGATCCACTCCCGGGTTTCCACCGGATCCGGATCGCTGTTCAACATCTCGTTCAACCAGTTCATGACACTCCCGTTGCCCGCGGCTGGTGCGCGGTGTGCTGTCGTTTTTTTGAGCTTCGAAGTGTAACGCAGGGGGTGTGCGGGGCGATTGGCTACGGGGGCGTATGGAGTGGAGTGTGGGTGTGGGTTGTGTTGAGGAATGGTGGTGCTGGTTGCGTAGGAGCGCCCCATGGGCGCGAGCGTTTCGTTTTCCGGCCTGGCGGTGGGAAGAACTCGCGCCCGTGGGGCGCTCCTACATGGGGTTTCTTGGACGCGGGTTTTCCTTGTGCCGGGCGGAAGGGAAGCGTGGGGCGTGGGGCGTGGAGCGTGGAGCGTGGGGCGTGGTCGCGGGCGTGCTGGCGGCACTCCGTAGGAGCGCCCCATGGGCGCGAGGGTTTC
>JBDNHW010000116.1:0-13361 GCA_041688625.1 Pseudoxanthomonas sp.
GATCACTTCGGACACGTCGGCGCCGGCGATTCCCGACTGCTCCAGCGCCGCGCCGATGGCCGCGGCGCCGAGGGTCGGCGAGGGTACGCCGGTGAACTGGCCCATGAAGGAGCCAACCGCGGTGCGTTTGGCGGCGGCGATAATGATGTCGGACATTGGGGGGAACTCCAGTGAGTCGAACGTCCATTATCGGGACGGTAGCGACCGGGGGCAAACGTCGGCAAGGTGAATCCGACCCGGTTGTTGCGACCGTAGTCCTGTGCTTGGCCCAGTTTTCGCGGTATAGAAGGCCGGTAAGGGGGCGTGGCCGCAGGACGGGCAACTTGATACCCACGCAGATAAATCCGACAGGGGCACGGCGATGGACCAGAACATGAGGGCAACGGGCAGCACGGGTTTGCGGGCGCTTGCCCTGGGCATGGCGATCGCCACATTGGCGGCCTGCGGCGGTGGCGGTAGCAACACCCGTCCGGCCAGCCCGCCGCCTGCCGCACCACCGCCGACCCCGCCGCCGACCCCGCCGGTGGTGGGCCCGCCCAACACCGCCTACAGCCGGCACCTGGCGCTGACCAATGCCTACCCCGCGCTGCAGGCCGGGCTGACCGGGCAGGGCGTGTCGATCGGTGTGATCGACACGGGTGTGAACCGCGTCCACCCGGCGTTGCAGGGGCGGGTCACCCACAACCTCAACTATGTGTCCTCGCCGCCAAATAACCTGGCAATAGACGACGTGGTCGGCCATGGCACCGCCGTGTCGCTGATCATGGCCGGCACCCCGTTTGGCGCCTGGCCTGGGGGCGTGGCGCCAGGGGCCAGCATCATTTCGGCGCGCATCATCAATGACAAGCGTCCCGACGACGACGGTTCCGGGCAGGGCAATCAGGTGACCGGCGCGCTGGGCCTGGCGCCGATCCACCAGGACCTGATCAACCGCGGCGCCCGCATCATGAACAACTCGTGGGGTGGCCTGTACTGGACCAACGCCGGTGCCACCGCACCGATCGCGCAGGAGTACCGCCCGTTCATCATCGGCAACAACGGCCTGGTGGTGTTCGCCACCGGCAACTCCAGCTTCGCCTATCCCTCCAGTATGGCCGCGCTGCCCAGCCAGCCCGGCACCGGCGGCAGTCGGCCTGCCGCGGACCTGGAGCGCGGCTGGCTGGCGGTGGCAGCGCTCAATACCGACAACCCCACCCAACTGGCCAGCTACTCCAATGCCTGCGGCGTGGCCATGAACTACTGCCTGGCCGCGCCTGGCGCAGTAGTGACGCCCGGCACCAATGACGGCCCCACCAGCCCGACCTACTGGACCTGGAACGGCACTTCGATGGCGGCACCGCTGGTGTCCGGCGCGGCAGCGCTGGTATGGCAGGCATTTCCGTACTTCAACAATGATCTGGTACGCCAGGCCCTGCTCGGCACGGCCACCGACCTGGGTGCGCCCGGCGTCGATCCGGTGTTCGGCTATGGCGGTCTGAATATCGGTCGTGCGGTGCAGGGCCCGGGCAGGTTCGACTGGGGCGACGTCTCGGTGAGCTTTGCCGGCACCTCCACATGGGGCAATGACATCGCCGGCAATGGTGGGCTGGTCAAGGGCGGCAGCGGCACCCTGCTGCTGACCGGGGCCAACAGCTACGCCGGCGCCACCCGCGTGCAGGCCGGCACGTTGGCGTTCGCCAACAGCGTGCCCGGCAGTGCGGTGGTGCAGTCCTCGGGCAACCTGGTGTTGCGCGCCGGGGCGGCTGGCAGCGTCGACAACCAGGGCCGGGTCACGGTGCAGGGCAACGCTGGCGACCGGGTGATCGGCGGCAATTACGCCCAGGGCAGTTCGGCCACCCTCGGCTACCAGGTGGGCTCGCCCCTGGCGATCGCCGGCAGCGCGCAGTTGGCCGGCACGCTGCAGGTGGTGGGCGTTGCCAGCGGCTACGTGCGCAGCGCGCGGGAAACGGTGCTGACCGCCGCGGGCGGGCTCAACGGCACGTTCGGCACGCTCAACGGCGGTACCGGTGTGTTCCTCGAGGCGACCCTGGGCTATGACCCACTGCGTGCCTGGATCGACATCGCCCGGCTGGACATCACCGCGGCAGCCATGGCCTTCGGCCAGGCCACGCCGATGTCGCTGGGCGCAGCCACGCGCATGGAAGCAGCCTTCGTGCGCATCGACGAGCAGCAGTCAGGTGGCGATGGGGGCGGGGCGATCTCCCGGGATTTCATCGCCATGGCGGGTGATTTCCAGCGGGCCAGCACCGAAGCGCATGCGCTGGCTTCACTCGACAGCCTGTCCGGCCGGGTCCATGCGGCTGCAGATGCGATGACCTTCGAGGCGATCGACAGCAACCGCCGCGCACTGGCTGCGCGCGTGGGCCAGTTGGTGGACGCCGGCAACCCCGGCGGCGACTGGTTCGAACGCACCGGCAATGGCGGCCATGGTTTCGCCAGCGGAGGCGACTTCGAGCTGGATGGCTGGCTGGCCGGCAGCGACCACCGCCTCGGCAACACCGCGGTGGCCGGCGTGGCCTTCGGCGAATCGCGCGCCTACAACGGGATCTCCGCCTCCAGCGACAGCAGCCGTGACCGCCTCGCGCAAGGGCGGATCTACGTGGGCCACGTGCAGGGCAATGCCTATGCGCTGGCCCAGTTTGGCGCGGGGCAGTACGACCGCCAGGTGCGGCGCGCGCTGCTGCTGGGGCAATCGCAGTACCAGGTGGCCAGCGAATACTCGGGCAGCTTCACCGCGCTCAACCTGGAGGCGGGCTATCGACAGGGTTCGGCGGCCATGGCGGTCACGCCCTACCTGGGCCTGGACCATGCGCGGGTCAGCCGTGATGGCTTCAGCGAGTCAGGTGCCAGCGGCTTCGGCCTGCGTACCGGCCAGAGCGTCGGTGCACGCACCCAGGCCATCGCCGGTGCGCGCGCAGAACTGCAGTGGAGCGGAAGTGGCGTTGGCGAATTCGCATTGCGTGGCTACGCCGAGTGGCAGCAGGCAATCTCCGCCAGTGGCTTCGACATCGATGCCAGTTTCGTCGAGGTCGACAGCTGGAGCCCGCTGGTGGGCACCCATGCGATGCGTTCGGGCGGCATGTTCGGGCTGGCACTGGAGTCGCGGCCTACCGCCGCCTCCACGTTCAGGCTGGGCTATGACCAGCGCTTAGGCGCGCGCGAGGGGCTGCGGACGGTATCGCTGCAGTACGCGTTCGGCTTTTAGCGGACCGAAGCCGGTTAGTCTCGTTGCGGCCCGGCGCAGCGCGCCCGGCGCTCGGACAAGCCGCGTGGCAGTGCCACGCAAGCGGCTTATCCTCGTTCCGGCCCGGCGTAGCACGCCGGTCGCTCGGCCAGCCTGCGCGGCATGCCGCGCAAACAGGCTAGCCTCGCCCTTCGAACAACTCGCGGCCTATGAGCATGCGGCGGATTTCGTTGGTGCCGGCGCCGATGGCGTAGAGCTTGGCGTCGCGGAGCAGGCGCCCGGTCGGGTACTCGTTGATGTAGCCGTTGCCGCCGAGGGCCTGGATCGCCTCCAGCGCCACCTGCACGCAGGCCTCGGAGGCGTGCAGCAGGCAGCCGGCGGCGGCGGCGCGCGAGGCGTGCCCGGCGTCGTAGTCGCGGGCCACCTGGTAGGCGAAGGCGCGACTGGACTGCAGCGCCGTATACATGTCGGCGATCTTGCCCTGCATG
Source organism: Pseudoxanthomonas sp. (assembly GCA_041688625.1). Classification (GTDB taxonomy): domain Bacteria; phylum Pseudomonadota; class Gammaproteobacteria; order Xanthomonadales; family Xanthomonadaceae; genus Pseudoxanthomonas_A. The sequence continues at coordinate 3,673 of JBDNHW010000116.1, forward strand.
AGCCCGAAGGTGCCGATGGCCGCGTCGAACTGCTTGCGCTCGCGCACGTAGGGCAGGGTGATGTCCAGCGAAGCCTGCATCAGTCCGATGGGTCCGCCGGAGATCACCAGGCGCTCGGTGTTGAGGCCGTTCATCAGCACGCGTACGCCCTGGTTCACTTCACCCAGCACGTTCGCCGCGGGAATCTCGCAGTCCTCGAACACCAGCTCGCAGGTGTTGGAGCCGCGCATGCCCAGCTTGTCCAGCTTCTGCGCCGTGCTGAAGCCTTTCATGCCTTTTTCGACGATGAAGGCGGTCATGCACTTGGAGCCGCACTCCTTGCCGGCTGTGCGCATGTACACCACCAGCACGTCCGCCTCGGGACCGTTGGTGATCCACATCTTGCTGCCGTTGGCGATCCACACGCCGTCGCGCCCGGCGTCTGCACGCAGCTCCGCTCGGCAGCTCATCGAGCCGACCACGTCCGAACCGGCGCCGGGTTCGCTCATCGCCAGCGCACCCTTCCACTCACCGCTGCACAGCTTGGGCAGGTACTGGGTACGCTGCGCCTCGGTGCCGTTGGCGTAGAGGTTGGAAACGCAGAGGTTGGAGTGGGCGACGTAGCTCAGCCCGACCGAACCGGAGGCGCGGGAGATTTCCTCCATCGCCACCAGGTGCGCCAGGTAGCCCATGTCGCTGCCGCCGTACTGCCCCGGCACGGTGATGCCCAGCAGGCCCATCTCGCCCAGCTTGGGCCACAGGTCCTGCGGGAATGCGTTGTCGCGGTCGATCTGTTCGGCGCGCGGTGCTACCTCTGAATCGGCGAAGCGGCGGACGGCCTCGCGCAGTGCATCGATTTCTTCCCCCAGCGGGAATCCACCCAGTGAATCATCTTGCATTCGGTCCTCTCTCCCAGGTCCTTGATGGACGCGCGAATATCAATGTTCGCCGCGCAGGTGTCCCATGAAACGCGGTGCGGTGCGCCCCAGCGGCAGCTTCAGCTTGCCGATCGAGGTGATCCGCGCCTCGGCCATCCGGTCCGCCGCGTACTGCGGCGCGATGTCCTCTTTCTCGGCCAGGTCGAAGACCTTGCCCAGGGTGTGGTAGATGCTGCGCATCAGGCGCATGGCGCGCTCGCGGTTGTAGCCGTCGATCTCCAGCGACACGTTCATCACGCCGCCGGCGTTGACCACGTAGTCGGGCGCGTAAAGGATCCCGCGCTTGGCCGCTTCCACGCCGGTGGTGTGTGACATCTGGTTGTTGGCCGTGCCGCAGATGACCTTCGCCTTGAGCCGGGGAAGGGTGCTGGCGTTGATCGAGCCTTCCAGCGCGCACGGCGAGAACACATCGACGGGGGTGTCGTAGATCTCCTCGCACTTCACGGCTTCGGCGCCGTACTCCTCGACCGCACGCTGCACCAGTTTCTGGTTGAGGTCGGCGACGTAAAGTTTGGCGCCGCGCTCCTTGAGCAGCTTCACGAATTCCATTCCGATGTGCCCAAGGCCCTGCACCGCGTAGCTGTACTTGCCGATCTCCTCGTTGCCGAACTTCCGGTTGAGGGTGGCCATCAGGCCCTGCAGCGCGCCGTAGGCGGTGAACGGCGCCGGGTCGCCCGAGCCGCCGTGGACCTGGTGCACGCCCACCACGTATTCGGTTTCGCGGTACACCTGCTCCATGTCGTTGACGTCGGTGCCCACGTCCTCGGCGGTGATGTAGCGCCCGCCCAGCGAGTCGACGTAGCGGCCGAACGCGCGGAACATCACCTCGGTCTTGTCCTTGCTGGTGTCACCGATCAGCACCGCCTTGCCGCCGCCGACGTTGAGGCCGGCCAGGGCGTTCTTGTAGGTCATGGTGCGGCTCAGCCGCAGCGCGTCGTCCAGCGCGTCTTCCGATTTCACGTAGGGCCGCATTCGTACCCCGCCCAGCGCCGGTCCCAGCACGGTGCTGTGGATCGCGATGATCGCCTTCAGCCCCGCGTCGGAGTTGTTGCAGAACACGACCTGCTCGTGGCCTGAGCTGTGGAGGGTTTCAAAGATCATGGAAAACTCCGGGTGGCGCCGTCAGGCCCATGCCGCATGCGAAGCGCGGCGAGTAACGGTTGCAGGAAAACAAAAAAGCGACGTTGCCGATGCAGGGCAGGTTCGTCGCGAGGTGCGATTCTATTCCAATCGCGGTGGAGGAGTCGTGCAGGCCCGGGTCCGAAGCGGTGGCGCAGCCCTGCCAATCACTCCTCGCTCCGATCCCCGCTCCGATCCCCGCCGCCTTCCCGCGCGGCAAACGCGCCCGTTCAGGAAATGCTCCGCGTGTTGGCCGGTGCGATACTCGGGGGTATGGTCGGCCGTGCGCAGCAGGGGCCGGCCATTACAATCAACGCCCACCCGATGGAATCGAAGCGCATGCCCCCAGCCAGCTTGCAGGTCTGGCAAGACGCGGAGCGCCTGCTGCAGGCGCGGAACCAGGAAGCGGCAGGCGCGGCGTATTCGTCACTGCTGCAGGACCCCGACTGGCGGCTGCCGGCGTGCCTGCGCCTGTCGTCGCTGGCGCTGGAGGCAGGGCGGCTTCGCGAGGCAGTCGAGCTGGTATTGCGTGCCAGCCAATCACAGGGGAGCGAGCAGGACGCCGCGCTTCTGGAGGCGCTGTGCCGGCAGTTGATCGAGTTGGGCGAACTGCGCGCGGCGCTGGCGTGCGCCCGCTCCAGTGCCATCACCGGTGCCCGCGATCCAACGGTGCTTGCCGGCGTGGGCCAGCTGCTCAGCGACCAGTCGTTTCCGGACCAGGCCCTGCCGCTGCTGCATTCGGCCCGGGAGCTGGGTGGTGACAGCGCCGACCTGCGCTACCAGATCGGGCTGTGCCGCATGTACAGCGGTGACCTGGCCGCCGCCGCTGCGGAGCTCGACGGCTGCCTGCGCCTGGATGCCGACTTCGCCCCCGCACAGCGCATCCGTTCGAAACTGCGCAGGCAGACGCCTGACGACAACCACGTGACCGCACTGCGCGCAGCGGTGGCCCGCACACCGGGCGGGGCAGGATCTCCGCTGCTGCACTACGCCCTGTTCAAGGAGCTGGACGACCTGGGCGATACGCAGGCGGCGTGGCAGTCGCTGCAGGCGGGCATGCACATGCGTCGGGCCGAAGTCGCCTTTGATGAAGCAGCCGGGGAGGCGTTGTTCGACTTCCTGATGCAGCCGCTCACAGATGTTTCGGCCGACGAGCCTGCAGACCAAAGCCACGGGCCGGTCCCGATCTTCATCGTCGGCATGCCGCGCTCCGGCACCACCCTGCTCGAACGCATCCTCGGATCGCACCCGCAGGTGGCCGATGCCGGGGAGCTGCGTGATTTCAACTTCCAGCTGCGCTATGTGTGTGACCAGGTCGGCGGCCCGCATCTGGACCTGGAGCTTGCGCGCCGCGCCCGCGGGGCGGACCTGGCCGAAGTAGGACGGCGCTATCTGTCCCATACGCAGTGGTATGCCAACGGCCGCGATTTCTATACCGACAAGCTGCCGGCCAACTTCATCCACGTCGGCCACATCGCTCAAGCGCTGCCACGGGCGCGCATCCTGCACATGGTGCGCGAGCCCATGGATACCTGCTTCTCCAACCTCAAGGAGCTGTTTGCCGATGCCTACCCGCACAGCTACGACCAGGGTGAAATGGCCCGCCATTTCCTGCGCTATCAGGCCTTGATGACGCACTGGCACGCCCGGTTCCCCGGGCGGATCCTCGATGTGCACTACGACCGGCTGGTCGCCCAACCCGAAGCAGTGGCGCGGCAGGTGCTGACGCACTGCGGACTGGATTGGGATCCATCGGTGCTGGCTATCGAGGCCCGCAGCGGCGCGGTGGCCACGGCCAGCAGCGTGCAGATGCGCGAGCCCATCCACGCACGTTTCGTCGGTCAGTGGCGCCGCTACGAAGCGCAACTGCAGCCGATGATCGAGGCGCTGGGCAAGGCTTCACGCTGAACCCCGCGCACTATCTACCGCAGGCCTAACGTGCCTGCGCGCTACAATCGTGGGCTTCCTGCCAGCACGTCGAGCGCGTCATGAGTACACCGGCCTCCAACATTCCCGCGGCGCAGACCGACGCCACGCCGCTGCGTTTCGTCACGGCGGCAAGCCTGTTCGACGGACACGACGCGGCGATCAACATCATGCGCCGCCTGATCCAGGCGCAGGGCGCTGAAGTGATCCACCTGGGTCACAACCGCAGCGTCGAGGACGTGGTGCGCGCCGCATTGCAGGAAGACGCCGACGCCATCGCGCTGTCGTCCTACCAGGGCGGCCACGTGGAATATTTCAAGTACATGATCGACATGCTGCGCGAGCGCGGTGCCGGCCACATCAAGGTGTTCGGCGGCGGTGGCGGCACCATCACCCCGGAGGAAATCCGCGAGCTGCAGGACTACGGCGTCGAGCGCATCTACCACCCCAACGACGGCATGCACATGGGGCTGGTGCAGATGATCGAGGACGTAGTGGCGCGGGCGGGGAAGAAAAGGGGTCAGAGTCATTTGTCCGCGTCAAAGGATGGGCAGGCAGGTCATGGTTTGAAAAATGACTCTGACCCCTTTTCTTCCCCCGACATCACCGATGAAATCGCCATTGGGCGCGTGCTCAGCGCCATCGAAGACGGCGTGTACAGCGAGCCCGAGCTGGAGAAGCTGCGCAAGCAGTGGTCGACTGGAACGTCATCCTCACCGTTCCCAGCCGCACGTTCCCGCTCCACCCCAGTCCTCGGCATCACCGGCACCGGCGGCGCCGGCAAGTCCAGCGTCACCGATGAACTGCTCAACCGCTTCCTGGCCAGCTTCCCGCAGATGCGCATCGCGGTGATCTCGGTCGATCCCACCCGTCGCCGCACCGGCGGCGCGCTGCTGGGCGACCGCATCCGCATGAACTCGCTGAGGTCCCACCGCGTGTACATGCGCTCCATGGCCACGCGCCGCCAGCACGCGGCCACCAATCGCGTGCTCAAGGACTGCATCGGCTTCCTCAAGGGCCTGGGCTACGACCTGGTGATCGTGGAGACCGCCGGCATCGGCCAGAGCGATTCGGAGATCGTTGATCTGGTCGACTTCCCCATGTACGTGATGACCAGCGAGTACGGCGCGGCCAGCCAGCTGGAGAAGATCGACATGCTCGACTTCGCCGAACTCATCGTGCTCAACAAGTACGACAAGCGCGGCGCCGAAGACGCCCTGCGCGACGTGCGCAAGCAGTGGAAGCGCAACCGCGTGGCGTTCCAGACCGCAGACGAGGACGTGCCCGCGTACCCCACCATCGCCAGCCAGTTCAACGACCCCGGCATCAGCTGGATGTTCGTCAACCTGTGCCGGCTGCTGAGGGAGAAGCTGTCACTGGACTCCTCCCCTTCAAGGGGAGGGCAGGGTGGGGATGGTGTTTCCTCCAGCCGCTGCGACTTCAATCCCGAGCTCGACACCTCGCTCAAGGAGCCGCGCGCCACCGTGCTCATCCCCGGCGCCCGCGTGCGCTACCTGGCCGAGATCGCCGAACAGGGCAGGGCGATCAACGCCACCATCGAAAAACAGGCCGACGCCGCCAGCCGCGCCCAGCACTACTGGCAGTCGCTTCAGGACATTGGTGACGATGCATTGCCGAAGGCCCTGGACCTTTACCCGGCCGAAAGCATCGCGCCCATGGGGCGCTCCTACAAAAGCGGCGACGCCCCAGTGGAAAGCGCGCCCTCATCCGCCGTAGGAGCGGCCCATGGGCGCGATGCTCTTCGTTCCGATGCGCGAGATCCCTCCACCACACCCACCACCCCGGACCGCTCCCTCCTGACCCTGCGCCAGCGCTACCAGGACGCCGTCCAATCCCTCACCAACGACAACCTAAAACTCCTGCGCGAATGGCCGCAGCGCCTCAAATCCATCACCGACGAACACTTCAGCTACGAAGTGCGCGGCAAGGCCGTCACCGGCGACAACTACCAGCAGTCCCTCAGCCACCAGCCCATCCCCAAGATCGCCGCGCCCACCTACAAGTCGTGGGGCGAGCTGCTGACCTTCCTGGGCAAGGAGAACCTGCCGGGCAGCTATCCGTTCACCGGTGGCGTGTACCCGTACCGCCGCAGCGGCGAAGACCCGATCCGCATGTTCGCCGGCGAAGGCACGCCCGAGCGCACCAACCGCCGCTTCCACTACCTCAGCGTCGGCCAGCCGGCCGCGCGCCTGTCCACCGCCTTCGACAGCGTGACCCTGTATGGCGAGGACCCGGCGCCGCGCCCGGACATCTTCGGAAAGATCGGCAACTCCGGCGTCAACGTCCCCACGCTGGACGACATGAAGAAGCTGTACTCGGGGTTCGACCTGTGCGCGCCCACCACCAGCGTGTCGATGACCATCAACGGCCCGGCGCCGATGATCCTGGCGATGTTCATGAACACCGCCATCGACCAGCAGGTGGAGAAATACCTGAAGAAAGACCCGCAGCGCTGGGAAGCGGCGCAAAAGAAGATCGATGACATCTTCAAGGCCCGCGAGCAACCGCAGTACTCCGGTGAGCTGCCGCCCACCAACGACGGCCTCGGCCTGGCCCTGCTGGGCGTCACAGGGCAGGAGGTGGTCGATGCCGACACCTATGCGCGGATCAAGGCGCAGACGCTCAAGAGCGTGCGCGGCACCGTGCAGGCCGACATCCTGAAAGAGGACCAGGCTCAGAACACCTGCATCTTCAGCACCGAGTTCGCCCTGCGCATGATGGGCGATATCCAGCAGTACTTCGTCGACAACGGCGTGCGCAATTTCTATTCGGTGTCGATCTCCGGCTACCACATCGCCGAAGCCGGGGCCAACCCGATCTCGCAGCTGGCCTTCACCCTGTCCAACGGATTCACCATCGTCGAGTACTACCTGGCGCGCGGGATGAAGGTCGACGACTTCGCCGCCAACCTGTCGTTCTTCTTCAGCAACGGCATGGACCCGGAATACACCGCGATCGGCCGCGTGGCGCGGCGCATCTGGGCGCGCGCCATGCGCGAGCGCTACGGCGCCAACGAGCGCTCGCAGATGATGAAGTACCACATCCAGACCTCGGGGCGATCACTGCACGCGCAGGAGATCCAGTTCAACGATATCCGCACCACCCTGCAGGCGCTGTCTGCGCTGTTCGACAACTGCAACAGCCTGCACACCAACGCCTACGACGAGGCCATCACCACGCCCACCGAAGAAAGCGTGCGCCGCGCCGTGGCCATCCAGATGATCATCAACAAGGAACTGGGCCTCAACTTCATCGAGAACCCCTGGCAGGGCAGCTTCGCCGTGGAGTACCTGACCGACCTGGTGGAAGAGGCCGTGTACAAGGAGTTCGAAGCCATCAGCGACCGCGGCGGCGTGCTCGGCGCCATGGACACCATGTACCAGCGCGGCAAGATCCAGGAAGAGTCCATGTATTACGAGCACAAGAAGCACGACGGCTCACTGCCGCTGGTCGGCGTCAACACCTTCCTGCCGCGCGAACACGGCAGCGACATCGTCACCGAGATCGAGCTGATCCGCAGCACCGAGGAAGAAAAGGGCCAGCAGATCTCCAACGTGCACCACTGGCAGCAGGCGCGCAACGCGCTGGCGCCCGATGGCGAGACCGAGCACGGCCACGTGGTGGAGTCGGAGGACGAGGAGGCCCATGACGGGCACGGGCTGGGGTATCTTCAGGCTGCTGCACGTGAGAGGCGGAATGTGTTCGAGGCGCTGATGGAGGCGGTGAAGACGCACTCGCTGGGGCAGATCTCACACGCGTTGTATGACGTGGGTGGGGAGTATCGGCGCAACATGTAGACAGAGAGGCAGACGATGGCCTTCAACCTGCGCGAGATTTTCAAGGCGCTTGCCAATGCCGAGGTCGAGTACGTCGTCGTCGGCGGACTGGCGGTCATCATGCACGGATATTTGCGCGCCACGCGCGACCTCGAGCTGGTGATCGGCCTTCATCCCGATAACTGCGCCAAAGCGGTGGATGCGTTCTCGGGCATCGGCTTGCGACCGAGGCTGCCGGTGACGCTGGCCGATTTCGCGGAGCCGGCCAAGCGCGAGGACTGGGCGCAGAACCGCAACATGCTGGTCTTCCAGCTCTGGGACCCGGCCAATCCTGAGCGGTCCGTCGACGTGTTCGTGCGCGAACCCCTGGATTTTCGCGCCACGCTGTCCGAAGCAGTCATCAAGGATCTGGATGGCGTACCGATCCACGTGGCATCAATCCGGCACCTGATCCTGTTGAAGCAGGCGGCGGGCCGGCCGCTGGACATGGACGACATCGAGGCGTTGCACGATATTGCCGCCGACATCGGCGAGGAAGTCGAATGACCACACCCGATCCGCTGCAGTGCACCTTTGATGATGCCCGGCGCGTCAATCTCCGGCAGGGCATTGCGCTCAGCACCAGCGCAAAGGTCGCGTTTTTCGAAGAGATGGTCAGCTTTGCCGCCAGCTTCGGTGCCCGGGATCGGTTGGAAGGGCGTCGCGCCAGCCACCCGAGCCCTCCGCGTCCGGTCACGGACGGCGTGACTGTCGATAGCCCAAAGTAAGTGAGCCTGACCGCGCTCGAGAACTATAGGGGACGGAGGCAGTTAAGTCGGAAAAGCCCCCTTCGTCGCAGGCCGCAGACCCCATTTATCTCAGCCCCGAATCGGTCCTCGGCCCTGGTGCGCGGTATGCGCCTGGCCGCCAGTCGGTGTAGGCTTCGGGACGGAAAGTGCTTTGGATTTCATATCCTCATGATCAACAGGTGCCCGCAATGCCAAAGACCACGCTGATTTTCGCTCTGCTGCTGATCGCCCTGGGTGCCGTTGCGTTCGGCATTTCCTCCAGCCGCACCGCGCTGCTACCCGCCTACGTGGGCATAGCGCTGGGGCTTTTCGCCGGGTTGGCGCTGATGTTCGAGGGCGGGCGCAAGCATCTGATGCACGTCGCTGCGCTGGTGGCGCTGCTGGGCGCGCTTGCACCCGCCGCAGCGCTCGCCATTCGCGCAGCGCAAATGAGTCCGCTGGCGCTTGGCGTCAACCTGGGCATGCTGGTGCTGTCTGCGGCGCTCCTCGTACTGATGGTGCGCTCGTTCATTGCAGCACGGCGCGCCGGCGACGTCGGCAGCGCCGCACCTTAGCGGGCGGAACGATAGGGGACGGAGGCAGTTAAGTCGGAATCGGCGCCTTCTTCCCGTGCCACAGACCCCTTTTTGGCAATGACTACGAACGTGCGGAGTCGGTTGAACCTGGCTATCGTGCAGTTATGATCACGGGTAGGCGCCATGACGAAAAGCTACGATCCAGCTCTGACTGCGAACCCGCACGGCCCTCTCTATCGCGTCGATAAAGCGATCATGTTGGCCCAGCAACGTCTTGATGCCGCGATCGACGCAAAGCGCCATCACACCAGCCAGAATTTGGCCCATGAGGTCATCAAAGAGGCGCGCGAAGCACTCAGGAAGTCTGAGAAAGCGCGTGTGCTCAAGATCATGAAAATTGGAGCGCCGGCCAAAAATGGGTTGGTCGGCGAACATTAGGGAAAGGAGGCAGGCAAGTCGGAATAGCCACCTCCGTCCCTGCCGCAGCAATCATTGGACCCCAATTATTGTGCTGACCCCAATTATCTATCCTGCTGCCATGCCCAAGTCCCTGAGCGCCCGTCGACGCTGCGTCCTGGTTGCCGCAAAAAAGGGGTGAGAAAACATTAGCGTTTGAATCAGATATCC
>JBDNHW010000016.1:0-20531 GCA_041688625.1 Pseudoxanthomonas sp.
CCACCGCGTGGCTGACGTCGCCTTCCAGGTCCGCCACCACGGTTTCCGCTGCGCCGAGTTGCTTCATCTGCGCTTGCTGATCGGCGTCGCGGACCATCGCCCGACTGCGGTGATCACTGGCGGCCATTTGCCGGACCATGCTCTGGCCGATCTGGCCGTGTGAACCAACGATGAGAACGTGCATAGGGCTTTCCTTTCGATCCAATGTGTCCTCAAGACTAGACAACGCAGCGTTCGGACGGTGTCAAGCAAACGCCGCCGGCACCCCGGTTCCTTTCACTTGCGCACCTCCCAGTAGCCTTGCAAGCGCTTGCCGAAGCATCCCGGCTTCTCAGCCAGCAGTCGTCGCGCCGCGTGGAACGCGGCGTGTTCCAGCCGCTCGCGCTCGGGCCCGGCAGCCACGGCGATACGCTCGCCCGCATCGTTGATGTCGTGCCCGGCGTTGCCCTGCCCCAGCGCGGCCAGCAGCACGTCGATGTCCAGGTGGAAGCGGTGGTACTTGACCTGCTTGCGCAGCTCGTGAAGGTGGTCGGCGGTGGGCTGGTCCCGGGCAAGGGCCAGTGCCTGGCGCGCGCTGCCACAGGTGTCACGCAGGCCTTCCCGCACGGCATCGAAGCCGGTCTCCTGCAGCGTCCACCGTGCGGCCTGCTCGCGTTGTGCGCCGAGCATTGCGCGCGCTTGTTCGATGCATTCGTCTTCCTCGTTGGCGCGAACGGCCGCATCGCGCTGTACCTGAAGCCAGGCGCGGGCCTGCTCGAAGTCAGCGCCCTGGTAGCGCGCCGGGTCGCAAGCGCACAGGCGCTGCATGGCCTCCAAGTGGGCGCCGGCCTCACGCACGCTGGCCAACTTGCAGGCCGTATCGCGCAGCGCACGCTGCTCCACTTTGTAGTCGGCAAACGCGCCGCGCACCAGCCGCACCAGGGCGCGCAGCTTCTTGCACCGCTTGCGGATCGCGTGCGGGGCCGCCTGCCGGGCGTCGTGATCGTCCGCAGCTTCCAGGGCACCATCGATCTGCGCGATAGCGATGCGCCGCAAGCCCTCCTCGACTCCCTCACCCATCTTCAGATGAAACGCCATGCACTCAATGCCCGACTCGACCGGACGTGCAGGGTCGCGCGAACGGGTGTCGGCAATGGTGAAGGCGTGGTGACTTCCGCATGGTGGAGAACACGCTCTAGGGCAACGCCGTCCACCGGCCAGGCGGTAGTCCGCAGCGAGGGGCGCTTGACTGCCTCCGTACGCTCTGGTTCTCCTCCTTTTTCCTGAGCTTCGAGGTTTTCTGCTAATAAGGGCACCTGTCCCGAGGTGGAACCCCGATGCGGCCATTGCCCTTCATCCGCCCTGTTCGGCGCGCGCGCGCGCTGCTTGCACTGTGCCTGCTGGCCTTGGCAACGGTGGCCGACGCGCAGGACAACGATCCCGACCGCGCGCGTTTGCAACGCCAGGCACAGGCGGTGACCATCACCCGCGACGACTGGGGCATTGCCCATGTGCGCGGCAAGACTGACGCCGATGCGGTTTTCGGCATGGCCTATGCGCAGGCCGAGGACGATTTCAACCGCATCGAGACCAACTACCTCAACGCCCTGGGCCGCCTGGCCGAAGCCGAGGGCGAGAGCGCGCTCTGGAAAGACCTGCGCATGAAACTGTTCATCGATCCGGTGGAACTGAAAGCGCTGCACGCACGCAGCCCGGACTGGCTGCGTGCGTTGATGCAGGCCTGGGCCGATGGCCTCAACCACTACCTGGCCACGCATCCGCAGGTGCAGCCGCGCGTGATCAAACGCTTCGAGCCATGGATGGCGCTGAGCTTCACCGAAGGCAGTATCGGCGGCGATATCGAGGATGTGTCGCTGGCGCAGCTCGAGGCCTTCTATGGCAACAATCCGCTGGCGCTTGCGCGCGTGCTGCCGCCGCCGAGCGAGGAAGAGCCCACCGGTTCCAATGGCTTTGCGATAGGGCCTTCACGCAGCGCCAGCGGCAACGCGCTGCTGCTGATCAATCCGCACACCTCGTTCTTCTTCCGCTCCGAACTGCAGATGACCAGCGATGAGGGACTGGACGCGTACGGTGTGGTCACCTGGGGCCAGTTCTTCATCTATCAGGGCTTCAACCGGCACATCGGCTGGATGCACACCTCCACCGGCGCCGACGTCGTGGACGAATTCATCGAGACCATCGAGCGCGACGGCGACGCCCTTCAGTACCGCTATGGCGATGCACTGCGTCCGGTGACCACGCGCCAGATCGTGGTGCCCTACCGCAGCGCCGACGGCGCGATGGCCCAGCGCAGCTTCGAGGTCCATGCCACCCATCACGGCCCGGTCGTGCGCGAGCACGACGGCAAGTGGATCAGCGTCGCGCTGATGCACAAGCCACTACCGGCGCTCGAGCAAAGCTGGCTGCGGACCAAGGCGCGCGACTTCGCCAGCTACATGGAAGTGGCGCAGCGCAAGGCCAACTCGTCCAACAACACCATCTTCGCCAGCAGCAAGGGCGAGATCGCCTACCTGCACCCGCAGTTCATCCCCAGGCGTGACGACCGGTTCGACTACACCAGGCCGGTCGACGGCAGCGATCCTGCGACCGACTGGCAAGGACTGCACGCCCTGGACGAACTGCCACAAGTGCGCGACCCCGGCAACGGCTGGGTGATGAACACGAATAATTGGCCGTATTCGGCGGCCGGCAAGGACAGCCCGAAGCGCGCGGATTTCCCCCGCTACATGGACAGCTACGGCGAGAACCCGCGCGGCATCAATGCCATGCGCGTGCTCGACCAGCGCGACTTCACCCTGCCCGCGCTGATCACGGCGGCCTACGATCCGCAGCTGCCTGTCTTCAGGCCGATGATCGATGCCGTGGTCGCCGACCACGCCGCGCTTGCGGCCGACGATCCGCTCAAGGCGCAGCTGGCCGGTCCGATCACCCTGCTGCGCCAGTGGGACCTGCGCTGGGGCGTCAGCTCGATGCCGACCACCCTGGCGGTGCTGTGGGGCGACACGCTGTGGGATGCGCTCAAGGCCCAGGCCGATTTGGAGGACATGGACGTTTACGCCTTCATGGCGGGCAAGGCCGGGCCGCAGGCGCGCCTGGGCGCGCTGGTGAAGGTGTCCCAACGCCTGCAGCAGGACTTCGGCAGCTGCGGCGTGCCGTGGGGACAGGTCAACCGCTTCCAGCGCATCGATGGTGCGATCGTGCAGGCCTTTGATGATGGGCAGCCGAGCATCCCGGTGCCGTTTGCATCGGCACGCTGGGGCTCGCTGGCATCGTTCGGTGCAAGGCGCTGGCCGGGGACCACGCGGCAGTACGGCACCAGTGGCAACAGCTTCGTGGCCGTGGTGGAATTCGGCGACAGGGTCGATGCGCTTGCAGTGAGTGCAGGCGGAGAAAGCGGCGATCCACGCTCACCGCACTTCAACGACCAGGCCGAACGCTACGCCACCGGCGCCCTGCGCCAGGTGTACTTCTGGCCCAACCAGCTGCAGGGCCATGTCGAGCGCGTGTATCCCCCGGGGGAATGAGTACGTTACGGAGTAGGGAGACGGAAAAATCTGGGTAAAGTGAATCAGCTGAGGCTCTCCTGATCGGCTCATTCAATCTACCGATGAACCTGCCACGGCGCGGGTTTGATCGACCCCTTTGAACGGAACGAAGACCCGGACGCCGGCAGTCAAACAGTTCATTGCCTGCGTCGCCCTGGCTCCGTCTGTGGAAACCGGGACCTTCTTCCCTGACCCCGGTTCTTGCGCGCTAGCTTTCCAATAGGTGCTCGAACCCGCCAAAGATCATGCGCTTGCCGTCGAAGGGCATGTCCAACGTCATCATCCGCTCGTCTTGCATCAGCTTGTCCCATGCGGCGTCGCGCGTGGCTGGATCGGGCCAGGTGATCCAGCCCGCGGTGACTGTCTCGCCGTCCTTCAGGTGCACGGCCTTCCTGAAATCGGTCAGCTTGCCCTTGGGCACGCCCTCCCCCGCCACTCGGTGACACTGATCGCCCCATGCTCCTTGAACGACGGCGTGGTCTGGCGGGAGTGCTCCAGGTACGCCGCCTTGTTGGCGGTGGGGACCGGGATGAGGGTGATGTCGAGGAAGGACATTCTGCTTCTCCTTTGAATAGGCTGTTGGCCATGACTGCGCCCCGGGGCAAACGGGACGGAGGATCAAGCCTGTCAGTTCGAACGCTCATGCTCTGTGGACCAGCGCTGTTCGGTGCGGCCTCCGGCCCCTTTGGGCGAGAGCCCGGTTCGGGTAGCTGCCTCCTTCCCTTTCCTTCCCCCAGGGTGACCAGCGCTTGACATGCGCAATTACAGGCGTAATCTCATTCCAAAGATTACGGATGTAAACAATGCAGATCAGCGAAGCCGAATCGATCGTGATGGAAGTGCTGTGGCGCACCCAGCCGCTGGCCGCCGAGGACGTGGTCGCCGCGCTGGCGCAGTCGCAGCAGTGGCAGGAACCCACGATCAAGACCCTGCTCAACCGCCTGCTCAAGAAGGGCGCGATCCAGGCCGAACGCGACGGACGCCGCTATCTGTACACGCCGGTGCTGCGCCGCCAGGACTGGGTCATGGGCGAGAGCCAGGGCCTGCTCGCACGCATGTTCGGCGGGCGCGTGGCCCCGCTGGTCGCACACTTCAGCGAGCAGGGCGGACTCAGCGCCAAGGACATCGCCGAACTGCGCACGCTACTGGAGGAGATCGACGATGGACGCCATTGACCTGATCGGACTGCTGACCGAGACCACGCTCGCTGCGAGCGCGGCATTGCTGCTGGTGCTCGGCTTGCGGCGACCGCTGCGCGGGGCGTTCGGGCCGACCGTCGCCTATGCGCTGTGGCTGCTGGTGCCTGCGGCGATCATTGCGGTGCTGTTGCCGGCCGCTGCGGCGCCGGCAGCGCCGATGGCGATTGCGACCGTCGGCGCATCGCTGGCTGCACCCGTGCCATCGGCCGTCGACGACAGCGTCCACTTGGTGACATGGATTGTCGCGCTGTGGCTTCTGGGTACGACCGTGTTTGCAGGATTCTTCGTGCAACAGCAACGCGCCTTCCGCTCTGGGCTCGGGCAGCTGCGCCAGCGCGGCGATGGCATGGCCCAGGCGGACAGCGTCGCCGGCCTTCCTGCCGCGATCGGTTTATGGCAGCCGTTGATTGTGGTGCCGGCCGATTTCGATAGCCGATACACGCCCCAACAGCGACTGCTGATGCAGGCGCACGAACACATGCACATCCGCTGCGGCGATCTCCAGCTCAATGCGCTGGCGACCGCGCTGCGCTGCGTGTTCTGGTTCAACCCGCTGCTGCACCTGGCCGCGCGCCATTTCCGCCACGACCAGGAACTGGCCTGCGACCAGCGCGTGATCACGCGCCACCACCACGCCCGCCGCGACTACGGCGAGGCGATGCTCAAGACCCAGCTCGCCGCGCAGCCGTTGCCGCTGGGGTGTCACTGGGCAGCCTTCGATAAAGCCCGCAACCATCCACTCAAGGAGAGAATCGCCATGCTCAAGCAGCCTGTTCCGTCGTTGTCGCGCTGGATCGCCGGCAGCGCCGTTGTCGTCGTGCTGCTGCTCGGTGCCGGTGTCACCGCGTGGGCAGCGCAGCCGTCGCGGGTGGTGTCGAATGACGCGGCCGCAGTCGTTGCGCCGGCGCTTCCCGCGCCTCCCGCGCCCCCTGCACCACCGAGTACCGGATTGTCCGCGCCTGGCGTGGCGCCGCCGCCGCCCGCACCGCCAGCACAACCGGCCCCGCCCCGGGCTGCGCCGAGACCTGCAGCCGCGCCACCGGCCCCACCGAAACCGATGTCTTCCACATCCGCACCCGCGCCAGCAGCGCCGTCAGCAGCATCGGTCGACAGGATGTCAGCTCCAGCCTATCCGGCCGAGGCATTGGCCAGCGGCGTCAGTGGCAAGGTGGTGATGCTGATCGACATCGATGCGCAGGGCACCGCGGTCGCGGTCGAAGTGGAACAGTCCGAACCGGCCGGCGTGTTCGACCGGGCCGCTGTCGATGCCGCGATGAAATGGATGTTTTCGCCGGAGCTCAAGGATGGCAAGCCGGTTCCCGGCCGGGTGCGGGTGCCGATCGAGTTCGAGGCGTCCTCGACCACCCAGGGCTCCCCGAGAGTCGCCGTCGAGTTGGAGTAGGTCCGAGTCGCGCGCCATCGGATCGGCACTGGAAAGGCGGCGATTTCGGGACACGGCAGCACGCGGAGGGCGGGTCTTGACCCGCCATCATCGAAGTCGTGATGCGCAAGTCGAAGATCGCATTGCCACGCACGGTGATCTGGTGTCCGAACGGTGCGTGGCGGGTCAAGACCCGCCCTCCGATAAAGCCGATATCGATCGCCCCGCCCTGCGCTGGCTTCTGACGCTTCTCCATCGAACACCTCCAGGGGATCGTCCCCGTTCAAGGGTGTCCGTCGAACCCGGGCCAGCTCAACCCGTCCTCCTTGGCAATATCGAGCCCGCGCGAACGGGGGTCGATGACAGCAATCGTTCCTGACACCTCTTCGCCTTGGAACGCAGGTCGGCGAGGAGGTTGTCGCCGTCAGCAGGACTCAAATCCCCGAGCGCAGTTTCCTGTGGATTCGTCGCGTGACGACGCAGACGGCGCCCAGCACCAATGGAATCGATACGCCCACAGCGATCTCCGGATTGATTGCAACTCCAGAGGCCTCAAGCGATTTGGCGCCATAGAACAGCAGGCTGACGACGTAGTACGAAATCGCGGCAATCGACAGGCCCTCGACCGTTGCTTGCAGGCGCAGCTGCATCGCTTGCCCGCGCGTCAACTGTTCCAGCAGCTGCTGGTTCTGCGCCTCGGCAGCGATATCCACCCGCGTACGCAGCAGCGCACTGGCACGCGACACCCGCTCGGAAAGCGAAGCCAGCCGCTGTTCGGTCGCAATGACCGTCGCAATGGCAGGGGCGACACGGCGCTGCATGAAACCGCCAAGCGTTTGTGTGCCGGGAACCGCTTGCTCGCGCAGCTCGACACTACGCTGCAGGACAAGCGCGTGGTAAGCCCTGGTGGCGGAAAAGTAGTACTCATGCTCTGTCGTCGCACGCTCCACCCGTGCGGCCATCGAGACGAGCGTATCCAGCAGTTCCTGATCCGACGTCAGCGTGTTCTCCAACCGCGCCATGACATCCGACAGTGTTCGATCGGCATCGCTCAGCATCGGCCAGAGCTGCTTGGCCGCCGAGAGTCCACGCAGCGAGAGGATCCGATAGGTCTCGAGCTCGAGCACCCGCCGGGTGACGCGTCCAGCGCGCGCGCTGCTGGTTTCCGGCGGAGCGACGAGCAACATGTGCTCGAACCCGCTCGCACGCAGCATGAGGTCAGTGACCACCATGGAGTGTCCGGCTGCGCCCATCATGGAGGCCAGGACTGGATGCTCGCCAAACCAGGCGCGCGACTGTTCGAGACACGCCGCCGGTTTGGTCACATCGCCGTGCAGACAGGCGAGCTTGATGGCCGCGATGGTCTGGCCTGGCAGAGTGCGCAGCCATTCCGGCGCCAGCCGCAGGGCCGACATCAAGTCCGGGTCGCTTGCCCCAAGAGACACACTCTCCGCCAGCGGCTGGACGATCGAATATCGGGTGAACTCGGTGTGGCGCTCCCACGTGATGGAAAACCCCTCGAAGTGCAGTTGCAGGAAGTTTCCGGACAAGCGCTCGACGTCAAGCTCACCCTGACCCGGCAACAGCCTCATATGCAGGCATTCCTGGTCGCGCGACACGTTCTCATTGAGCAACGCGATATAGACAACCAGCGCCGGCAGGTCGATGGCGACCGTTGGCCGGGCATGGACTTCGTTGTGCACGACCTCCCGTTGCGAGGCGTCTTCGGGCAGCAATCGCTCTAGAGACTGCGGCGTCGACTTCGGTGCGTCCTCATCTGTACCCGGTGCGCACGCTTCGGCACCATGCAAGGTGGAAGAATTCATCTCACTGCCTTCGAGGTTTCAAAGTAGGATTTTCCGAGAGTATCAGGCACGCACCGGGCCTGACCTGCCCAAAGCGGAGGCAGATCACTCCGTCCCATTCTGGTTCGTTCTGGCCCCAGGGCACGGCCGCTTGAGCGCCTTCATCCCCTTCGAGTTCCAGCGGCAGCGACTGCCTCGTCAAGCGGTCAGAAAGCGCCGGAGTCAAACGCTCTTGTTCTCTGGCCCATTGTCGTCAACGCCCCGAGCGTGGCCGCCGCCACATGCTCGTCGATCGCGCCCGCCTGTACGAGAACCTCAACAGCCCCCGCCTGACGGCCCATCTGGGGAATCCGGGCGAGTGGATCCTTGCTCGCCTCGGTGGCCTGCAAGGCCGGCACGGTCGACCCTGGCAAGTCCCAGCACGCCGCGAGCCGCGCCGCCGTCACCCCCGCAGTGTCGAGCAACACCAGGGGCACCGCGGGGTCGGGCGCCAGTGACGCCTGGCGCGCGTACTCGTCGCGCACCGAATGCAGCACCACGATGCTGCCCAGGCCGTGCACCAGCGCTGCCATGTGCGCAGCTGTTGCCAGGCCGGCGTCGAGTTGGCACGCAGACGACCATCGCGGCGCGGACCGGGTCAAGTTCCAATGGACAATCCGGTACTCGTCGCCCAGCTCCGCTTCCGGCAACTGCCGAAAATGGGAGGATCATCTTCGCCGCGACTCTTCCGCGTACCCTTTGGCCCCTAAAAGCGCCCAAACTGCTCGTTCTCTCCCATATCGGGAGTCGATTCGGTCAGGTTGGCTTTCGCAATTTCAAAGAGCTGGAGAGCCTTGCTCGAGGTGGCGTCCCAGTGCTCTCCAGCCCGGACATGGACTTCTATGAGAGCTACCTCTGGATCGTCTTTGCCTTCAGGGAACCAGGCCCCCACGAATGGATTCCAGTATCTTTCGATAAGCTTTCTGTCCTGGGTGATCGTGGCGCGGCCGGTGAGGGAAACGTATGTCTCCATCTTTTCGCTGGCAAAGGTCATGCATACGTCTCGTTCTTTCTTGATCTCGAAGACTTTGGCCGAATCTTTGCTCGTGAAGAACCAGAGTGTGCCGTCATACTCGTCCTGCACGATGTGCATGGGACGGGCGTGAAGACTGCCAGAGACTTCTGTCGTCAACATTCCAACTTTGATCGCTTTGATCATGTTCCATACTTTCGCTTTATGTTCTGGACTCGACATAATCTGTACTCCTCATGTGTTGAGTGACCCTTGCGGACGCTGGGTGCATGAAAGCTTGCGCAGGGCGGAACTTGCTGGTCGTCGTGTATTGCCCTTCTGACCGCGCCAGGTGCGGCCTGGGGTTCGGGCCATCGTAATGTCACCCATGTGAAAGTGCAGGAAAAAGGCACAAATGGGATCCGGTAGACCTCGGCCTGCAGAAATCCTGGCAAGGCATCAAGACGGTAACCGGCACGCGTGCCGAAACCCAGTCCGCGATCGCGCGCCCGCCACCACTCAGCGAGGAGCAGATGCGCCGCGCCGCGCCGCGCCGACGTGCGTGGTGCAGGGGAACACCTGTCCGCTCGGCAAATGACTCGAACCGACAAGGGAGCCGAAGCAGGACTCCTCAACTCACCAGGAACGATGGTCAGAGTTGCCTTTCCCACCGCCACACAAGAAAGACCACCCCGATACATCTTCTTCACAGCACACGGGCGACCGCTCGCCAGCCCAGTCAGAGAAGATGGCAGCGGTGACCAATCAAACTGTCCGAGGAACTGGGGGTAGTCCAACCTGACCCCTTTGCTCATCTTCTCTCAACCATGGGTGCGATATCGTGGCCTCCCCACGCCGGGATCCGGCGCGACACTGCGGCACAGCCTTGAAAAACTTCCACTGCGACCACTGCAACCAGCATGTCTCCTATGAAAACGTCAGCTGCGAGCGCTGCGGCCATGTGCTGGGATTCGTGGAATACACCGGGCAAATCAACGCGTTCGTGCCCGATGGCGGCGATACCTGGCGCAGCCTGGCGCCGGACATCGAGGGTCGTCGCTATCGGCAATGCCATAACTATGCGGTCAACCAGGTCTGCAACCGGATGATTGCCCGGGACGATCCGCAGACGCTGTGCCAGGCGTGCCGGCTGACCACGATCATCCCGTCGCTGGCTTCGCAGCAGAACCGCAAGTACTGGTACAGGCTCGAGCGCGCCAAGCGCCGCATGCTCGACACGCTGGTGCAACTGGACCTGCCCGTGGTTCCGCGCCACGACGATCCGCAGCGCGGGCTGGCGTTCGAGTTCCTCGAATACTTCAGCGGTGGGCCGCCAGTTCATACCGGCCATAACGACGGGTTGATCACGATCAACATCGCCGAGGCCGACGACGCCCATCGCGCCAGCACCCGTGTGCAGATGGACGAGCGCCACCGCACCCTGCTCGGTCATTTCCGCCATGAGATCGGCCACTACTACTTCATGCGCCTGGTCGAGGAGGGTCCGATGATCGACCAGTGCCGCGCGCTGTTCGGCGACGACCGCCTCGACTATGGCGAGGCGCTGCAGCATCATTACAAAAGCGATCCGCCTGAACACTGGCAGGCCTCGTACGTCAGCGCCTACGCCACCATGCATCCCTACGAGGACTGGGCCGATGGCAAGGCGCACTACATGCACATGGTGGACACCCTGGACACCGCCACCGCATGCGGCATGGCCCTGGAGCCCGAACATTCGGACGAACCGTCGATGTCGGCCGATCCACTCGACGCGGACGCGCCTTCCTTCCGCGACATAATCCAGCGCTGGCTCCCGCTCACCGATGCGCTCAACCGCCTCAACCGCAGCATGGGCACGCGCGACAGCTATCCGTTCACCCTGACCAAGCCGGTGCTGCACAAGCTGTGGTTCGTGCATCAGGACCAGTGGCTTGGGGCCGGCGCCAGCCATCAGACCGGTTGGCGGTTCACCGCGCTGACGGATGGCCGATGTCGACAAGGCGTAAAGACGTCAGGTTCAATGCCTGAAGCGATCGCCTCCATGCTGCCATGGAGACACGGCTCGACTGCCGAGCCGCCCCAGCCAGCACCGCGCGCCCGCGGACACGCGAAGAGTCTTGAGCAAACGCACTCTGATCTGATGCTGGCCTCGTGCATCCAGTCCGGCCGCCGCCACGTGGCGCACTCGATACCTAAAAGGAGTAATCGGATGAAGATGCACTGTGCGGCGGTCCTGCTCGCATCACTGGCACCGCTGTGTGCGCAGGCGCAACAGCCTGAGCCGCCCGGGCAGTGGCGCATCGGCGTTGGCGTCGCGGTACGGGACACGCTCTATGCCGGCCAGGACAGCCGTGTGCTGGCCTTCCCGCTCATCGATTACGAAGGCGAGCGCTTCTACTGGACGGGACTGGATGTCGGTTACCGGTTGATCGACCGCGACGGATTCAAGCTCAACGGATTTGTCGGCGCGCGCCTGGATGGGATGGACGCCGATGACTTCGGCACCCGGGCGCTGGTTCGAAACGGGATCGACCGCCGCCTTCTGGACGAGCGGGACAACGCCATCAATGCCGGTATGTCTGCCATCTGGACGGGCCAGGCGGGAGAGTTGGAGCTTTCCGCCGAGACGGACATCAGCGGTGCCAGCGACGGCTATCGGGGCGCAATCGAATATCGCCACCCGTTGCAGATTGGCGTCGTCAGGCTGGTCCCATCGATCGGGATCAAGCTGCTGTCCCGCGATGTCGCCGATTACTATTACGGCACCCTGCCGGAAGAAGTCGCACGCGGTGTCATCGACTATCGCCCGGGCCGCAGCACGATTCCCCACGCAGGCATCGCCGCCATCGTTCCGTTCACCGTCAGATGGGCGAGCGTTGTCGCTGTAGAGGTAGAAAGATACCCGAGCGATATCGCGGACAGTCCCTTGATCGAGCCGGGTACGGACCTTGTTCCTACCGTGTTCGTCGGTATTTTAAGAAGCTTCTGAAGGTGGGGCAAAAGAGAGGATTTTCTCAAACCCTGTTTTGCTTGACGAGAACGGATCCAACTGATGGTCATGGCCGATGTACTTCATTGCTGGCTCTGCACGCGCCCGATCGGCCGCCTGGTCGAATACCACCACCCGGTGCCCAAGAGCCGCGGTGGGCGATCGACCGTGCCGATCCACCCGATCTGCCACCGAACGCTGCATAAGACGCTGCCCAACAGGGAGCTGGAGCGGATCGGCGCCGACATCACCACCCTGCGCGAGCAGGCCGACATCGCCCGCTTCCTCGCCTGGGTCGCCAGGAAGCCGCCCGACTTTCATGCGCAGACGCGCGAGAAGCGCTGAAGCGGCGGCGGCAATCGCGGACATTGCACGCTGACGTCATTTCCGTAAAAGACCGGCATGGGGCTGGTCGACATCCCGCGCCTGTGGACCAGTTTCGTCGCATGCAGAGCGGCGTCGAACTATTCACCCCGGTTGACCGGATTTTCCTGAGCGACAGCGATTTCCGGCAGGCCACCAGCTCGCTTCAGCCAGACGAGACCATCGGTACCGACATGGCCACCTTGCTTGGCGCGCTGGGGGGATTACCGGATTGCTTCCCCCGCGACTGTCGAGTGCCCTTCTTCGCCCCTACAGGCGGCCGAACTGCTCGTTCTCTCCCATATCGGGAGTCGAGTCAGTCAAGTTGGCTTTCGCAACTTCAAAGAGTTGCAGAACCCTGCTTGAAGTGGAGTCCCAGTGCTTTCCAGCCCGGACATGGACTTCTATGAGCGCAACCTCTGGATCGTCTTTGCCTTCGGGGAACCAGGCACCCACGAAAGGGTTCCAGTATCTTTCGATGAGTGTCCTGTCCTGGGTGATCGTCGCGCGGCCGGTGAGGGAAACGTAGGTCTCCGTTTTCTCGCTGGCAAAGGTCAAGCACACGTCCCGGTCTTTCTTGATCTCGAAAACCTTGGCCGAAGCCTTGCTCGTAAAGAACCAGAGTGTGCCGTCGTACTCATCCTGGACGATGTGCATGGGACGGGAGTGGAGACTTCCAGAGACTTCGGTCGTCAACATTCCAACTTTGATGGCCTTGATCATGTTCCAGACTTTTGCTTTATGCTCTGGACTGGACATATTTTGTACTCCTTGGTTGATCGGTAACCCTTGCGGAAGTTGCCTGCATGGCAGCCTGCGCGGGGCGGAATCCTGCTGGTCATCCTGGGTTACAGCGGCTGCTTTGTGTACAGGCCAGGGTCCCGGGCATCGTAATGTCATGCGTGTGAAAGGGCGGCAAAAAGGAGTAGTCCACTCCGTTCTCTTTGGCTCCTTCAGTCCTCGGACAACGGCGGGGTACACTGGATTCGCAAGGGTGGGGAGCGCGGGTGCGCTGGATTTTCGATTGATACGCTTGAACAAGGATTAACAACAATGACCCTGATTGCCGGTCTTTTCCGCCGTTGTCCCGGACCGGCCCTGGCGGCCTTGATGCTCGCCACGTGTCCCGTGCCCGGCAATGCGCAGGTCAGCATCATCAACCCCGGTGCACCTGGCCAGGACTCGCGCCAGCTGTCGGCGGACGAGGCGGTGCAGATCGCGGCATCGCGCCACTCGGCGGCCGACGTGCGGTTCATGCAGGACATGATCCCCCACCATCACCAGGCCCTGAAGATGGCGGCGCTGGTGGGCGGGCGCACCAATTCACCGGCGCTGATCGACGCGGCCGGGCGCATCGAGGCTTCGCAGCTCGACGAGATCGGCTTCATGCAGCAGTGGCTTGCCTCCCGTTCCGAGAATGTTCCCGCTCCGGATGCGCACGAAGGCATGCATACCGCCCACGAGATGGCCGGCATGACCTCTAAGGAGCAAATGGCGGCACTGGCCGAAACCGAAGGCACGGCCTTCGACGCGATGTTCTTGCGGCTGATGATCGCCCACCACGCCGGCGCGTTAACCATGGTCGAGGATCTGCTCGAGCAGTCCGGATCGGCCTACGACCCGACCCTGTTCGAGTTCGTCACCGACGTCAGCAATGACCAGGCTTCGGAAATCGAGCGTATGTCGGCGCTGCTGGCCACCGTCAGCGGTGATCCGCGCACCGGGCTGGCCGCCGGTTTCCGCGACGCGGGGGAGGCCATCGCCAACCTGCGGCTTGTGGCGTCGTTGCCAATGCCACCCGGATTCTTCGACCCCGAGAACCCGGCCGGCCTGCCGCTGGAGCCGGTCGACGACGAGGAAAAGGACGAGGAGGCGCAAGCCAAGGGCGCGCGCGACAAGGCGTTCAAGCGTTTCAAGGGCGAATCCACCGGCAAGTCCCGTAGCGGTCTGCTGAGTTTTGCCAACACCGACATGGCCTTCTCCGGCGATGTCCTGGTCATCGGCAACTACCACGGCTTCAACACCTATCGCCTGGGCAAGGACGGCGTGCCCACGCTGGTCAGCTCGGTGGTCTGCCCGGGCGGGCAAGGCGACGTGTCCATCGTCGGCAACCTGCTGCTGATGTCCGCGCAGGAAACCCGCGGCCGGCTGGACTGCGGCCTGCAGGGCGTCATCGAGGACGTGTCGGCCGAGCGCTTTCGCGGCCTGCGCGTGTTCGACATCAGCGACCTGGCACGGCCGAAGCAGGTCGGGGCCGTGCAGACCTGCCGCGGCTCCCACACCCACTCGGTGGTGTCCAGCGACGCCGACCGCATCGTCGTCTACAACTCCGGAACCAGCTCGGTTCGCAAGCAGGAAGAGCTGGAGCGCTGCGTCGACGAACTGGCTGGCGACGAACGCACTGCGCTGTTCCGGATCGACGTCATCGAGATCCCGATTGCCGACCCGTCCAGGTCGCGGATCGTCGACAGCCCTGCGGTGTTCGCCGACGACGAGACCGGCGTGCTGGCCGGCCTGTGGCGCGGCGGCGACCACGGTGACATGACCCAGGACACCAACAAGACCGATCACTGCCACGACATCACCGTATTCCCCGAGAAAAACATCGCGGCCGGGGCGTGCTCGGGCAACGGCATCCTGTTCGACATCACCGACCCGCTGAAACCCAGGCGCATCGATGCGGTCATCGATTCTGGTTTTGCCTACTGGCACTCGGCGACGTTCAACAACGATGGCACCAAGGTGGTCTTCACCGACGAGTGGGGCGGCGGCTCCCGACCGCGCTGCCGGGCATCGGATCCGCTGGACTGGGGCGCCGACGCCATCTACGACATCGTCGACGGCAAGCTGGTGTTCCGCGGCTACTTCAAGATTCCGGCGCCGCAGACGGTCACCGAAAACTGCGTTGCGCACAACGGCTCGATGGTTCCGGTGCCCGGCCGCGATGTGTTCGTCCAGGCCTGGTACCAGGGTGGGCTGTCGGTGATCGACTTCACCGATTCGGCCAACCCGTTCGAGATCGCGTACTTCGATCGCGGTCCGGTCAGCACCGAGGCCCTGGTCACCGGCGGCTTCTGGTCAGCGTATTTCTACAACGGTCGTATCTATGGATCGGAGATCGTCCGCGGGCTGGACGTGCTGGCGCTGGAGCCCAGCGAGTTCCTCACCGACAATGAAATCCGCGCCGCCGCGCTGGCTACCAACGACAGCGTATTCAACCCGCAGCAGCAAATGCGCATCCGCTGGCCGGACTCCCCGGGGATCGCGCGGGCCTATATCGACCAGCTCGCGCGCGGCAACGTCATCGGCGAAGTGAACGTGGCCGGGCTCAACGACGCGCTGCAACGCGCAGACGTGCATCTCCAGGCCGGCACGGCCGACGCCAAACTGGCCGGCGAGCTGGGCATCCTGGCCGGGCGTCTCGCGCCGCTGGGCGCGAAAAGGAAAGCCATCGAACAACGCCGCCTGGTGGCCCTTGGCGGCACGCTGGCCGGCATCGCCGACCGGCTGCGCTGATCGTTCCAGGCGTGAACCTGACGCCACTCCAGAGGCGATATCAGAACCGGCCCGGAGTGGAGGGGCCCGGGTTCCACAGACATCGGACCATAGGGACAACCGCTGACACGTTACGATGCGGCCCCACCGATCGCACGCTGTAGATTGCACATGAAGGCCCCCACCCCCAACGCGCCTGCGGCAGCATGAGCAAGGCGTCGAGCCGGGCCGATGCCAGGTCCCAGCCCCGAATCGAACGCGTGCAGCACTGGTTCGCCGTGCTCTTCAGCGCGCTGCTGCATCTGTTGCTGGTGCTCCTGGCGATGTTGTCTTCCCCGATCACCGTGACCACGCCGCAGGGCGCCGCCTCCGACGCCGGCAGCAGGATGGCCGTGGATTTCATCGGCAGGACGCCACCACCGCTCAGCCCCGCGGTCGCGAGCAAACCCGCCGCGACGCCCCCCGCGTCCTCGCCCGTCCAGTCCACGCTGGTCGAGCGTGCCGACGATCCGGTGCCGCCGAACGTCCCGGACGTTGCAACGCAGGACCCGGCACCAGCGCCGGCAGCAACCGCACCCACTACGCCCCCACCGTCCACGACGCCGCAGCGTCGCTCGCATATCTGGGGACAGCCGCCGGGCATGCTCCAGGAAAACCTCGCCCCGGTGAATGCGGGGCTGGCCAGGAGACCCACGATCGAGCGCGGCCGCGGCAACGGCGCTTCCTCCGCTGACGCCAGCATGGAAGTAGGCGGCTATCAGGTGTACTACGACTTGCTCAGCGAAACCCGGCTGCGCGCCTGGCGCGACCAGGGCATGACCGAGCTTTTCATTCCGCTGCCGGGCATACGGCAGTACATGGTCTGCCCGCTGGAAACCGCGCTGAGGCGCGAGTCGGGCCCGTGTCGCCTGCTCGAGCCGGACTCGCCGGAACTGGACACCATCGGTGATGCGCGCGAGGCGATCATCATGCAGCAGGTCTACCGGCAGGGCGAACTGGTCTGGCGCGGCCCCGGCCCATACCGATAAGCCAGGACGGCGCTACGGGCCAATAAAAGCAGACGCGGCCAGCTGCCGACCATGAGGCACGCCGGCGCGTGCAAGGTCGAGGCGTTTACAGGATGCGTGTCGACCTTAGGGCCGGGGGTCACCCAACGCGCCAGCGACACATGAACCTGACAATTTTTTCCTGAAGACCTTTTCTCCCCAGGATCGGGCGTTCGACCAAAAGCACAGGAAGCAGGAGAAAGTGCACGCTGACCCGGGTTTTCGCGGGTTTTCGGCTTTCAAATTGCACGCGGGGAACGTGCAAGCTGCCGCGCCCTAAAGGCGACGGACCAGGCGTTCGATCAGGGCCGGGTCGGTCACCTGCCTGACCCGCGGATGGGCCAGCTTGCGGCACAGGAAATCTGCTTGCGCGCCGCCCACCCATACCTCCACGCCGCCAGCCAGCAACGTGACCAGCGTGGCGATGTCGTCCAATGCGCTGTCCGCCAGGCCCGAGTCCACGCAGCTCAGCGCCACGGCCTTCACACCCAACTCCCTCGCCAGCGTGGCAAGGTCGCCCGCCGGCAGATCGGTACCCAGGTAGAGCAACGGGGCGCCCGCCCCGTAGGCCAGCAGCGCGGCCATCAACAAACCCAGTTCGTGATGCTCGCCGGGCAGCGTGCAGAACAGCAGCTTGGGGCCGGTTTCGCTGGGGCGCGGATTGAGGATGGCGATCATCCGTGCGCGCAGCAGGCTGCTGAGCAGGCGCTCCTGCGCGATGTCCAGCTTGCCTTCGACCCAGCGCTTGCCCACCAGAGTCAGCAGCGGCGAGATGACCCGTGTCACCAGGATCGCCGGCGGCAGCGTGGCAATGGCCACCGAGAGCAGTCGGTCCAGCGCACCGATGCGGTAACCGATCACCGCCTCCAGCATCCGCTCGCTGAGCATCTCCACGCCGCCGTAGCCGATCTGCGAGGACTCGTTCAGCAGATCGTCCAGCGCCGTATCACCGAGCGTGGCCAGGCGGCGGATGGGATGGCCACGCTCGGTGAGGCGCTGCAGGCGCGTCAGTCGCTCAACCATGCGCGCGTCGTAGACGCGGCGTCCGACCTGGTCGCGAAGCGGGTCGACCACCGCGTATCGCCGTTCCCAGGCACGCAAGGTGCCCGGCGCCAGGCCGGTCATCCGGGAAGTGGAAGTTACGCTGTACATAATACAAATGTACAACATTCGTACAAGTTCTTGTTTCACTCCGGCGTGACGTCTCCGGGTCTATCCTGCTGCTCCCGGAACAACCCCAGAAAGGAGTGACTCGTGACCCATCCCGCCGTCAAGTCGATCGCAGTCGCCATCTCGCTGCTCGCCCTCGCCGCTTCTCCCGCTTTTGCCGACAATCACGGCAATCACGGCAATCACGGCGGCAATCACGGCACCACGCACGGCACCACCACCAGCACTACCCCCAGCACTACCCCCACCAAGGAAACCAACATGTCCACCAAAGATATCGTCGACACCGCCGTAGGCGCAGGCCAGTTCAACACTCTCGCTGCAGCCCTGGGTGCAGCCGACCTGGTCGAAACCCTCAAGGGCCCCGGCCCGTTCACCGTGTTTGCCCCGACCGACGCGGCGTTTGCGGCCCTGCCGGCCGGCACCGTCGATGAGCTGCTCAAGCCCGAGAACAAGGCCAAGCTGGCCGCGATCCTGACCTACCACGTGGTGGCGGGCAAGGTGACTTCGTCCGACGTCGTCAAGCTGTCGGAAGCCGATAGCGTTGGCGGCCCCAAGCTGAAGATCACGACTGAAGACGGCAAGGTCAAGATCAACGATGCGAACGTGACCACGGCCGACATCGAGGCCAGCAACGGCGTGATCCACGTGATCGACAAGGTCCTGATCCCGGCCGGCTGAAAAAGAAAGAAGGCCGTGAACCTGCGATGGTTGCAGGTCGCACGGAAGCGTTGGCTGACAAGACCCGCATCGACATCGATGCGGGTCTTTCTTTTAAGCAGGATCGGGGACAGAGTGAGCTGGCCCGGGTTTGACGGACACCTTTGAACGGAGACAGTCTGGAGTGGCCCGCGAGCGTCAAGCCTCGCGGGCGCCCGAGGAGCCCCGAGCGGAGTAATTTACCTTCGTCCCGTTTGCTCTCCTGATTCAGCGCTCGCGCGGCCGCTTGATGTGGAAGTGGCTGTTGTGAACAGCGTCATAGCTGAGGAGTGCTGCGCCTGCGAACCCCCACGCACCCAGCCCCGGGTCGAACTGTCTCCCGGATGCCGTCACCGTGCCGTTGACCAGCAGGGACCGTGCCCAGCCACGAGGCAGATTGATGCCCACAGAGCTGTGGGCGCTGCCGATTGCGTAATAGACCGCTTGGGCATCCGTGGTGGTGATTATGGCGTCGAAGCGGCTACGGGTTTGAGATACCCAGGCAGTGATCGCCGCCCGGTCCGCCGCCGTTTGCTCCGTTGGCTGGCTCAGCACCCGGATCAATACATTGCGCAGCCGATTGTAGTTGTCGCTGCCGCTGGTGGCCCCGGCGAGTTGGTAGACGTGGTGCACAGCACACCCTGGGAAGCGAGCGGTTCCGGGCCACCATAGAGAAGCAGCTCAGCCGTCGAGCGGGTCCGACAAAAATCGGGCGCCCGCGGAAGAATGATCAAGCCTAAAGATTGGGAGAAAGTGCACTCTGAGGTGGCCCGGCTTTTTCGGACACGTTAGTTAAGCACTTATCGCTTCGTCGTCAACAGTTGCCGGCACTCGATAGTCGAGCGTTTGATGAAGGCGCTTGCGGTTGTAGAAGCCTTCGATGTAGCTGACGATGGCCATTCTTGCGACCTCATGTGTGGCGAAGGCTTGGCCGTGGATGAGTTCATTTTTCAGAGTGGAGAAGAAGCTTTCCGCGCATGCGTTGTCGTAGCAGTCGCCATGGCGGCTCATGCTGGGGAGCAGGCCGTGCTCGTTCATCAGGCGACGGTAGTTGCCCGAGCTGTACAGCACGCCGCGGTCAGTGTGGTGGATGAGGCCCGCAGCGGGCTGTCGATGTTCCACCGCCATGCGTAGTGCAGCAGAGACCAGCGGCTCGTCGTTCCTGCCAGACAGGGCCCAGCCCACCACCCTGCGTGAGTGCAGGTCGATCAGAACGGCCAGGTAAAGCCAGCCGGCACGCGTGCTGATGAAGGTCACATCACCGACCCAGCATCGGTTCGGTTGTTCGACCTGGAACTGCCGGCGGAGCAGGTCCGGCGCGGTGCTCTTATGGCGGCGGGCGTAGTGGGTCACCTTGAAGCGGCGTCGCCGGCGCGCCTCGATACCGTTCTCACGCCGGATCCGGGCTACACGATGCCGCCCGCAGTCGATGCCTTCTGCCACCAGCGTCTTCCACACCTTGCGTGCACCGTACGCCTCGCGCGAAGCGATATGCACGCGCTGAACATGGGTCGCCAACGTTCGATCCTCCGCTTGGTGGATACTCGGTCCACGATGCCGCCAGGCGTAGTAGCCGCTGCGACTGACACGCAGGGCACGGCACATGCCAACGAGCGAGAACTGACCTGCATTGCACCGCATGAAGTCGTACCTCATGGCAGTTCCCTCGCGAAGTACGCGGCCGCTTTTTTTAAAATGTCGCGCTCCTCCGTGACGCGAACCAGCTCAGGCTTCAGCCGCACGACCTCAGAGTCCTGATCGGCCGGCTTGCGGCCGGATCCCGGGAACGACAGCTCGCCCGAACGAACGAGGGCGGCCTTCCACTTGTAGAGCTGGTTCCGACGG
>JBDNHW010000117.1:0-4181 GCA_041688625.1 Pseudoxanthomonas sp.
CAACCTGCACCGGCGATCAGGCTGCCCCGTAAAGCTTGTCCGCGGTCTGCAGCAGGATCCAGCTGGTGGCGATGAACTTGTCCCCCGCCCGCGGCCGGTTGCCGAGGTGGGTGCAGTGGGCGCAAACAGCAGGCTGCCTGTCCGCGGGACGATGCTGCGCTGCTGCGCGAGCACTACGCGGCGATGTTCGGCACCGGTATCGCCAGCCATATTGCGTTCCTGGCGATCGGCCTGCCGCGACTGCTGCCGATGCTCGACGGCCCGGTGCTGCACTACGCCGCGTGGTTCGCCCCGCTGGTCGTGGCCCAGCTGGCCAAGGTGGTCCAGGACCGGAAGTTCCGCGCGCCGGCCAGTGTGACCGCGGGCCGTGATGTCGGAGCGCGCGACGTGGAGTCGTCGGCCGCGTGAGCCGAGCGCCTGCGTGGGCGATTCGGGTACCTCGGAGCGCCGCTGAAAGGCGCCGCAACAGCGCGAGAAAGAGCAAGAGCACCCCTCCTCAATCCTCCCCTGCGCTGCGTGCAAGGGAGGAGGCCAGGGCGGATGCTTCTCGGCTTTGCTCCCTCCCTTTGGGCAGCAAGGGGAGGGTTGGCGAGCGGTTGCTGCTGGCGCGCCGTCTTTCAACCTGGGCGCTGCGAGACCTCAGCGCCAGGGGAGCCGGCCACTACCCGGCGGCGTCCAGCACTCGAGCAGCAAACCCCTGTCAATGTGACCACTGCCACTGCGCACCCACCAGCAAGCTGCGATCCGGGCCCGGTTCGTAAAAACGGCCGTTGCCTTCGTTGACGATGACCGATCCGATGTAGGACTTGTCGAGCAGGTTGTCGACGCGCACGAAGGTGCGCAACGAGCCGCTGGCGTGAGTCCACGTGCGTGCCGCTTCCAGGTTGAGCAGGAAGTAGCCCGGCGCGGTTTCGGTGCCGATGTCGTTGACCACGACATCGCCGACACCGTTGCCTTCGATGGCCGCACTCCAGCGCGCGCCGTTCCATTGCGCGCGGCCGAACAGCTGGTGCCGGGCCACGCCGGGGATGCGCGAGCCCGCGGCCACCGGCGTCGACGGCACGGTACAGCCTGGACCTGTGCAGACCAGGTACGGACTGCGGAACTCGGCATCGAGGAAGGTATAGGCCAGCCGCAGCGTCCACTGTTCGGCCAGCGGCATGTCCAGCGATGCCTCCAGCCCTTGGCGGCGGGCCGAGCCGACGTTGCGGAAGCTGCTGCGACCGGCGACGTTGCGCACCACCGCCAGCTCGTCGTCGGTGTCGGCGCGGAACAGCGCCGCCGCCACGCGCGCATCGCCAGTGCCGCGCCATTTCACGCCGACTTCGGCATTGCGGCTGACCGCAGGCCGCAGGTCGAACGCCGGTCCGCTGCCGCCGTCGGCGCGGTTGCCGAGTTCGTTGAAAGTAGGTGTTTCGAAGCCGCGTCCGGCCGACAGGTAGACGCGCAGGTCCTGCGAGGGCTCGAACACCACGCCGGCCACCGGGGTGGTCTCGCTGAAGCTGACCGAGCCCGAGTCGTCGGGATTGGTCGCGGTAACGAAACGGTCGCTGGCGCCGAACTCCACGGTGCTGCGGCGCACGCCGGCCAGCAGCGACCAGCGTGGCGCCAGCTCCCACCACGCCTGTGCATACTGGTCGAAGTTGCTGACTTCGTTGTCTTCGTCGCGGCGCAGGCGACCGCGCACGCCGAGGGTGTCTCCGGCGAAATTCTCGTAGCCGCGCCGGCGCTGGTCCTGCAGGTCGTAATTGGCGCCCGCAGTAAATTCGAACGGACGGGTCGCCACTACGCCCACCCAGCTCCAGTGCGCGTCGACACCGCGGTACTCGCTGTCCAGGTCGATCACGCCGCCGGAACTGAGCGGGTTGAACTGCGCGCCGGGCGGCACCGACAGGAACTGCACCACCTGGCGTCGGCCGCCGTAGCCGAGCACGCGCAGCTGGTGCCCAGCGCCGAAGTCGCGCGTGAACACCGCGCCGCCCTGGTCCTGGCGCACGGTCTTGCGCGTGTTGAATAGCGCGGCCACCGCGGTCGCCTGCCGCGGATCCTGCGCGACCTGCGCGCCGGTCAGGCCGAGCGGATCCAGTGCCGCCAGGTCCAGGTGGTTGAACAGCAGGTCGAGGCTGGCACCGCTACCGAAGTCGAAGCTCAACCTGGCGTTGCCGGACTCGCGGCGCGCGGCGCTGTGGCGGCGGTAGCCATTGGTATCGAAAACAGAGCCGGCCAGGTTGTAGCCGAGCGGCCCGCGCGCGCCCAGCAGGCGTGCGCTGGCGGTGTAGGCGTCGTGGCGGGCGCCGGTTATTCCCAGCTGCACCTGGTCCGGTTCGGTGCCGCGTGCGCTGATGATCTGGACCACGCCGCCGGACGAGTTGCCGTACAGCGCCGAGAACGGGCCGCGCATGATCTCCACGCGGTCGCCGGCGGCCAGGCTGAAATGTGACAGCTGGCCCTGGCCGTCCGGCAGCGTGGCCGGGATCCCATCGGCGAACAGCCGCACCCCGCGCACGCCGAAGGTCGAACGCGCGCCGAAGCCACGGATCGACAGCTGCGTGTCCTGGGCGAAGTTCTGCCGGTCCCGCGCCAGCAGGCCGGGCACGCCGGCGACCCGTTCGGACAGGCTGATGCCCGGCGTGTTGACCTCGCCGCGCAGGTCGATGATGTCGATCGAGGCGGGCGTGTCGAACGCGCTGACGCCCTGCAGCCGGGCGGCGTTGACCACGATGCGATCCAGGGACTTCGCTTCGTTGGCGGCGTCCTGGGCTTGGGCCGGAACGATGAAGCAGAGGAGGGCGAGGGCGGCTGCGGGGCCGTTGCGGTGTCTGGTCATTGCGCCATGATCGCGCACCCCAGGCTAAAACGCCGTGGAGAAAAAGCGAACGGCTGCGACCTCACGCCCGACCCAACGGGCGCAGGCTTGTCGACTCAGGCGTCGGCGTCGGTGGCCCAGCCTTCGCCGGTGCCGCGGGTATGCACCTCGTCGGTTTCCAGCACGCGGCCTGCCGGCAGCGCCTCCCGCGAAGCCAGGCGCGCGTAGATCGGGCTGAAATCCGGCTCTGTCGCGGCCATCAGCTGCTCGAAACTGTCGATCACGAAATACGTCTTCTGGTAGGTGTCGATGCGGTACCGCGTGCGCATTACCCGCTCCAGGTCGAAGCCGATGCGGTTCGGTGCCGGCGACTCCAGCGCATACAGTGACTCACCCTTGGACGAGACGATGCCGCTGCCGTAGATGCGCAGACCCTGCGGCGTGTTGATCAGGCCGAACTCCACCGTGTACCAGTACAGGCGGGTCAGGTTGACCAGCGCTTCGGGACCGATGCCGTGCGCCTTGACCCCGCCCTTGCCGTAGGCCTCCATGTAGTTGGCGAACACCGGGTTCATCAGCAGCGGCACGTGGCCGAACAGATCGTGGAACAGGTCGGGCTCGGCGATGTAGTCGATCTGTTCGGGGCGCCGGATCCACCAGGTCACCGGAAAGCGGCGGTTGGCCAGATGGTCGAAGAAGTCGAGCTCCGGCAGCAGGCCCTCCACGCAGATCAGGGTCCAGCCGGTGGTCGCGCCCAGCACCTCGTTCAACTGGGCGAAACGCGGGATCGCGTCCGGGGTCATCCCCATCTCGTCCTGGGCCTTGAGGAACTCGTCGCTGGCCCTGCCCACCAGCAGGTCGCGCTGGCGCTGGTACAGCGCCCCCCAGGTGGCGTGGTCCTCGGCCTTGTAGTCGTTCCACGGCTGCTCCACCACCGTGGTGGTGTAGACGGGCACGTAGCCCTTGTCGGTTTGCTGACGCTCGACGCGGCGTGGTTCGTTCATGGGGGCTCCGGCACAGGGGTCGACCCACGATGGTAGCGCCGCTGGCGCGCAACAGGGTTGCAAAGTTGCGCGATGCGCGGGCGAAAGTGCAAGATATGAGCGTCAACATGCCAAGTGACGCACGAAATGGCCCAAAGCCTCGCCCTCGACCGTATCGACCTGCGCCTGCTCGCGCTGCTGCAGCGGGACGGCCGCGCCACCAACGCCGAGATTGCAGGCCAGGTGAACCTGTCCCCCTCGGCCTGCCTGCGTCGCGTGCAGCGGCTCGAGTCGACGGGGGTGATCAAGGGTTATGCCGCCCAGGTGGAGCCCAAGTCGGTGGGCCTGGGCCTGCAGGCGTTCGTGCGCGTGCAGCTGGAAAAGCACGGGCA
>JBDNHW010000118.1:0-3219 GCA_041688625.1 Pseudoxanthomonas sp.
AACCTGACCCCATTGTTTCCGATCAAGGTGAAGCCGCGGCTTCGAAGCATGCGTCTGTCCCCGGCAGGCGGGTCTCCTGGGAAATTTCGGACGCAAGACACATGCCACTGCAGGAGGCGCTTGCCGAAACCAGGACCGGATCCTCCTGCCCGCGAAAAAAAGAAACCCCGCCGGAGCGGGGTTCGTATGCAGCGGGCCAGGCCCTAGCGTGCAGGCACGCGAGGGCTGGCGGGTCAGGCATGGATCAGGGGGCACGGCATTCCGCGGGACGGAACTTCTGCGCGAGAGTGCCGCCGGTATTGCAAGTCCACGTCAGGTTGCTTGCCGGCGGCGTGCCAACTACCGGGATCGGCGCCGGAGTGAAAACGATCTCACCGCCACCAGCGCGAGCCGTTGTGGTGAGCGTGATGATGCCGGTGGCGCCAATCAGCACGCTGGTGGTGTTTATGGTAGCCGTCGGCGCAGTGTATCCACTGGCAAATGCATTTCCAGTTGAAGCGTTTTCGAGCACGCTAAGCTTTGCTGCAGAGACGAGGCCCATTCCCTCGGCAACGCGAGCGCGGATGGTGTAGTCCTGGTACGCCGGCAGTGCAATGGCCGCCAGGATGGCGATGATGGCGACCACGATCATCAGCTCGATGAGCGTGAAGCCCTGCATGTTCTTCTTCATGGTGTTCCCCTTGGAAGGTTGGTTAGCTGGGACACAGGCCCCGTGTCCCAGTGAGTGGTACGGAGCGTGAAGCCGTGGAAACGCACCACGAGCCAGAAGAATTCATGCAGGGAGCGTGCCAAGCCGGCCACGGGCGGCGGCGGGTGATCGGCGGCCCGGTGGTTGCGGGCTCCTGCCGGCGTATCGGGTGAAGAGGGCTTATACGCATGTGACCGGATGGGTCAGGTTGTGACGCAGCGGGGCAGGCCGGAGCGGTCCCGCAGGGGCCAAGGGAGACGCGGGTCACAAGAGGGCACCCGCGGTCCAACGCGGCCGCCCGGACGACAATCCGGATCCTGCGGGGCGATGGACCGTGGGACATTTGTAGGAGCGGGCCCTGCCCGCGAGCTCTTCTATCACTTGCAGGGCGGCGGAAGGGCGGGTGCGTGGAGAGCGTTCGCGGGCAGGGCCCGCTCCTACAGGGGTAGGGGAGTTGGGGTGCGTGGGGAGCGTGGGGAGCGTTCGCGGGCAGGGCCCGCTCCTACAGGTGAAAGGAGGTTGGAGTGCGTGGAGGGCTGTGCGTGGCGTTTCGGCCTTTGTAGGAGCGGGCCCTGCCCGCGAGCTCTTCGGAGCGTTGCACGCACAGATCACGAGCTCGCGCCCGGAGGGCGCTCCCGCGTGGGGTGCGCGTTGGAGGTGAGGGGGTTGGGGTCTGGGGGTAACGCGGGGAGTTTGAGGCGAGGTCTGGGCGAGAGCTCGCGGGCAGGGCCCGCTCCTGCAGGGGGAGGTGGATCACGGGCGTTGGGAGGGAGGAAAGCGGAAAAGCGTTCGCGGGCAGGGCCCGCTCCTACAGGGGGCGGGGCGCCGCTTACTCCATGCCCAGCTTTTTCAGCTTGTAGCGCAGGGCGCGGAAGGTGATGCCGAGCTGGGCGGCGGCCTTGGTCTTGTTCCAGCGGGTGTCTTCCAGCGCTTTGGAGATGGCGGCGCGTTCCATCTGCTCGATGTACGAAGGCAGGGCGCTGGCGCCGGCGTCGATGCCGGCCAGCGGCACGTCGTCAACGGAGGGGGCGCCGCGCAGTTCGGCATTGACCGACCCCGGGCGCGGGGTGTGGCCGTAGCCGCTGCCGTTGTTCTGTGGAAGATGCAGGTCGTCGGCGCCGATCAGGTCGGTGTCGGCCATGGCCAGGGCGCGTTCGAGGATGTTTTCCAGCTCGCGCACGTTGCCCGGGAACCTGTAGCCGGACAGCGCCTGCAGCGCGTCGGCGCCCAGGCTGGGCTCCGAACGCCCGTGCGCGCCGGCCAGGCGGGTGAGGATGGCGGTGGCCAGCTGCGGCAAGTCGCCGCTGCGCTCGCGCAGCGGCGGCACGCGCAGCTCGATCACGTTGATGCGGTAGTACAGGTCGTGGCGGAAGCGTCCGTCGTTGGCCAGCTCGCCCAGGTCCTTGTGGGTGGCCGACAGGATGCGCACGTCGACCGGCGATTCGGCCGAGGCACCGACCGCACGCACGCACTTTTCCTGGATGGCGCGCAGCAGCTTGACCTGCATGGGCAGCGGCAGCTCGGCCACTTCGTCCAGGAACAGGGTGCCGCCGTTGGCCGCCTGGAACAGGCCGGGCTTGTCGATGTGGGCGCCGGTGAAGCTGCCCTTCTTGTGGCCGAAGAACTCGCTTTCCATCAGCTCGGCGGGAATCGCGCCGCAGTTGACCGGCACGAACGGACCGGCCGACCGCGCGCCCTGCTCGTGGATGGTGCGTGCCACCAGCTCCTTGCCCACGCCGGACTCGCCCATGATGTAGACCGGCGCCTGGCTGCGGGCGACCTTGGCGATGGTGTCGCGCAGGGTGTCCATGGCCGGGGAGCTGCCCAGCAGGCGGCTGGCGTGCTCGGGGGGGGTGGGCGGGGCTGGCGCGCGCGCGGTGTTGTTGAGCTCCAGCGCGTGGTTGACCAGCTTGCGCAGCACCGCGATGTCCACCGGTTTGCTGACGAAATCGAAGGCGCCGGCCTTGAGCGCTTCCACCGCGAGTTCGACATTGCCGAAGGCGGTGATCATGGCCACCGGCAGCGTGGGATGCTCGCGGGCGATGTGGCCGACCAGCTCGATGCCGTTGCCGTCGGGTAGCTTCATGTCGGTCAGGCACAGGTCGTAGGCATTGCGCGACAGGTGCTCGCGAGCCTCGCCCAGGTTGGCGGCGGTGTCGATGCGCAGGCCCATGCGGCCCAGGGTCAGGACCAGGAGCTCGCGGATGTCGCGTTCGTCATCGACGATCAGCGCACTGCGGTTCTCGGACATTGATTTCCCCCTCGGCCTTTTTATGTGCCGAAGTGTAGTCCGTTGGTTACATTTTGGTGAGGCTGCGGGGGCGTGAACGTGAGACTGCAATCGCGGAATGGATGTGAAGACTGGGAAGAGCGGTCCGGAGGAAGCGCCCCTGTAGGAGCGGGCCCTGCCCGCGAGAGGCTTTGCCGCGAAAACCAAGAAAAATTCGCGGGCGGTGACCCGCTGCGACGGGGTGGTGGGGCGGATGGTGTGCGTGCGGGGCGTTCGCGGGCAGGGCCCGCTCCTACAGGGG
>JBDNHW010000119.1:0-21934 GCA_041688625.1 Pseudoxanthomonas sp.
AACTCCGCGAAAGGCCACGGCCCGGACAAGGGCAAGGGCCAAGGCCAAGGCCAAGGCCAAGGCCAAGGCCAAGGCCAAGGCCAAGGCCAAGGCCAAGGCAGGGATGAAGGCAAGGGCAAGGGTGGTGACAAGGACAAAGGCGACAAGGGCAACGGCGACAAGGGCAACGGCAACGGCAACGGCAACGGCAACGGCAACGGCAACGGCAAGCCGCAGTAAGCTCTGACGTTGGCCGAAAAAGATGCCGCACCCGCAGTTGGGGTGCGGCATTTTCATGTGCGGTGTCAGGGCTTTGGGGTGCTCGGAATAGCGACTCCCTCACGCGCGCCTGCCTAGACTCCGGAGCCAGTAGCCGCGCGAGTTCGCGCCGCGTCGACGATGGAGTGACCCATGGACAAGATTCCCGCAGGAACCCTGGTGGTGGTGGCCGATGGTGAAGGCGCGCGCCTGTTTCGCAACGTCGGCACCGATCAGAAGCTGACGCTGAAGCAGGAAGATCTGCTCGAGCTGATGAACATGAATGACGATGGCCCGGCGGGATCGATCCCGGTCGAGTCCACCGGTCAGCAGATCGACGAGGCCACGTTCGCCAAGCAGCTGGCGCTGCGCCTCAACGACGGCGCGCTGAACAACCGCTACGCGCACCTGGTGCTGGTGGCCGATCCGCAGACCCTGGGGCAGATGCGTCCGCTGCTGCACAAGGAAACCCAGCAGCGCATGGTCGGCGAGCTGGCCAAGACCCTGACCAACTCACCGCTCGAGGACATCGAGCGCGCCCTGCACTGACTACCAGTCGGTGGGCCGGTAGTCCTTGAGGAACTGGCCCCACACGTGTTCGCCGGTGTTGAGCCCGGCGATGATCGGGTCGACGATACGCGCCGCGCCGTCGATGATGTCCAGGGGCGGATGGAAGCGCTCCTCGATGGTCTTGCGCGCTGCGATCTCCACCGGATCCTCGTCGGTCACCCAGCCGGTGTCCACGCTGTTCATGTGTATGCCGCCGCCGTGGTAATCGGCGGCCGCGGTGCGGGTCATCATGTTCAGCGCGGCCTTGGCCATGTTGGTGTGCGGGTGGCGGGTAGTCTTGAAGTTGCGATAGAACTGGCCCTCCACGGCCGACACGTTGACCACGTGCTTGTCGCGGCTGTGCTGGGTACCGGCCGGCGTGCGCAGCATCAGCGGTTTCAGTCGCGCGTTGATGATGAAGGGCGCAATCGCATTGACCAGCTGCGTTTCCAGCAGCTCGACCGAAGGCACTTCGTCCATCTGCAGGCGCCATGAGTTGCGCCCGCGCAGGTCGACCTGCTGCATGTCCTTGTCCAATTCGCCCTCGGGGAACAGGTGGCGTTGGCCGAGCAGTTCCTCGGCCAGCAGCGGCACCTGTGACAGCTCGGCGGCGCGGGTCAGGCCCTGCGCTCGATTCAGCGCTGGCCCAGGCACCAGCCCGCTGGTTGCTGCATCGCCCTCGGGCAGCATGCTGTAGCCGCGCAGGCCCTCGTAGCTGCCCAGCAGGCGGCGCACGTGCTCGGGCATGGACTGCGGCGCGGCGGTCTCGCCTTCCATCATGTGTGCGTAGAAGCCGGGCGGACGGCGCACGGTCTGGCAGGCATTGTTGATGATGAAATCCAGGCGCTCGTGGGTGGCCAGCAGCTCGGTGCAGAAGGCTTCGACACTGGGCGTGTGGCGCAGGTCCAGACCGAAGACCTCCAGCCGCTCACTCCACTGTTCGAAGTCCGGTTCCTGCGCATAGCGAGCGGCGGAATCGCGGGGGAAGCGCGTGGTCACGATCAGCCGCGCGCCGCAGCGCAGCAGCTTGAGCCCGGCCTGGTAGCCGATCTTGACCCGGCCGCCGGTCAGCAGGGCGACGCGCCCGCGCAGGTCGGTGAGCTCGGTACGCTTGGCAAAGTTGAAGTCGGCGCATTGCGGGCACAGCTGGTCGTAGAAATGGTGGATGCGCGAGTACTTCTGCTTGCACACGTAGCAGTGCTGCGGCTCCAGCGCCTCGCGATGCGGGCCATGTTCGTGGTCGCCGTCGATGGCCACGAAATCCTGCGGCGGGAAGTAGTTGGGCGTGGTGAACACCGGTTTGCTGCGCAGGGTGCGGATGCCGGTGTTGTCCAGCAGTGCATCGTCGCTGCGGTTGCGCGTGGCAATGCGCTCGCGCAGGGCCACCTTGCGACGCTGGCGGCGTGCGACGGCGTCCACCGGCGCGTGCAGGCTGGCCAGTGCCTGATGCAGGCGCGCGCGCTCGTCGGGCTGCAACAGCTCGAGCAGCGTGCGGTCGGCGACAATGCGCTCGACGGTCTCGATGGCCTGGCGCAGGCGCGTGGCGAGGTCTTCGGTCGTGGTGAGGGCGGTTTCGGGCGGGTTCTGTGCAGTTTCGGAGTTGCTCATGCCGCCTAGTTTGAAGCCAAGCGGGTGGGTCACCTAATTCATCTTCGGTGGCCGCCGTCGCTCCCAGCGGTTGCGCGCCGTCACCAGCGCTTACCGGTGCTGCGGGGACACTCTCCTCGAGGCAGCTTGATTGCGGCCACCTCTTTGCCATTCCGGAGAGAATCCATGCGACACCGCCCCCAGTTGCTCGTGCTCATGCTGCTCGTCGGGCCGCTGCTGTCGTGCAGCAGCGCGCGGCCGATCAAGGTGAGCGGCGACCCGGGCACGGGGCCCAATCCGGTGCTGCCACCTCCGCATATCAAGTTGATCCCTACGGTGGACATCGCTCCGGCAGTCGGATGGCCGGAGGGCGCGACTCCGCAGCCGTCGCAGGATTTCCGTGTCCGCGCGTTCGCCCGCGGGCTGGACCACCCGCGAACCCTGCACGTGCTGCCAAACGGAGACGTGCTGGTCGCCGAAACCAACGCTCCTCCCACACCCGAGGATGCTTCGGGCATCAAGGGCCTGGTAATGAAAGCGGTAATGAAGAAAGCCGGGGCGGCGGTGCCCAGCGCCGATCGCATCACGCTGCTGCGCGATGCCGACGGCGACGGGGTGGCGGAACTGCGCACCGCATTCCTGACCGACCTGCATTCGCCCTTCGGCATGGCTTTGGTGGGAAACACACTGTACGTCGCCAATACCGATGCGGTGGTCCGTTTTCCCTATCGCACCGGACAGACCGCCATAGACGTGGCGCCGGTGAAGGTGGCCGTCCTGCCCGCCGGTCCGATCAACCACCACTGGACCAAGGCGATGGTCGCCAGCCGCGACGGCAGCACGCTGTACGTCGGCGTCGGCTCCAACAGCAACGTCGCCGAAAACGGAATGGAGAACGAAGCGGACCGCGCCGCCATCCTGGAGGTCGATATTGCCAGTGGGGCGACCCGCGTCCATGCGTCGGGGCTTCGCAATGCGACTGCGATGGATCTGAATCCGCAGGACGGCCAACTCTGGGCAGTGGTCAACGAGCGCGACGAGCTCGGGGACAACCTGGTGCCCGACTATCTGATTTCGGTGCAGCAAGGCGGTTTCTACGGTTGGCCGTACAGCTACTTCGGCCAGGTGCTGGACCCGCGCGTCGAGCCCCAGGCGCCTGCGTTGGTGGCCACGGCGCTGGTTCCGGACTACGCGCTTGGGTCGCACGTCGCGCCGCTGGGGCTGGCCTTCTACAACGACGACGCGCTGCCCTCGAAATACCGGGGCGGCGCATTCATCGGCATGCACGGATCGTGGAATCGCGGTCCACCGGTCGGCTACAGGGTAGTGTTCCTGCCCTTCAACCAAGGCAAGCCCTCCGGGCCGATGCAGACCGTGCTGGACAGGTTCGTCAATGCACAGGGACAGGCGCAGGGCCGCCCTGTCGGCGTGGCGGTGGGACGGGATGGTGCGCTGCTCGTTGCCGACGACGTGGGCAACACGGTGTGGTGGGTGGGCAGCGCGGTACCCGCACGCTAGCCGTTCGTTCAACGGAAGCAAGTGCGCCGAGCGACCGGTCTGTGCGCCTGCTTAACCCGGGCAGGCGTAGCGTTCGGGCAAACACAGTTGCAGGAGAGCGCCATGAATACGGGACACTTCCTTGCCCAGGACGAAGAGGGCAACCGCTACCGCATCCTGTTCCGCCGCGACGAGCACGATGCCGAGGAAGGGAAAGACCAAGGGAAACGGGCTCCGCGCCATTTCGTGCTCGAAGACGGGAGCCCGGTGCGCCGCGTGGACAACGAGACCTTCCGGGTGCTTGGCACCGGCGCCTACGTGAGGGTCGTGCCTGGCTAGCAGGCGCCGCCCCTCAGTGCTGGTCGCTCAATCCTGGGCGGCGACCACCTCGCGCAGGGCGGCTTCGAGTTCGGGGTACTTGAACTGGAACCCTCCCGCCGTGGCGTGCGCGGGCACCACCCGCTGCCCGGTGAGCAACAGCGTCGACATCTCCCCGAACATCAGCTTCAACGCCAGCGCCGGCGTGGTGATCAGTGCCGGGCGGTGCAGGACGTGGGCCAGGGTCTTGGCGAACTCGCGGTTGCGCACCGGCTCCGGCGCAGTGGCGTTGTGCGGGCCGTGGGTGTGCTTGTTCTCCAGCAGCCACAGGATCAGGCTCGCCAGGTCCTGGCGATGCACCCAGCTCATCCACTGCTGGCCGTCGCCCATCGGGCCGCCGGCGCCCAGCTTGAATGGCGGAAGCATCTTGGCGAGCGCACCGCCGCCCGGGCCCAGCACCACCCCGATGCGCATGATCGCCACGCGCAATCCGAACGCTTCCGCCGCCTGGGCAGCATGCTCCCAGTCGCGGCACAGTGTGGCCGCGAAGTCGTCGCCAGGAGGCGCGGCTTCGTCGAGCTTCTCGTCACCGCGGGGTCCGTAGTAGCCAATCGCAGAGCCGGACACCAGCACGCGTGGCCGCTGCGCGGCAGGCTGGTCCTCGATCCACTGGATCAGATCCTTCGTCGTGCCAAGCCGCGAGTGCCTGAATTCCCGCTTCCGCTTCTCGGTCCAGCGCCCGTCCGCCAGCGGCTCGCCCGCCAGATTGACCACCGCATCGGCGCGCTCGGCCTGGTCCAGTCGCTCGATCAACGCGACGTCCTGCGGCAGGGACTGCGCGGCACGTTCGGCATTGCGCGTCAGTACGGTGAGTTCATGGCCGGCTTCGAGCAGGGCGGGGCACAGCGCCTGTCCGATGAAGCCGCTTCCGCCAGTGATGAGTACATGCATCTGCTGTTTCCTCCTGGGTGTCGATCACAGTGTGCCAGCCACGTGGTTAACGTGGCTGCGGGGTCTACGTGGCAAACGGGCATGCGGCTGCACCGGGCGTGGCCGCGTGACGCAAGAGCATGGGGGCAACGTGGGCCGGAGAAGCGCGATGGACATGGCTTCAAGCGCGAATAGCCGTCCCCATTGCGAAACGGGAATGAAAGGGATCCGCGCTCGTGTAGATCCGGGCTTGTCCGGTTGCCGCTGGCACGGATTGAAGAGCATCCGAGCATGCTCGGATCTACCAAGGTGGCTTTGATTTACCGGGTTTCGTCGCCCCCGGTCGGGTTTCGTCGCTTCGCGCTACACCGGCGCCATCTCCTCGGCTAGGCTTCAGCGCATTCCACCCGGGGCGGCCACGTGAAAACAAGCATCTTCTTCATCCTTCGACTGATCGTGGCCTGGGTCGCGGCGTTCGTGGTCGCGATGAACCTGTTGGACAGCATCCCGTGGCTTGCCGGTCCACACTGGATATTCACTTTCATGTTCTTCGCCATCCTGGCCTTCGTGATCGCCGGCGCGTTCTCGCACATGCGCCGCGTGCGCCTGATCGCCGGCGATATCGACAAGGCCAAGCTGGCCAACCGCCAGCGCCGCCAGATCGAGATCCCGTTGGAAGCGGGCGAAGCATTCGACATCGTCGACGCGACCATCCGCGAGCTGCCCCGCTCCGAAGAAGTCGAGAGCGCGCGCGACAGCCTGCAGGTCCGGGCCAAGGTGTCCAGGATCAACCCGTACAGCACCAAGCCGACGGGCCGCTTCAACCCGCTCCACTGGACCCACATCAAGCGCAACCAGATCCTGGCCACGGTGACCCCGGGCGATGGCGTCAGCAGCGTCACCCTGGTGTGCGAACCCGAGAGCGGTGCGTGGAGCGACTGGTTCAAGGTCGACGACGGCACCAACCTGGAAAACGCCGAGGCGATCACCCGCGCCATTACCCGCCGCATCGCCGACCGTCGTCGCAGCGAGCAGGTCGCGGCACAGCAGACGGTGACCGAGAAGGAGCTCACCGTCGCCAAGCTGAGCCTGCTGCATGCGCAGGTCGAGCCACACTTCCTCTACAACACCCTGGCCAGCGCGCAATACCTGACCCGCAGCGATCCAGCGCGTGCCGACGAAATGCTGGGCAACCTGATCACCTACCTGCGCCACTCGCTGCCGCGCACCGAGGATTCGCCCTCGACGCTGGGCGAGGAGCTGGAGCGGGCCAGGGCCTACCTGGAGATCCTGAAGATCCGCATGGGCCCGCGGCTGGCGCTGCAGGTCCAGGTGCCGGAAGAGCTGAAGCAGGTGCCGTTCCCGACGATGATGCTCCAGACCCTGGTCGAGAACGCGATCAAGCACGGGCTGGAGCCCAAGTCCGGCGGCGGCACGGTGTGGATCATCGCGCGTCGCATCGAGGACGCTGTCGCGGTCACCGTGGCTGACGATGGCGAAGGCTTCAACGCCGGCAGCAGCGGTACCGGGATCGGGCTCAGGAACGTGCGCGAACGCCTGCGCCTGGCCTATGGGGCGGCGGCCACGTTCAACATCGTCGCCAACTTCCCCAGCGGTGTGGCCGCCACCATCAGTGTTCCCGCAGCCACCAGAGCCGAGGGTGAGCGCCATGCATAGCTGCGTCATCGCCGAGGACGAAGAGCTGCTCCGGGAGGCCCTTCGCAAGCTGCTGGCCCAGGCCTGGCCCCAACTGGAGATCGTGGCGTCGTGCGAGGACGGCGGCGCGGCGCTGGAAGCCATTGTCGAACACCAGCCGCAGGTTGCCTTCCTCGATATCCGCATGCCCGGACTTACGGGCCTTGAAGTCGCCGCGGCGGCCACCGATGCCAGTCCTTCGACCCAGGTGGTGTTCGTCACCGCTTACGACCAGTACGCCATCGACGCGTTCGAGAAGGGCGCGGTCGACTACCTGCTCAAGCCGATCTCACCGGAGCGGCTGGCCGCGACCGTGCAGCGGCTGCAGGCGCGGGTCGCGCACGGCAATCCGGATGCCGATGCACTGGCGGTGCTGGTCCGGCAGTTGGCGTCGCGCACTGCAGTGGGACCGCCCGAGCCCCTGGTGTGGATCACCGCCAGCGCCGGCCGTGAGACCCGCCTGATCATGGTCGACGATGTCGCCTACTTCCA
Organism: Pseudoxanthomonas sp.; assembly: GCA_041688625.1. Lineage (GTDB taxonomy): Bacteria > Pseudomonadota > Gammaproteobacteria > Xanthomonadales > Xanthomonadaceae > Pseudoxanthomonas_A. The sequence continues at coordinate 7,306 of JBDNHW010000119.1, forward strand.
GGCCGACCACAAGTACACCGTGGTGATGACCGCCGAAGGCGAATCACTGCTGCGCAAGCCGATCCGCGAACTGCTGCAGGTGCTCGACCCGTCCACCTTCAAGCAGATCCATCGCTCGACCATCGTCAACCTCAAGGCCATCGCCTCGATCGCGCGCGATGACGGCGGCAAGGGCATCGTGACCCTGAAGTCTCGCCCGGAAACGCTCACCGTCAGCGTTCCTTTCATGAGCCTGTTCCGCAACATGTGACGCTGCGCCTGGCGGCAGCAGCTGACGATTGCCAAGGAGAATCATCATGCAACTCTTCATTTCGCTCTTCTCGTTCCTCCTCACGCTGGTGGGCTGGAATCCGCAGCACGGAGTCACCACGCTGAGCGTCTCGTCGGTCGACGGAGTCCAGGTCAATTCCACCAAGGCCGTGGTCAACGGAGGAGATGCCCGGTTCGACTGCCTGCGCAGTGCAAGCGGGCGCTGCCACTATGTCGTGTTTGCAGGCGGCTGCGACCAGGCAGGGGCGGATGGCCAGCGGGAGCCCAGCTGTGCCCCCGCCGTAATCGACAGGTTCGTGCTGCGGGCGGGCGAGAGTCGGCAGTTGCACGCGCTTCCCGGCAGCGTCCGTTACTGCATGGACCACCAGTCGATGCCGGCAGGTCCGGGCTGCAGCCAGGGCTGACGGGTCGCTTCACGCGGGTTTACCTCCGCAAAATTATGCTCGGGTCCAGCGCCCCGTGACGGATCCCCATGAGCAATACCGCCGAACGCGTGCACACCGACCAGGCTCAGATCGCGCGCCTCCAGGCGCGAGTGAAAGAGCTCCAGGACGAGACTGTGGTGGAGCTGCGCCTGGTCGATGGCACCATCGTCACCGGCGTCGTCGCGGTTCGTCCCTCCGTGCAGATATTCCGCGATGCCGAAGGCCGCGAGGGCACCAACGCCCACGTGCGCATCGACGACCAGGAGCAGCCGGAGCGCTGGCAGTACATCTGGCTGGACCAGATAGAGACTCTCACCCGCCTCGGCAGCGCCTGAGGCGCAGGCATCACCGCGTTGGAATGGCCTGCTTGGTAGGCTGGTCTCCCCTCGCAACCAGGCTCCACGCATGAAGATCTTGATGGTGCTGACGTCGCACGACACGCTCGGCGACACCGGCAGGAAAACCGGCTTCTGGCTCGAGGAATTTGCCGCGCCTTACTACGTGTTCAAGGACGCCGGCGCCGAAGTCGTGCTTGCCTCGCCGAAGGGTGGGCAGCCACCGCTGGACCCGAAGAGCGACGAGGAAGACGCGCAGACCGAGGCCACGGCCCGTTTCCGCGGCGATGCCCAAGCCGGCTCCAGGTTGGCTTCCACCGAAAGACTGGCCGATGTCGTGGACCAGCACTTCGATGCGGTGTTCTACCCTGGCGGCCACGGTCCGCTGTGGGACCTGGCCGAGGACCCCGACTCCATCCGCCTGATCCAATCCACCCTGGCCGCCGGCCGGCCACTGGCGGCCGTGTGCCACGCACCCGGCGTGCTGCGTCATGCGATCGTTGCCGGCGACCGGCCCCTGGTCAGGGGCCGCACGGTAACGGGATTCACCAACAGCGAGGAGCAGGCCGTGGGACTGTCCGAGGTGGTGCCGTTCCTGGTCGAGGACATGCTGGTGGAGCATGGCGCCGACTATCGCAAGAAGGGTGACTGGGAATCTCACGTGGTCACCGACGGCATGCTGGTCACCGGGCAGAATCCGGCCTCGTCCAGGGCCGCGGCCGAAGCGGTGCTCGCCCTGCTGCGCCCGTAGCGTTGCGCTGAACTTTTACTTCCAGGGAAGCGTGCGGCCGAGGCGCGCTGTCCTGCGCCAGCTGCAGCAGCTTCATCACCTCCATCGCTTCCCCCGGCATGACCGGGGGCGCCGAACCGAGTCTGATCGCGGCCTCGATGGCACAATAGAAGTGCGGGTAATTGCCTGGCACGCCGGGCACGGCCTCCTGATGTGTTCCTGCTTCGCGCGGCACGTGCAGCTGCCCTGGCAGTGGATCGATGCCCCAGCCTTTGCCGCCCGGTACTTCACCGCGCTTGAGTGCGGCTTCCTGCGGATCGGTGCCGTGCTTGATGAAGCTTGCGCGCGTCCCGTGGACCGCGAAACGCAGGCTGGATGCAGCGACCATCGCGCCGGCATGCAGGACCACGCGCCGCCGCCGATAGCGCAGCGTCACCTGGAAATAATCGTCGACCTGCGCCCCGTCTCGCTGCGAGACCAGGTCGGCGAAGACCGACTCGGGAGGCCCGAAAAGCTGCAACGCCTGGTCGATCAGGTACGGCCCCAGGTCGAACAGCACCCCGGCGCCGGGTTCGTTGCGTTCGCGCCAACGATCAGCCACGACCGGGCGGTATTGATCAAAGTGCGAGTGGAACTCCATCACTTCGCCCAGCGTCCCGCTCTCCACAAGCGCGCGAAGGGTGAGGAAGTCGGCGTCCCAGCGCCGGTTGTGGAACACGCTGAGCATGCGCTTCGCCGCGCTGGCCGCTGCCACGATCTGCCGTGCCTGTTCCAGGTCGAGCGCGAACGGCTTGTCCACCACCACGTGCTTGCCCTGTGCAAGCGCAGCGAGTGCCAGCGGTGCGTGCGTCATGTTGGGCGTAGCGATGACCACCAGGTCGATCGAGGGATCGGCGAATGCGGAGGCGGCATCGCCGCGCACCCGTGTCCCCGGGTAGGCGGCATCTACCTTGGCGGCGTCGCTGGACACCACCGTATGCAGGTGCAGTCCCTGGGTGCGGCTGATCAGGGGCGCGTGGAAGACCTGGCCGGCCATGTCGAAGCCGACCAGCGCAACGTGCCTGTGCTGAAGCATCACGGTCTCCACTGGCGCGGTTCATGGGGATCGCACATCGCTGGACTTGCGGACCTCGGCGTGAAAAGGGTCTCGGCTCTTTTGACGCCTGGCCGATGGAACAGCGGTCGGAGCGCGAAATGGGTAAAGGTGCCTGGAAGGCGCGATGCAAGGCGCAGGCCGCGATGACGTTGCCACTCCTTGGAAACAGTCAGGAGCAGGCGGATCAGTCGATCGCTGCCGCCCAGGCGATCAACGGGGTGCGCGTCGTGGAGGCCTCGCACCTGCAGCAGATCGTCGCCGACTGACCCGCTCCATCACATGCAGCAGCGAAAGCACGCCCAGCGGGCGCGGCTTTTTCATCTCGTCAGGCGCAGGCGCGGTGGAGCCGTTCTACTGGGCCGGCTTCAGGACACCCGGGCATTTGACCTGTGACTCGATGTGCATGCGCGCAAGGTCCACGTAGTTGGCCTGCGGCCCGCTCCCCTTGCCATGTATCTCGCCGAGGTATGCGCTGCCGTTCCACACCCTGCCCACCCATTCGGCGCCCTTGTCGGACATCGTCAACGTGACCGTGTAGCGCAGCGCTTCGCCGCCGTCGTCCATGCACTGGTAGACCATCGGGAACTGCGCGGAGAACACCGGATCGCTGGTGCGCTGGCGCAGATGCTCGCGTGCCTCCGCAGCCAGTTTCTCCTGCTCGCTCTCATGGATCATGAGCAGCTGCGAGCGAACGAAATCGGAGTGGCGGAAGAAGGTCTCGATGCCATCGAGCGGCGTATGGCCCTGGGCGCGCAGCCAATCGATATAGGCAAGTTCGAGCTCCATCGAGCCTAGTTTGAGCTTCACGCCCATGAGTTGATCCCCGTCTGTCTGCAGTCGTTGCGATCCGGGACGAGCTTAGCAGGCATGTCAACCCGGGAGGTACGGGGCGGCATCACTACTTTCCCGAGTGACTCCCACCCTGCGAACTCACGGGGGGCTGCGGCGGACCGGCTACGATCCAGCACATGTATCGCTCGCCAGCCAGACGCATCCTCCTCCACGGCCCGCTGCTGGCCGGGCTGCTGCTGCCCGCTGCCGCTGCCGAAGCCAGGAGCGTGTACCGGTGCGTGCGTGATGGAACCGTCAGCCTGACCACGGCACCGGAGCCTGGCTCGCTCTGTGAAGCGAAAACCGTGCAGGACGAGGCGGGCAAGGCACCAAACCTCTGGGGCTCGATGGGCGTGTTCAGCGGAACCCTCTACCAGCGGCAGCAGGACGGCGTAACGGTCTACGGGACGAGGAAGCTGCCGGGCTCGACCGTCTACCTGCGTTTCACCGCGGCAACACCCCCGGGCGAGCCCGCGCATCCTGGCCTCGGCAAGGTCGGCAAGCCGCGCCTGGACATGTTCGCACGCCAGTTCAGGGTCGCCGCCAAGGCCACGGGGGTGGACGATGCCTGGCTGCGGGCAATCGCGCATGCCGAAAGTGGATTCGACCCGCTGGCTTTGTCGCCCAAGGGCGCGCAGGGGGTGATGCAGCTCATGCCCGAGGTCGTCCTCGAGTACGGGGTTCGGGACCCTTTCTCGCCTGGCGAATCGATCAACGCCGGTGCCCGGCACCTGAAGCGGCTGTCCGGGCGCTATGGCGCCGATCGCGTGCGCATCGCCGCAGCCTACAACGCAGGCGTGGGCGCGGTGCAACGCTACGGCGGCGTCCCGCCGTATCCGGAGACGCGCGAGTACGTGGACAAGGTGCAGGCGCTGTACCAGGCCTACCGAAAGGCGCTCGGAACGGCGCCCTTGACTCCTGCCGACTCACAGCCGGTGGCGCCTGGGGCCGCCGCAGACTGAGCGTCGCCGCCCGTGCCGCTCAGCCGGCGGCGGGAACCAGCTTCAGCAATTTCCCGCCGCTGCCTTCGCGGGAGTCCTCGAGCAGCCAGAGATAGCCATCGGGCCCCTGCTCGACTTCGCGAATGCGGTGTTCCATGTCGTAGCGCGCCGCCTCGCGGGCCTGCTGACCGTCGAACTCGACGCGCACCAGCGCCTGGGAAGAGAGGCCGCCAATGAAGGCGTCGCCCTGCCATTCGGGAAAGCGCGAGCCGGAGTAGATCACCATGCCGGCGGGAGAGATCACCTCTTCCCAGGTGACCTCGGGCGCCGCGAACTCGGGGCGGGTTTCATGGTCCGGGATTTTCCGGCCGTCGTAATGATCGCCGTTGGAGACGATCGGGTATCCGTAGTTCTCGCCCCGCGTGATCAGGTTGAGCTCGTCACCGCCCCTGGGCCCCATCTCGTGCACCCATAGCCGTTGCTTGGAATCGAAGTCGATGCCCAGCGGATTGCGGTGGCCGAGCGACCACACCTGGGCCGCCACGCCACCCTGCTCGACGAAGGGATTGTCCGGCGGAATGCTGCCGTCTTCGTTGAGGCGGATGATCTTGCCGAGGTTGGCCTGCATGTCCTGCGCCGGGTCGAACTTCTGCCGGTCGCCGGAGGTGATCCACAGCTTGCCATCCGGGCCGAAGGCGATGCGGTGGCCATAGTGGCCGCGCCCGGTCACCTTGGGCGCCTGGCGCCAGACCACTTCGAGCCCGGATAGCGTACCGCCGCCCTGATCGTCCAGGGTCAATGTTCCACGCGAGACGACGGCACCGCGTACGTCTCCCTCGCCTGCTTCGACATAGCTCAGGTAAACCAGCCCGTTGCTCGCGAACTGCGGATGCAGGACGATGTCGCCAAGACCGCCCTGGCCGCCGTAATCGACATCGGGCACGCCGCTGATGGTCCTGATCTTGTTCCCGGCCGGGGTCTTGCCCAGCTCGAGCAGCTTGAGCGAGCCTTCCTTCTCGGAGACCAGCAGGCGGCCGTCGGGCAGGAAGGTCATCGCCCAAGGCTCGTCGAACTGCGCTGCCTCCACTGCCTCGAACGGCTTCGATGCTGCTGGAACCTGCTCATCGGCACGGGCGCAGGCACTGGTGGTGCTCAACAGGACTGCGCTGAAGAGGACGGTCAACGGGCGGATCGCCATGGGTGATGCTCCTGGTTGGGGCGCAGGCAAACGCCGCGCGTAGTCTGGAATCTGACTGGCATTGTCGGCACCCACGCTCCTGACCGCAATGCAGTGCGACACCCCTGATCTACGTGCGCAGCCCAAGGCCGGACGCAGCCGGCCGCATGCGTCAGCTGAGGCCGCTCGGGGAGTCGAATTCCAGCGGCGTACCCCCGTTGGCCTTGATCGCCGCTTCAGCGCGGGGCAGGGTCTCATCGTCGGCATCGATCACCAGCAGTATCCTTCCAGCCTCGATCTCGTGCTCGAATTTCCTGCGCAGCGGATCCTCCACGGTCGAACCCACCAGAGCGGCCACCCACGTGCCCACCAGGGTGCCACCCAGGGTCATCAGCGCCGCGCCCGCAAGTGTCACTCCAAGCGGCGGAAATGCGGCCGCCGCCAGCCCCACGAGCAGTCCAGTCCCGCCTCCCGCAGCGGCACCGCGAATCGCCGCAGGCTTGAAATCGGTGTCCGCTTCCTTGAGTTGATCCGGTATCGAATCGAGCTCGATATCGGCGCGCGCCACCAGCGACAGATCGGCGTCCTGCAGTCCGGCCTCCCGTGCGCCGCGCAGGACGGCCTGGGCGGCGGGCAGGTCCGGGACGCTGTACACATGGCGGCTTTTCATATCGATCTCCTTGCGAATTCAACTTCCAGCATGCCGCCCCGCGGTTAGACATTCGTGAGGGCACGGCAACCCGCCGCGGGGCGCACAATACAGGTGACGTCCCTCGCGAGTACCCCTCGGCATGCTGCCTATCGAAAGTATCAGATGCCCCTACTGTGGTGAATCGATCGATCTGGTGATCGACGACTCGGTGGATCAGCAGCACTACATCGAGGATTGCCACGTGTGCTGCCGGCCCATCAACGTGTCCGTCGCCGTGGATGAGGAAGGCGCTCTCGCGGTACAGGCCTGGGCGGAAAACGAGGCCTGAACCAATGCGGTCGGCCTTGCTATGGGGCCAGGATCGATTCCGATTCGATGACGTGGATGCCAGGCCTTGCCTCCAGGGCGGCAGCCAGCAGCTCCCGGGCCACGGCATGCGCAGGAACAGGCCGATAGCGCTGCGGCAGCAGCGGTGCCAGGGCGCCGAGCACGCGTCCGGCAAGCTGTTCACCGCGCCGTCGTTGCGCGCGATCACCGATCAGGAGCCCAGGACGCACGAAACTCAGCGATGCATAGCCGATGTTGCACAAGGCGGTCTCCAGTTCGGCCTTGGTGCGGGAGTAAAAAAAAGGCGATTGCGTGCTTGCCCCCGATGCGGAGGTGAGGACGAACGTGGACGCGCCGTTGCGGTGTGCAATGCGAGCGATCTGCGCGGGATACTCCAGATCGACTCGCCTGAAGGCGCTCCGGGAACCGGCCTGGCGCAGGGTAGTTCCCAAGGCACAAGCCACGGCGCCCACCCGCCACCAGCTTGCCTGCGCGTCCATGTTCTCGAAATCCTGCAGCACGGGGTTGACCAGCTTGGGGTGCGGCGCGAGCACCTGCCGGGTGGGTGCGACCACCTGAGTCACCCGTGGGTCTGCCAAGGCAAGCTCGAGCAAGGCCTTGCCCACCAGGCCCGTGCCGCCTGCAACCAATAGTTTCGTCATGTCCGGATTCGCTCGTCGGTCGCGGGCCACAGTTGCGCCTCGCACCGCCGATGTTGGCACGGCGAAGGGTGGAACCGACCCCTCCCCCGCTGGAAGGGGTATCAGCATCGCTTGCGCTGCCACTGATCGAAGCCGCTGGCGACCACGTTGGATAGTCCCGGCTCGAGGACGAACTGACCTCTGGCGCATCCGCTATTCGCCTTGCGGGCCGCTGGTATCCTGCGGCCTTGGTGAGAGGTAGGCAGTCATGGTGCAAATACGCTGGGTCGGCTTCGACGGCGACGACACGCTGTGGAAGAGCGAGGACTATTACCGCGCCGCGGAAGCCCAGTTCGAGCGCATCGTGGGCGAGTACATCGACCTCACCGACTCGCGCACCCTGCAGCATTTGCTGGCGGTGGAACGACGCAATCTGCGCGTGTTCGGCTATGGGGCCAAGGGCATGACACTGTCGATGCTGGAAGCGGCCGTCGAGCTCACTGGCCACCGCATCAGCGGCCGCGACGTGCACCGGATCATCGAGATCGGGCGTGCCACGCTGGAGCATCCGGTCGAGCTGATCGATGGCATACGCGAAGCGGTCGAAGCCATCGCCGCAAGCCATGACATCGTGCTGATCACCAAGGGCGACCTCTTCCACCAGGAGTGCAAGATCGAGCAGTGCGGGCTGGCGGATCTGTTCCATCGAGTCGAAGTGGTCTCGGAAAAGGATCCGCCCACGTACGCCAAGGTGCTGCGTGAACTCGATGTGGATGCACGGGAGTTCGTGATGATCGGCAATTCCCTGCGATCGGACATCGCACCGGTGGTGGCCCTGGGCGGGTGGGGCATCCATGTGCCGTATCACCTGACCTGGGCGCACGAAGCCGAGCACGACATGGCGGAGGACGAGCCACGGATGCTGCAGGTCGCCAATGCATCACAATTTCCTGCGGCCCTGGCGAAAATAGCGAGGGAGTTGCGGGCGGCGCCCGCGTGAGGGACGGCGTGTGACGCGCTGCTGCACCATGCTTGCGCCGCCCTGCACCTGCTGGCGGATGAACCAGCGTCCCTCTGCGAGGCTGCGATAACGTTTACAGGCCGGTTCGTTGCGCGCACGTTCAATCGCAGGCAGTCAGTCTGGGTCTTGCCGCATCCCGGCGTACAGGAGTGAACCCATGGGCTTCTTCAACGTATCGCGCCTCACCGCGTCCGCAGTGCTGGCCGCCGCACTAGGCCTCGCTGCACTTGCACCCGGAAAGGCCCACGCAAGCGACGACCTGGTGCGCGTGCTGGTCAACGTGGCCGACGTGATCTACCGCAACCAGCAGCCGTATTACCACGACCGCAACTACGGCCGTTATGAGAGGGTGGTGGTGGTGCGGGACCGCTACCAGCGTCCTACCTACTACCGCTACGCGCCACGCGATTACCGGAACCTCTACAGGTCCGCGCCACCATACGGCAACGCGTACGGCTATCACCGCAACCAGGCGGTTCGCTACGATCGTTACGGCCGCGACGAGCGCCGCGACCGGGAGCATGGCGAATGGCATTCCCGTCATGACGACCGTCGAGGCTACACGTACAAGGGCAAGAAAAAGCACAAGGGCCGTGGTCACTGGGACGATTGATCACCGGCGATCAACCAACCGGAAGCGGGTCTTGGGGACAGGGGCGGACAGGTGGGGCACAATCCGTTGATGCCCCGCCTGCCCGCCCCGACTCGTAGTGCCCTGCTGTGCGCAGCGCTGATTGCATGCCTGGGCGTGTCGACTGATGCATGGGCGCAGGACGCTGCTGCAGTGGCGGGAGCTGCGGACTATGCCCCGGCAAGCGGCGATGCGTGGCTCGACCGGCACCTGCTCGATATCAACGACTACGCGGCGCGCTACCCGCGCGCATTCGCCGACGAAGTTTCCCGTTACTACGCGGTGCCGCGGCCCTACGTCGAGGCGATGCTGCAGCAGCCCGCATGGACGCCGGGCGATGTCTTCATGGCCTGCGCCCTCGCCCAGCGGGTCGGGCAGCCGTGCCGCGCGCCGGTGCGCGCCTGGTCGCGCGACCACGAGGAGGGCTGGGCGGGGGTCGCTGAGCGACTGGAACTCAACCCTGGCTCTTCGGAATATCGGCAGCTCCGCGATGACGTCAGATCCAGCTATCGCCGCTGGTCGAGGCCGCTGCTGGAAAAGTGAGCCGCGCTCCTGCGGTGGCTGGTGCTGTCGGCCTCTGCCTGGGTGCAGGTATCGATGATCCGGTATCCCGGGCAGCCGATGGGAGCCCCCAACGTCGAGCCGCTCCGGATGGGTGCCGATCGCGGATAATTGGCGGATGGAGCAGGTTCTACACGTACAGGATTCCCCGGCAAGCGCCCGCTACGCCGCGTCGCTGCGGCTTTCGGTCGCCCCGATGATGGACTGGACCGACACCCACTGCCGGGTCTTCCATCGGCTGCTGGCGCCGCATGCGCGCCTGTATACCGAGATGGTCCACGCCAACGCGGTCTTGCAGGGAGACCGCGCCCGGCTGCTGGCGCACGACCAGTGCGAGCACCCGCTCGCCCTGCAGCTCGGCGGCAGTGAACCTGGGTTGCTGGCGCAGGCGGCGCGCGTGGCCCAGGCGCACGGCTTCGACGAGGTCAATCTCAACGTCGGCTGCCCGTCGGACCGCGTGCAGGCCGGGCGCTTTGGCGCGTGCCTGATGAAGGAGCCCGCGCTGGTCGCCGAGTGCGTGGCCGCCATGCGCGAGGCCGTGGACGTGCCGGTGACGGTGAAGTGTCGGCTCGGCGTGGACGACGACCACGATTACGATCGCTTCCTGGCCTTCATCGACAGCGTCGCCGCTGCAGGCGGCGAGACCTTCTTCGTGCATGCACGCAACGCGTGGCTCAAGGGTTTGTCGCCCAAGGAAAACCGCGACGTGCCGCCGCTGCGCTATGACTGGGCCTACCGCCTGAAGCGCGATCGGTCTGCGCTGCAGGTCGTGGTCAATGGAGGAATCGACGACCTCGATGAAAGCCTGCAGCACCTGCAGCACAGCGACGGCGTGATGCTGGGGCGCGCTGCCTACCACGACCCTTACCTGCTGCATCGCCTCGACCAGGCCCTGTTCGGCGGGGTGCACAAGGATCGCCACGAACTGCTCCAGTCGCTTCGTCCGTATGCCGAGTCGCAGTTGGCGAGTGGCGTGGCGCTGAAGCACATCACGCGGCACGTGCTGGGCCTGTTCCACGCGCAGCCCGGAGGGCGCGCCTTCCGCCAGGTGCTGAGCGAAGGCTCCCATCGACCCGGCGCCGACTGGAGCCTGGTCGAGCAGGCGCTGGAAGCGACGCGTACCCGCATGCGGCCTGCCGCCTGAGCGTGCCGGCATGATCACCCGCGACATCGATGCCTTCCTGCGGATGGCGGCACGGAGCGCGCCGGACTTCGGGCCTCCCACAGCCAAGGCGGCTTTCCTGGTCTCGCCTGAAGGTTTCACCCGCGCCGAGCAGTCCGCGCTCGACAACCGCTACATGGCCCAGGCCAGCCAGTTCGATGCGCTGCGGGCCCAGGCCCAGCACCGGGCACTGCAGCGCGCACTGTCGTCCGAGCTTCCGGTGTTCTGCTTCGCCGGTGATCCGGAAATGCCGGATGCGGTTTTTCCCAACAACGTCTTCGGTACGGCGCCCGGCCGCCTGGTGGTGGGAAAGATGCGTCATGAGGTGCGCGGGCGGGAGGCGCGGCGCGACGACATCCGCGGGTTCTTCACCGAGGTCATGGGCTACGAAGCGGTCGACCTCTCACGGCAACCGCATCCATGCGAGCTGACCGGCGCGCTGGTGATCGACCGCGCACGCGGGATTGGCTTCTGCGGGCTATCCGAACGCTGCAACCAAGCCGGGGCCGAACTGATGCACGCGGCGTTCGGGCTGCGGACCACGCTCATGTTCGACCTGGCGCCCGGCGAGTACCACGCCAACGTGGTCCTGGCGGTGCTGGCGGGGCGAGCGGTCGTGATCAGTGAGCAAGGCTTCGCCAGCCTGGCCGCGGCCGACGCAATCGCTTCGCTGTATTCGCCCCACGCGCTGCGCCTGGGCCAGGTCGAACACGCGGCCTTCGCGGCCAACGCGATCGCGCTCGATCCCGGCTCCGTCTGGATGAGCCAGGGTGCCCAGGCGGCGCTCAAACCTGCCAGCGCCGCGGTGCTGGAGCAGGCCGGCTTCCGCGTGCGCAGCGTTGCGCTGGATGCCATCGAGGCGGCCGGAGGGTCGCTGCGCTGCTGCGTAGCCGAGGTGTTCTGAGACCGCAGGGAAGCTGAACGCCGCCATCCCCGCCTGTGGATAAGTTCAGACCGGATTAACCGCCACGCCCCGATCATGCCGGCCCACCCTCATCCGGACGACGGCTCCCATTCATTCAGGGGAACCGGAATCCGTTACGCTTCCGTTATGAAGTTTCCCCGCTATCCGTCGCTCTCCGTCACACTTTTCGCGCTGATGCTGGTCGCGGCAGGGCCAGCCCTGGCGCAGTCGAACCGCCAGCAGGATCGCCAGGAAGGTCCCCCGCGGGAATCCTCCGGGGTCGAGCGCGAGCGGCAGGCCCCACCCCCGGCACGTGCAGGTCGCTCCTCCCTTTCGGACGCAGTGCGTCGCGTCCAGCGCGAGACCGGCGGCCAGGTGCTGGGTGCGGAGCGCGTGCAGTTCGACGGCCGCGACATCAATCGCATTAAGGTCATGGACGACCGTGGTCGCGTTCGCTACATGGACGATGACCCCCAGCAGCGACGCGGCGAGGACCGTCCGGCCGCGCCTGCACGCAGCGATAACCCGCCCACGCCGTAATCTGTTCATCATCAGAGGCCATGCCGGCCCATGTTTTCCAGGGAGACTCCATGCGTATTTTGCTGGTCGAAGATGAAGCACCCCTTCGCGAAACCCTGGCCGCGCGCCTGAAGCGCGAAGGTTTCGCCGTGGATGCCGCGCAGGATGGCGAGGAAGGCCTTTACATGGGGCGCGAAGTCCCGTTCGACGTCGGCATCATCGACCTCGGGCTGCCAAAGATGTCGGGCATGGACCTGATCAAGGCATTGCGCGATGAAGGGAAGAAATTCCCCATCCTGATCCTGACCGCGCGTTCCAGCTGGCAGGACAAGGTCGAAGGCCTGAAGCACGGCGCCGACGATTACCTGGTCAAGCCCTTCCATGTCGAAGAGCTGCTGGCGCGAGTCAACGCCCTGCTGCGTCGCGCCGCTGGCTGGAGCAAGCCCACCCTCGAATGCGGCACGGTGGCGCTGGACCTGGCGGCGCAGACGGTGAGCGTCCACGGCAGCAACATCGACCTCACCAGCTACGAATACAAGGTGCTCGAGTACCTGATGATGCACGCCGGCGAGTTGGTGTCCAAGGCCGACCTGACCGAGCACATCTACCAGCAGGACTTCGACCGCGACTCCAACGTGCTGGAGGTCTTCATTGGCCGCCTGCGCAAGAAGCTGGATCCGGAAGGCGAACTCAAACCGATCGAAACCGTCCGCGGCCGCGGTTACCGCTTCGCCATCCCCCGTAATCACGAGAGCTGATGGCATCGGATGCGGGCGGCGATGCGCCTGCCGACGCCGGACGTCCGCCGTTCACGGTATGGCGACCTCGCTCGCTCCAGGCACGCCAGCTGCTGGCCGCCAGCCTCGGCTTGCTGGCCTTCCTCGCACTGGCTGGTTATGCACTTGACCAGGCCTTCCTCAGCACCGCCGAGGACGGGCTTCGCCAGCGACTGAAGAGCTATGCGCTGGCCTATGCCAAGGACAGCGAGTTCGCGCGCGACGGCAGCATCATTCCGCCTGATCTTCCCCCGGACCCCCGCTTCCGGCGCCCGGGCAGTGGGCTCTATGCGGAGGTGATCCTGCCGAGCGGGCGCTGGGGCACCGACTCCACCCTGGGTCCCGTGCTGCCAGACGCTCCGCTGCTGGAACCGCTGCAGGAAGTGTTCGAGGGTCCCGTTCCGATGACCCAGATCAATGGCACCGAGGGCGCGGTCTACCGCTACGGCGTGGGCACCACCTGGGCCGAACGCGGGCCTGAAGCCGAGTTTCCCTATTCGATCTATGTCCTGGAGGACGCCCAGGCACTGAACGCGCAACTGCGCGTGTTCCGTGCGGCGCTCTGGGGCTATCTGGCCAGTGCCGGGATCCTGCTGCTGCTGCTGCAGGTGCTGATCCTCAACTGGAGCCTGGGCCCGCTGCAGCGCGTGATCAATGAGCTGACCCGGGTGCAGCGGGGACAGGCGCGCCGGATGTCGGAGCGGCACCCCCGCGAGCTCGCCCCACTGACCGACAGCATTAACGCCTTCATCGAGAGCGAGCGCGAAAACCTCGACCGCCAGCGCAACACGCTTGCCGACCTGGCCCACAGCCTGAAGACTCCGCTGGCGGTGCTGCGCGCGCAGCTGGACGAAGGCATCCACGCCAGCGCCCTGCGCGAGGAACTCGACATCCAGCTCAAGCGCATGAACAACCTGGTGTCCTACCAGCTTGTCCGCGCCGCCTCCAGCGGCCATGCGCTCTTCGCAGCGCCGGTGGCGATCGAGCCCAGCGCCGAAGAAATAGTGCGTGGCCTCGAGAAGGTCTACGCATTGAAGGGCGTGATCTGCGAATTCGAGATCGACCCGGCAGCCCGTTTCCACGGTGAGCTGGGAGACCTGCAGGAACTGATGGGCAACCTGCTGGAGAACGCGTTCAAGTGGGCGCGCTCGCGCGTGTTGCTGACCGCCGTCGCGACCAAGACCGTCGGCAATCGTCGCGCCGGACTGCTCCTGATCGTGGACGACGACGGACCCGGCATCGCCGAAGACGACGTTGCCTACATCCTGCAGCGCGGGGTGCGTGGAGACGAGCGCGTTCAGGGACACGGAATTGGGCTGGCGATCGTGCAGGACCTGGTGCGTGGCTACCGCGGCGAGTTGCAGGTGACACGTTCGAAGGAGCTGGGCGGCGCACGCTTCGAAGTCACTCTTCCGCAGGGACTTTGAGCGGGCGATCCGTGCGCCCGCGGTGGGTTGCGCCGCTGTGGCAGGCATTCGATGGCGCAAGCTCAGCCGAAGATCGGCGGCCCGTAGAGGCGCTCCAGATGTGCAGCGACCTGGGGCAGTTGCTCGCGCAGCAGCGCTGGTGATGAGAAGTGGTATTCGCTGCTGACGGCGAAGAATTCTTCAGGCGATTCGGCGGCGTAGTC
>JBDNHW010000120.1:0-6328 GCA_041688625.1 Pseudoxanthomonas sp.
CCGCCGCCAGCCCGGTGATCTTCTGGGACCTGTACGGCAAGAAGGGCCATCCGGTGCGCACCACGGTCAGCGAGATCGGCTCGATCCTGCTGGCGCGGATCCTGGAGTTGAACGACACCCAGTCCGGCGTGCTGGACATCGCTTTCAAGCTCGCTGACGACCGCGGCCTGCTGCTGCTCGACCTTTCGGACCTGCGTGCGCTGCTGGGCGTGGTCGCCGCCGAGCGCAAGACCATCTCTACCGAATACGGCCTGGTGAGCGCGCAGTCGATCGGCGCCATCCAGCGAGCGCTGCTGCGCCTTGGCCAGAATGGTGGAGAAGGCTTCTTCGGCGAACCGGCGCTCGAGCTGTCCGACCTGATGCGCACCCACACCGACGGGCGCGGGGTCATCGGGATACTGTCGGCCGAGCAGTTGATCCTCAACCCCCGTCTGTACTCGAGCTTCCTGCTGTGGCTGCTGTCCGAACTGTTCGAGCAGCTGCCCGAAGTCGGCGACCTGGAGAAGCCAAAGCTGGTATTCGTGTTCGACGAGGCCCACCTGCTGTTCGACGACGCGCCAGCGGGCCTGGTCCGGCGCGTGGAACAGGTGGTGCGCCTGATCCGCTCAAAGGGCGTGGGCGTGTATTTCTGCTCGCAGTTCCCCGACGACGTGCCCGGCAACATCCTCGGCCAGCTTGGCAACCGCGTGCAGCATGCGCTGCGCGCCTTCACCCCGCGCGACCAGAAAGCCGTGCGTACGGCGGCCGAGACCTTCGTGCCGAACCCGAAGCTGGACGTGGCTGCGGCGATCTCGACGCTGGGTACGGGCGAGGCACTGGTGTCGACGCTGCAGGACAAGGGCGTTCCGGCGCCGGTACAGCAGACGATGATCGCGCCGCCGCGCTGTCGCATGGGCTCGATCACCGAGGCCGAGCGCGCGCAGGTCCGCGCCGGCAGCCCCGTGGCGACCAAATACGACACTGCGGTGAACCGCGAATCGGCCACCGAGAAACTCGCCGAGCGCGCGGCCAAGGCTACCGAGCAAGTCGAGGCCCCGGCGGCCAAGCAGGATTCCCGCGACGGCGGCGTCGGCCAGTCGATCAAGGATGCCGTGTTCGGCACCAAGCGCCGGCAGGGCATGGTCGAGACGATGGCCAAACAGACTGCACGCACGGTCGGCAACCAGCTGGGTCGGCAGATCCTGCGCGGCGTGCTGGGCGGCATCTTCGGTCGCAAGCGCTGACCCGACACAAGGATCATTCCCAATGAACATGACGCCCCTCCTCCTGTCGTTGTCCCTGGCCCTCACCCTGCTTGCAGGCTGCAGGATGGAACAGGCCACGCCCGAGGCCGAGCCGCTTGCGGACACCGAAGCGGAAGCGGGGGCGCTGCCGCCGCCGTTGCCTGATCCCAATCCAATCGATGCCACCTCGATCATCGATCACGGCTCCGCCGGCGATGCCTCGGCGCAGGCAGGCGCGCTGGATACCAAGGCGCTGGCGGGACGTTTCAGCGATGGCAACTCGCTGCTGGAGCTCCGCTCCGACGGAACCTACGTGCAGACGCTGACGATCG
The DNA here is from genome assembly GCA_041688625.1 of Pseudoxanthomonas sp. Classification (GTDB taxonomy): domain Bacteria; phylum Pseudomonadota; class Gammaproteobacteria; order Xanthomonadales; family Xanthomonadaceae; genus Pseudoxanthomonas_A. Next base: position 1,556 of record JBDNHW010000120.1, read on the forward strand.
AGGGGGCTGCACTCAACGCGACAGGCACCTGGTCGGCGATCGGGCCTGCGGCGCTGCTACTCGATCCAAGCAGCAAGTCCGCCGCCGACGCGGTGTTCCTGGTGGCCTCCAATGACGAGCTCAACAGCGAGGATGGCGCCCTGACCTTCCGTCGCATCGCCGCTCGCTGAGTGGGCCGCTGGCGCGCGCCCGGTGAGAAGAGCACGGCCCTGATCACCCGGCCGGGCCATCAACGATTGAGGTCCGAACTGGACGACCTGTGGCGCGTGCGCCGGCCCGAGGTGGTCAGGGCACTGTCCGAAGCCGCGGCCGAGGGCGACCGTTCGGAAAACGCCGAGTACATCTACCGGAAGAAGCAGCTGGGCGAGATCGACCGCCGCGTCCGCTACCTCACCACGCGCCTGGAGGCGCTGCGCGTGGTGGACACCGCGCCCTCCGATCCCCAGGCCGTCTACTTCGGCGCCAGCGTCGAACTGGAAAACGTGGAAACCGGCGTGGTTTCGCGCTACCGGATTCTCGGGCCCGACGAAACCGACGCTCGACTGGGCCACATCAGCATCGATTCGCCGCTGGCGCGCGCACTGTTGAAAAAGCGCGTGGACGACGAGATCCAGGTCGCCCTGCCCGCCGGTCCACAGTCGTTCGTCGTGCTCGAGGTGGACTACGGCGACCTCGCCTGATTCCGAAGGCCGCTCCCGTTGCACGCGAGGTCCGTGAAACCTCGCCGACTTCCGCTGGCGCTAGAATCGAATTCGCACAATCGCGGGAGCGAGCATGGGACGCTGGATCGATGTGCAGACCGCACATGGCGATGTCGCTGCGTGGCGTGCCGAACCCACGGGCCAGCCGCGTGCCGCGCTGGTGGTGATCCAGGAGATCTTCGGCGTGAATGCCCATATCCGCAGCGTGGCCGACAGCTTGGCCAGCGAGGGCTACCTGGTCCTGGCGCCGGCGATGTTCGACGTGCTCGAGCGGGGAGTCGAACTGGGATATGACGAGGAAGGCGTCGACCGCGGCCGCAGCCTGATCGCCCTGCTGGGGCTGGACCGCGCCAACGATATGGTCGCCGCCGCCGCTCTATTGCTGGAAACGGAGGGCAAGGTCGGCACCGTCGGCTACTGCTGGGGCGGTACCGTCGCGCTGCTCGCCGCCCTGCGACTGGGCCTGCCTTCGGTGAGCTACTACGGCGCGCGCAACCTGCCCTACCTCGACCAGGCGCCGAAGGCACCGGTGATGTTCCATTTCGGCGAGCGAGACGCTTCGATCCCGCCGGAAATGGTCGCCGCGCACCGCGAGCACATGCCGCAGATGGACACGTTCACCTATCCGGCCGGACACGGCTTCAGCTGCGATGCGCGCAAGGATTTCGATCCTGAAAGTGCGGCGCTTGCGCGCAAGCGGACGCTCGGTTTCTTCGAAACTCACCTCACATGAGCGGATTCGTACTTGATCCGCGACTGGAGGCCGACAGCGCATTCGTTGCCGAAGGACCGCTGTCGCAGGTGCGGCTGATGAACGATGCACGCTTCCCGTGGCTGTTGCTGGTACCGCGGGTCGAGGGCGCCAGTGAGTGGATCGAACTGGACGGCGCGCGGCAGCGACTGCTGCTGGCCGAGATCCATCGGGTCGGCGCCCTGGTCAAGGCCGAACCCGGAGTAGAGAAACTCAACATTGGCGCACTGGGCAACATCGTGCGGCAGCTGCACGTGCACCTGGTGGGCCGGCACCAGGCAGATGCCGCGTGGCCCGGCCCGGTGTGGGGTGCGGGAACTCCGTTGCGGATGGAGCCCGATGAGCTGCAGCACAGGGTCGTCACGTGGCAATCGCGCCTGCAATGATCCAGCCGGTGCATGCCGGCCCGGGCAAGCGACCGGCTGCCGATACGTTTCGTCGCCTCCGTACATCCGGCTGCAAGGGCGCTCGTGCAGGCGCAATGGCGTGCCAGCCCCCGCAGCGATCGACAGGGACTGCGCCTGCACGGCGAGCCACTGGTCGTCGAAGCGGGCAGCGGCATCTCCGAGCCGGTCGCCCCCGGCTGCATCCAGCTGCCCGCCGACGGCCAGCCCATCGTCCTGCTGGCCGACGCGCAAACCGTCGGCGGCTACCCACGCCTGGGCCATGTCATCGGCGCAGACCTCTCACGCCTTGCGCAGCTGACGCCAGGCGAACCGCTGCGCTTCAATGCGGTGTCGCTGGCGGACGCCCACCGTGCAGCCTGTGCCGAGCTCGAGCGCAGGGCTCGCATTGCCTTGGCGATCAAGACGCGCGCGGCGTGAGCCGCTTCGTCGACTTCAACTGCGACCTTGGCGAAGGCAGGGACGATGCGGCAGTAATGCCCTACATCAGCTCGGCCAGCGTGGCCTGCGGTTTTCACGCCGGAGACGAGTCGACCATGCGCGATGCCGTCGCCCTGTGCCTTTGGCATGGCGTGGCGATCGGCGCGCACCCCTCCTTTGCCGATCGGCAAAACTTCGGGCGCAGCGCCCATCGCGTCACGCCGGGCGAAGCGCAGGCGCTGGTGGTCGAACAAATACGCATCCTGGAGGGCATCGCGCGGCAGGCCGGCACCACCCTGCAGCACGTCAAGCCGCACGGCGCGCTGTACAACCAGGCGGCCGTCGATCGGGAGCTTGCAGACGCCATCGCCGGGGCGGTCCACGCGCACGATCCGGGGCTGGTGCTGTACGCACTTTCAGGCAGTGAACTGACCGCGGCGGGCCAGCGCCGTGGCCTGCGTGTGGCCCACGAGGCCTTCGCCGAGCGCCGCTACGAAGCCGATGGGACGCTGAGCCCGCGCAGCATGGCGGGAGCCAGCATCGAGGACACCGCAGCCGCCGCGGGGCAGGTGCTGCGCATGCTGGGCGAAGGCTGCGTGCTGGCGCGCACCGGCGAACGCCTGCAACTGCGCGTGGACAGCATCTGCCTGCACGGCGACCGCCCCGACGCGGCCGATTTCGCGCGTGCGCTGCACGCCGCCATACTCGCGCCGGGCATTCGATACAGGCGTTGGGACGCGGATGAACTATTGGCCGTTGCTGGGCATCGCGGTGGTGGTCGCGGGCTTCGTCCTGCGCGGTCATCCTGCTGACCGGTTTCGCGCCATTCGGCGGGCATTCGAGCAACCCGAGCTGGAAGGCGGTGCGCCCACTGCAGGGCGTGCGCCTGCGAGGCCACCGTATCGTCACCCGCTGCCTGCCGGTCAGCTTTGCCGGATCGTCCAGTGAGCTGCGCCGCGCACTGCGCGAACTGCAGCCTGCGATCGTGCTGTGCGTGGGCCAGGCCGGTGGCCGGGCGCAGCTGTCGCTGGAACGGATCGCGATCAACGTCGACGACGCACGCTTTCCCGACAACGACGGCTGCAGCCCGATCGACCAGCCGGTCGTCGAAGGCGGGCCGGCAGCGTATTTCACGACGCTTCCGATCAAAGCCATGCTGGCGGCACTGCACGCCGCCGGGTTTCCGGCCGAGGTGTCGCAGAGCGCTGGCACCTAGGTCTGCAACCACGTCTTTTACGACGCGTTGCACGCGTTGCACGCGTTGCGCCGGCGTCCGAAGGTGCGGGTGGGCTTCATCCACATTCCCTACTCGCCGGAACAGGCGGCGCACCACCCGGGCGCTCCGTGCCTGGCGATCGAGACCGTGTCCGCCGCGCTACGCCTCGCCTTGCGAGTGGCCATCGATACCCCTGACGATGACCGCATCGCCGCTGGAGCCGAACACTGATCACCGCTGCGACCAGCGGTAGCGCACCAGCCACTCTCAGGTGCGCGGCAGGGTGACTCCGGTCTGGCCCTGGTACTTGCCGCCGCGGTCCTTGTAGCTGGTCTCGCAGATCTCGTCGGATTCGAAAAACAGCATCTGCGCAACGCCTTCGTTGGCATAGATGCGCGCGGGCAATGGCGTGGTGTTGCTGAACTCCAGGGTCACATGCCCTTCCCACTCGGGCTCCAGGGGGGTCACGTTGACGATGATCCCGCAGCGCGCGTAGGTGCTCTTGCCCAGGCACACGACCAGGGTGCTGCGCGGGATCCGGAAATACTCGACGGTGCGCGCCAGCGCAAAGCTGTTCGGCGGGATGATGCACACATCCGAATTGATGTCCACGAAGCTGCCGCTGTCGAAATTCTTCGGATCGACAATCGTCGAGTTGATATTGGTGAAGACCTTGAACTCCGGCGAGCAGCGCACGTCGTAGCCGTAGCTGGACGTGCCGTAGCTCACGATGCGCTCGCCGTTGGCCTGCTTGACCTGGCCCGGCTCGTAGGGCTCGATCATGCCGTGCTGTTCGGACATGCGGCGGATCCAGCGGTCGCTCTTGATGCTCATCTTTTCATTCCTGTGGCCGCACGGCCGGGCCTGCGGATTCTAGCGGAGCGCGCGCTTCCGGTCTCAGACCAGCGACGAGGCAATGGACATCGCTGCCCGCGGCCGCTTGGTGAGTTGCTCGACCATGGCGCGCGCTACCTCACGATAAGCCAGCGCCACCGCCGACTCCGGCGCTGCGACCACCAGCGGCCGGCCCACGTCGCCCTGCTCGCGGATCGCGATGTCCAGCGGCAGCGAACCCAGCAGCGGCACATCGTACTGCTCCGCCATGCGCTCGCCTCCGCCTTGTCCAAAGAGGTGCTCGGCATGACCGCAGCTGGAACACACGTGAACCGCCATGTTCTCCACGATCCCAAGCACCGCCACCTCGACCTTCTGGAACATCTTCAGCGCCTTGCGCGCGTCCAGGGTGGCGACGTCCTGCGGCGTGGTCACGATGATCGCGCC
>JBDNHW010000121.1:0-23791 GCA_041688625.1 Pseudoxanthomonas sp.
CGCTCGTGGCAAACCAACGGGCGAACGCGTTGCGAAGGCCCGTACCGCATCCGGGCCGTGTCTGCACGCTGCCAGGTCGGGCACGCGAGCTGTCCTTCGCGCGGTCGCTGGTGCGGGCTGCCCGGCGTGCCCCGGGACGGGCGCCAGCGCCAAGGCGAGAAGCTGGGAGCGTTCCATGACCGTCATGCGGCTTGCCCGGATGTCTGCGAAGATCGGGGTAGCCCAATATGAAAACTTCGTCCATGCCACTGTCGTTGCTCAAGGGCGCGTGCTGCGCCTTGCTGCTGTCGCTCGCTGCCTGCACCACGCGCTCCGCCTTCACCCAGGCCCCTGCCCCGTCGCCGCACCCGGTGCTGCTGATTTCCATCGACGGGCTACGCGCCGACTACCTGGAGCTGGGCCTCACCCCGGTCCTGTCGCGCATGGCGCGCGAAGGCGTTCGCGCGCAGTGGCTCATTCCCTCCTACCCATCACTCACCTTCCCCAACCACTACACGCTGGTGACCGGCCTGCGTCCGGATCGCCACGGGATCGTGCACAACACCATGCGCGACGAGGCGCTGGGCGGGTTCAAGCTGTCCGACCGCGACGCCGTGGGCAACGGCGCCTGGTGGGGCGGCGAGCCGCTGTGGGTGACGGCCGAAAAAGTCGGACTGCCAACCGCAACCCTGTCCTGGCCCGGCAGCGAGGCGCCGATCGGCGGCGTGCAGCCGACGCGCTGGCAGCCCTTCGATGGCGATCTTCCCTACAACGCTCGCGTGGACCAGGTGGTGGGCTGGATGGCCGAAGCCGAAGGGACCCGACCGCGCTTGGCCACGTTGTACTTCGAGGACCTGGACGAGGAGTCGCACAGCTTCGGACCCGACTCACAGCAGGCACGTCACGCGCTGGCCGAAGCCGATGCCGCGATCGGCCGGCTGCTGCAGGGGCTGGAGGCACGCGGGGTGCTGGACGAGGTGAACATCGTGCTCGTCTCCGACCACGGCATGGCGCCGGTCCCTCCGGACCAGTACGTGGCCGTGGAGGACATGGTGGACCCGGCCGATGCGCAGAACATCACCGCCGGCCAGTCGGTGGGCTTCGCGCCGCTGCCCGGACGCACGCAGGCGGCCGAGGCGCAGCTTCTGGGGCGCCACGATCACTACGAGTGCTGGCGCAAAAGCGAACTGCCGGCCCGCTGGCACTACGGAAAGCACCCGCGCGTGCCGCCGATCGTGTGCCAGATGGACGTGGGCTGGGACGCGCTGAGGCAGGCGACCCTCGACAAGTACCCACGCACCACCACGCGCGGCTCGCACGGTTTCGATCCGCTGTCCGAGGAGATGCGCACGATCTTCATCGCGCGCGGCCCGGCCTTCAGAAGTGGCCTGGTGCTGCCGCCACTCGACAACGTCGACGTCTACCCGCTGCTGGCGCGGCTGTTGGGCGTGACGCCGCTGGACAACGACGGTAACCCGCAGACGCTGCTGCCGGCGCTGAAGGCGCCTTGAGGACGGGCCAGGCTTTCCTTCTCCCGTAGGAGCGGCCCACGGGCGCGAGCTTGTGCTCTCCTGATGTCGAGACCGGCGCGGGATCAGGAACCGCCGACGCTACCTTCGCAGGATCATTCCAGTAGCGAAGAGCTCGCGCCCATGGGGCGCTCCTACAGGTGCCTACATGCCGCGGAAGCGGTGCAGGAATGCACTGCTGACCGGAAGTGACTCGTCGCGGTCGCGCAGCTGGAGGTGGTGCTTGCCCAATTCGTCGCGACGGACGCGATCGATGGCGTTCACCCGCACCACCACGCCGCGGTGCACCTGCCAGAACGCATCCGGGTCCAGCCCGGCCAGCAACTCCTTGAGCGAAGTACGGATCACCGCCTCGTCGCGGGCAGTGACGACGTTGACGTATTTGTCCTGCGCCTGGAAATACAGGACCTCGTCGATGCCGATCATGCGCACGCTGTCACCGACGCTGGCGGTGATCCAGCGGATGAGGCGATCGCCCTGCGGTCGCAGCCGCGCTTCGAGTTCCTCGACCACCGCGCGCAGGTCGTGGCCGTTGCCCTCCTGCAGGCGCGACTGCAGGCGCTGCACCGCCTGGGCCAGGCGCTCCGGCTGCAGCGGCTTGAGCAGGTAGTCGATGGCGCCGGCCTCGAAGGCGCGAATGGCGTAGTCGTCGTAAGCCGTGGTGAACACCACCATGCCGCCGTGCTCGGCCACCTGCGCTGCAACGTCCAGGCCGCTGACACCCGGCATGCGGATGTCGAGGAAGGCCACCTGTGGGCGCAGCTCGGCCACCGCCTGCATCGCCGACGGGCCGTCTTCGCACACCGCCACGATGTCCAGCTCCGGCCACGCGTCCTGCAACATCTGCTGCAGCGCCCTGCGCTGCGGCGCCTCGTCTTCGGCGATCAGCCCAGTGACCGCGCTCATGCCTGGCGCTCCGACGGAACACGCTCCAGCGGGATCTCGATTTCTGCGCTGGTGCCGCGCCCGGGCAGCGCGCGCAGCCGGAACTCCGCGCGGCTGCCGAACCGCCCTGCCAGATGCTCGCGCACGTTGGCCAGACCGACTCCGCTGCCTACGCCGGTTTTCAACCCGGCGCCGTCGTCGATCACGCGGATGCAGATGCGGCCTTCTCGCCGTTCGGCGATCACTTCGATCCTGCCAGGGCCCGGCTGCGGCTCGATGCCGTGCTTGATCGCGTTCTCCACCAGCGTGATCAGCAGCGTGGGCGGGAACGCCAGCTCACGCAGCCCCGCATCGGCGCCGACCTTGTACTCCAGGCGTCCGCCCATGCGCACCTGCATCAGGGCGAGGTAGCTGGCGCAGATGTCCAGCTGCTGGCCGAGCGTGGAATGCAGCCCTGCTTCACCTTCGCGCAGCTTGGGAATGGTGGCGCGCAGGAACTCGACCAGAGCATCCAGCGTGGCTTCCGCCTGAGCCGGATCTTCGCGCACCAGTGCGCGGACCGAGGCCAGGGTGTTGAACAGGAAATGCGGCTCCACCTGCGCCTGCAGCAGGCCCAGGCGCAGGTCCGATGCCTGCGCCTGGCGCTTGAGCGATTCGACTTCGCGCAGGTGCTGGTGGTCCTGCCAGCGGCGCTGCTCGCTGAAGTAGGCCCGCAGCGCCAGGCCTCCGCCGAACAGCCCGTAGATGACCGCCAGGCTGGCGATATTGACGGCCAGGCCGACGGCGCGTTCGACGCTACCGAAGTCATCGGGCTTGGGAAGTTCGGGCAGGGCGAGCAGCGGCGTGACCATGCGCTCGATCTGTGCGGAGGCCAGGAAATCAGCCACGAAACTCGCCGCCATTCCGACCAGCATGGCCACCACCACCGCCAAGCGTTCGCGCGACGGCGCCCAGCGGCGGTGCCGGGCCCATGTCGCGAATGCCGGGCCGGTGGTGGCCATCAGGGAAAAGGCCCCGAACTGCAGCACCCCGGTCCACAAGCCCACGCCGTAGTTGCGCGTGGCCAGGCCGACGCCCACGGCGACGACCGCTGCGAACACCGCGATGATGCCCATGAACAGGAGGCTGCGGCCCCGGAGCCACGGCCAACTGAAGACCGGGTACTGGCGATAGCGGCTCCACACCGCGTTGCCGCCGACGAGCACGTCCGCCGGCAACGCGTGGTGCAGCGGGTAGCTTTCGCGATTCACTGTAACGTGGTCCGGATCGTCGGCTTCGAACCGCAGCCGCTGGTCACTTGTGCTCCCCGGTGAGCACCTGCCCGGTCTGATGCAGCTCCAGTGAAGTCACCTTGCCGGCTGGGTCGCGTTTGAACATGATCTCGATGCCGAATGCCGGCGCCGCGAACCTGTCCTTTGATTCGTGCTCCAGCGCGAACTCGCCCTGCCCGGTTGCCTGGGCATGCAGCTGGCCGTCCTTCGCGCGCACCGTGAGTTCAAAGCCCGGCATCAGCGGATAGGTGCCGGCGTACGCGGCAAGCTCGTCGCCGGAAAGCTTCGCCGCGGCTTCGTTGCCTGCCACTTTGCTCCCCGCAGCTTCGATGCGCCTGGCAGGCATCACGCCGCCCATCTGCATCCAGCTGAAGGCATAGCTGCCGTCGGCCTTGCGCTGCGGGCGCAGCACCGCGTCGAACAGCAGTGGATAGAAGTCGCCAGCGCTGTCGAAGCCCATCGAGAATTCCGCCTGGTCCTGCGCCTGGACCGCCAGCGCATCGCCCTTGCGGCTTAGCGTCATCTTCATACCGTTGCCCAGCACGTACCCGCCGACCAGCGCATCGAGCATGGCGGTGTCCGGCGTGGCCACCGTGCGCGGCTTGCCCAGCGGCATCGAAGCGTCGACCAGATGCATGCCAAGGCTTCCCAGGCTGCCGATCGAGTTCCACGTGGTGTCGGACAGGATCACCACGCCACGTTTGCGATCGATGTCGAAGGCGACGAAAGAGGAGAAACCCCCGGTGCCGCCTTCGTGCAGGTGCACCGTGTGCCCGCCGACCTTGGGCAGCATCCAGTTCATCGCCATTGGTGGCTGCCCGGACACCTGCTGCTGGCTCAGCTGCAGTGCCGGCGTGATTGGCGCTTCGATGTCGCCCAGGTGGCCCTGCACGTAGCGGACCATGTCGTCCAGCGTGGCGCGCACGCCACCGACACCGGCCAGGTTGGACTGGAACGTCCACGCCGGCGTGGGCTGGGTGTTGGGCGTGTGGCCGAGGGCCGGGCGCACGCCTTTTGGCGCCTTGCCGACGTAGGCGCCCTGCATCCCGAGTGGCGTGAACAGGCGGTCATCCAGCAGCGTCTCCATGTCCTCGCCCGCGCGCCGCGCCACTGCGTAGGACAGCAGCATCGAGGCGAAGTTGGAATATTCGAACTGGCCGCCCGGTGCGCGGCCAAGGGTGACGTCGGCCAGCGACCCCAGCAGCGCCGACTCGTCCAGCGTGGCGTAGGGGTCGGCGGGACTGGCCACCTGCATCTGCGACGGCAGTGCCGGCAGCCCGGAGGTGTGGGTGACGACGTGGCGCAGCAGGATGGGCTTGCCTTCGAACTGCGGCACCTGCGCATCCTCTGGCAGATAGTCTGCCAGCGGATCGTCCAGCGAAGCCTTGCCCTGCGCGATCAGGTCGGCCAGCAGCGCCGCGGTCATGGTCTTGCTGACGGAACCGATCTCGAAGGCACTGCTCGCCCCGATGCGGCTGCTGTCCTCGGCGCTTGCGCACGAATAGCTGCGCGCCACCGTGTCCTGTTCGATCACGGCCACGGCCATGCATGCTCCGGTGCGGTCGCCGCCCAGACGCTGGTCCACCACTTCGCGCAGCTGGGCGTCTGTCATGGCGTGCGCGCTGGTCGCGGCAAGGGCGAGGGTCAATGCAGTGAACCTGGCTTTCATGGCGTTCTCTCCTTGGATGTGTGGGTCCAGTATCGCCAACCCGCGTCCTTGCCCGGTGCGCTTGCGACGAACCCGTGCGTGGTGGCGACGAACCGAGCGCGGAGGCGACTGACCGCCTGCTAATCGGCCAGCAATGCCGGCATCACGCGGCGATAGCGGCCCGCGATGGCCTCCCGCTCCCGGTGCGCGCCGTCGGCCACCACGCGCTGGCCGTCGACGTGGGTCTCGCGCAGCAGCGGTCGATTGCCGCTGAACAGCCAGCGGTCGACCACATCGTCCACGCGCGCGCCTGCCAGGATCGGAGCGTCGGCGTCGAGCAGCAGGTGGTCGTCGTTGTGGGTGAAGCCGGTGGACTGCGGCGCTGAAGCCAGCGCACCACGCAGCAGCGTTTCACCGACGCTGCTCGAATCGGCGCGCACGGCGATGTTGCGATGGCGCGTGGCCAGGCGCTGCCCGTATTCCAGCCAGCGCAATTCTTCCACCGGCGACACCGAGATGTGCGAGTCCGAACCGATGCCCCAGCGCCCGCCGGCTTCCAGATAGGCGCGCAACGGGAACAAGCCGTCGCCCAGATTGGCTTCGGTGGTCGGGCACAGCGCCACCGTGGCGCCGCTGTGGCCCAGGCGCTTGATCTCCGCCGGCGTGAGGTGCGTGGCATGCACCAGGGTCCAGCGCGCGTCCACCGGGAACTTCTGCAGCAGCCACTCCACCGGTCGCGCCCCGCGCAGCGACACGCAGTCCTGCACTTCGCCCACCTGCTCGGCGACGTGGATGTGTACCGGCATTTCCGGCGGCAGCTCGGCCAGCACTTGGCGCATCGCCGCTTCGGGCACGGCGCGCAGGCTGTGGAACGCGCAGCCGATGCGCAGGCGCGCGTCCTCCTGTCCGTGCAGCGTGCGCAACAGCTGCAGGAAGCCATCGACATCGTGGCTGAAACGGCGCTGGCGCTCGGACAGCGGGCGCCCGTCGAAGCCGCCGCTCATGTACAGCACCGGCAGCAGGGTCAGGCGGATACCGGTATCGCGCGCGGCCTGGATCAGCGCCTGCGACATCGCCGCGGGATCGGCATAGCGGCTGCCGTCGGGCGCGTGGTGCAGGTAGTGGAATTCGCACACGCTGGTGTAGCCGGCTTCCAGCATCTCCACGTAAAGCTGCGCGGCCACGGCATGCAGCGATTCGGGATCGAAGCGCGCGGCGGTCCGGTACATGGTCTCGCGCCAGGTCCAGAAGCTGTCCTGCGGATGGGTCTGGCGTTCGGCCAGCCCGGCCATGGCGCGCTGGAAAGCGTGCGAATGCAGGTTGGCGATGCCGGGCAGTTTCCACTGGCGGGCGGAGGCGTCGTGCACGGCAAGCGGCCGGGCTGCGGGCGATGCCGCGTCTTGGGTCGAGCGGGAGTCGGTGGTCATGCGCGCATTGTCGCCCTGCCGCGGGCCAAACGCGAACGTGCAGCGACTACAATCAAGCAATGCCTGCGCAATCCACATCGTCCTGGGACGGCCTGATCTGCGGCGTATCGCTGGCGACGCTCGACACGCCCGAAGGCTACGGCGTCATCGAGGATGCTGCGCTGGGCTGGCGCGACGGAGTGCTGGTTTTCGTCGGGCCGGTGACCGGGCTGCCGGGCGAGCCACATACGCTGGCCAGGGAGTACGTGCAGGCCGATGGCTGGATCACGCCGGGCCTAGTCGACTGCCACACCCATTCGGTATTCGCCGGCAATCGCGCGGGCGAGTTCGAACAACGGCTCCGGGGCATCAGCTACGAACAGATCGCCCGCGACGGCGGCGGCATCATGTCGACCGTGCGCGTCACGCGCGCTGCAAGCGAGGAGCAGTTGTTCGAAGAGTCTTTGCCGCGCGTGCAATCGCTGGTCGGTGACGGCGTGACCACGCTGGAGATCAAGTCCGGCTACGGACTAGACCTGAAACAGGAACGCAAGATGCTGCTGGTTGCGCGCCGCCTGGGCGAGGCGCTTGGCATCAGCGTGCACACCACCTTCCTGGGTGCGCATGCCCTGCCGCTGGAATACAAAGGGCGTGCGGATGCCTACATCGACGAGGTGTGTGCGTGGCTGCCGGAACTGCACGCCGAAGGCCTGGTCGATGCGGTGGATGCCTTCTGCGAAAGTATTGGCTTTACCCTTGCACAGACGCGACGGGTATTCGAGACAGCGCGGTCTTTGGGCCTGCCGCTCAAGCTGCATGCCGATCAACTCAGCGATGGCGAGGGCGCGGCGCTAGTGGCAGAGTTCGGCGGGCTGTCCGCCGACCACGTCGAGCACACTTCAGAAGCGGGCGTTGCGGCAATGGCCGCCGCCGGTACGGTGGCAGTGCTGCTGCCCGGCGCTTTCCACGTGCTGCGCGAAACGCGGCTGCCGCCGCTCGATTTGTTCCGCACTCACGGCGTTCCCATGGCGGTGGCCACCGACTGCAATCCGGGCACCTCGCCGCTGCGCTCGCTGCGGCTGGCGATGTCGCTGGCCTGCACGCATTTTCGCCTGACCCCGGAAGAAGCGCTGCGCGGAGCCACCGTGAACGGTGCGCGGGCACTGGGGCTGCACGACCGCGGCCGACTGGCGGTGGGTCTGCGCGCAGATTTCGTGCACTGGTCGATCAATGAGCCCGCAGAGCTGGCTTACTGGCTGGGCGGGAATCCGGCGAGCGCGGTTTTCGCGGGTGGCCGACTGATTGCCTGAAGAGCGCACCCACGCGCGATGTCTCGGCAGAGGCTAGCCGGACGACTCTGCAGCGCGACGTAGGCGCCTTGGGTAACACCCACGAAAAACCCGGCTCAAGGCCGGGTTTCTCCACTTGCCGCCGTACCGACAGCAGGCTGAACGCGCGCTTCAGGACGCCTTGGCGACCGTCTTCCTGGCCACGGCCTTCTTCGCCGGCGCCTTGGCGACGGTCTTCTTGGCTACGGGCGCGGCGACGTCCACTTCGAGCACGTGCTTGCGTGCATTGCCGTAGCTGCTGTTGAAGCGCTTGCCCTTGGCGGTCTTGCGGTCACCCTTGCCCATCTGTCTCAACTCCTGGAATTATGCTTTGGCGCCTGGCGCGCGAGGCCGCAAAGCCTACCACGCACGCCTCAATGCGCACAGCTCGCGTCGTGTACGTGCCAGTGGTTGAGCCTCAGGTTCACGATGTGCGCCAGCCCCACGAACGTCCCGCCCAGGGTCATGACGATCGCGTGCGGCACCAGTGACTCGTGCAGCGGGGCGTACAGCAGCCCCGCCCAGAGCAGCGCCAGCCCCAGCAGCAGCAGGGTCAGCGCGCGGAAAGCGCCGTGGCGGCGATAGCCCCACATCAGGCTGAACAGACCGACCACGGTGACGAACACCACGAAACCGCGCTCAAGGCTGTCGCCGAGCCAGATCGACAGGCCCAGCGAGGGGATCGCCGCCAGCAGGACAGGCGTCAGCGCGCAATGGACCGCACAGATCATGGATCCGGTGGCGCCGAAGCGGTCGAGCAGTCTGTGCAGGGGGGATTTCATGGGGTTTGAGTCATCTTCAGCGGATTGTGCATTCGTGATTGGTATATTATAACATCCCGTTGACCTCCTCAACCCTGCACCCCAAGGACACCCATGCCCGCACCCATGCCATTCCGCCGCCACCGTCTTTGCCTCGCCATTGCGCTGGTCGCGGCTTCCTCATCCGCCTTGGCGCAATCGGCCGCCGTCGAGCCCGCCACTACTGACCTGGACGAAATGGTGGTGACGGCCACCCCTCTGCGCAGCTCGGCCGAGTCGATGGCCCAGCCGGTGGAAGTGCTGTACGGCACCGAGCTGGAGAACCGCAAGGCCAGCAACCTGGGCGAAACGGTCAACAAGCTGCCGGGCGTGCAGACCACCTACTTCGGCACCGGTGTCGGCCGGCCGATCATCCGCGGCCAGGAAGGCCCACGCGTGCAGGTACTCTCTGGCGGTCTGGGTTCGCTGGACGTGTCCACGGTCAGCGCCGACCATGCAGTGACGATCGAGCCGTTCCTGGCCGACCAGATCGAGGTTCTCAAAGGCCCCGCCAACCTGTTGTTCGGCAGCGGCGCCATCGGTGGCGCGGTCAACGTTGTCAACGGTCGCATCGCCGAACGCCTGCCCGAGCAGCCACTGAGCGGCCGTGCCGAGATCCGCGGCAACACCGTCAACGACGAGCGCACCGGCATGTTCCGGCTGGACGGCGTCAACGGCAACTGGGTGCTGCACGTGGACGGACTGGTGCGCACCACCGACGATTACGACATCCCCGGTTTTGCAGCGGTTCCCGAGATGCACGACGAGGAAGATCACGAGGAAGAAGAGCACGAAGAGGAAGAGGAAGAGGAAGAGCAGGTGTTCGGCGTGCTTGGCAACAGCAACATCAAGACGCGTGCTGGCGCCGTGGGCGCTACCTGGCTCGGAGAGGCTGGCCACTTCGGCCTTGCTCTCAGCACCTACCGCACCAACTACGGCATCCCCGGCGGCGCACATCCCCATGAGGATGAGCACGAGGAAGGTGAGCACGAGGATGAGGAAGAGGAAGAGGGCGCGGTCCGCATCGACATGAAGCAGAACCGCACCGACCTGCGCGCCGGTATCAACAACCCGCTGCCGTTCCTGCAGAGCATGAACGTGCGGGCTGCGCACAACGATTACGAACACCTTGAACTGGAAGGTGGGATGCCGGCCACCCTGTTCACCAACAAGGGCTACGAGGGGCGGCTGGAAGCGGTGCAAGTTGAAAGGAATGGCTGGCGCGGCGCCTTTGGCCTGCAGTTCGGCAAGACCGACTTCGCCGCCATCGGCGAGGAGGCGTTCGTACCGCCCGCGCAGTCGCAGACGCTCGGAGCCTTCGTGATCCAGGAAAAGGATTTCGGGCCGTGGAAGCTTGAACTGGGCGCACGCCAGGAACGCGCGGAGCTCGAAGCGCAGGGGCAGCAGCAACGCAGCTTCGACGCGACCAGCCTGTCCACGGCGGCAATCTGGCGTTTGAGCCAGGCCTTTGACCTGCGCCTCGGCCTGGATCATTCGGAACGCGCACCGACCAATGAGGAGTTGTTCTCCTTCGGCGAACACGTCGCGACCCAGTCCATCGAGATCGGTGACCCCGACCTGGATACCGAGCGCGGCCTGCGCGGCGAAATCGGCCTGCACGCGCACACCGATCGCAGCGATTTCAAGGTGGCTGTCTACCAGACCCGCTACAAGGATTACCTCTACCTGGCGGACACGGGAATCGAAGAGGAATTGCCGGTGCGACTGTGGACGCAGTCCGATGCAACCTTCACCGGTGCCGAGGCCGAAGTGCGCGTGACCCTGGCCGAATCCGACGCCGGTCTGTTCGACCTGAGGGTATTCGGCGACTACGTGCGCGGTGAGCTGGATGGCAGCGGTACGCGCAACGTCGTGGTCCAGGTGCCGCACGAGGATGAAGTGGAAGAGTTCGAGACCGAGATCGCGGTGGGCGGCAATCTGCCAAGGATTGCGCCGGGCCGCGTGGGTGCCGACCTGGGCTGGTCGCTCGGCAACTGGCGCGCGTCGCTCGGTGCCGTGCGGTATGGAAGGCAGGACCGCGTTGCGGCCAACGAGGAGGAAAGCTCCGGCTACACCCTGGTGGATGCCAGCCTGGCCTACCGCTGGGACCGCGCCGCCTCGAGCTACGAAGTGTTCCTCAACGGCAACAACCTGACCGACGAAGAAGCAAGGCCGCACACGTCATTGCTGCGTGAGTTCGCCCCGCTGCCCGGGCGCGCCGTGGCATTCGGGGTACGTGTGTTCTTCTGAGTTCGAACTCCAGGAGCAGGAACAAAGGCTGCCTCGGCAGCCTTTGTTCTTGCAGCGAGTCCCGATGCAGCCGCACCGAGGAGCGGCGGTGGGAGCGGCGGTGGGAGCGGGCGTCCCGCCGCGAGCTCTGTTCCAGCAAACGGCGAGTTGCCTGGAAAGCAGTAGCTCGCGGCGGGACGCCGCTCCCACCGGCAACGCTGCTAAAGACGCGGCGACCACGAACTCCGCTCCCGCTAACTCACCTCAGGAGCGCACCTGGCGCACAGCCCGTGCACTTCCAGGGTCTGCGCCTGCGGCTGGAAGCCGAGGGCCCGGGCGCGTTCCTCCAGCTGGCTCACTACTTCGCGGTCTTCCAGCTCCACCGCCGAATGGCAGCGGTCGCAGATCAGGAACGGCACCGAGTGCTGCGCGCTGTTGGGGTGGTGGCAGGCCACGAAGGCGTTGACCGATTCGAGCTTGTGGACGAAGCCATTGGCCATCAGGAAATCCAGCGCCCGATACACGGTTGGCGGTGCATCGGCGCCCACGCCCTTCCGTTCGCGCACCCATTCCAGCAGCTCATACGCCTTGACCGGCTTGCCGGCTTCGGCAATCAGCTGCAGCACCCGCAGGCGGATCGGCGTGAGCCGCAGGCCGCGTTCGTGGCACGCGCGCTCCACCGCCGCGACGAAGCCGTCGGCATCGTCGACATGGTGTTTCGGATCGGTGCAGGAGTGGCTGGACATGGGTTCTGCTATGCGTTCGCTTCTATCTTGATGAGCGCCGCATCGATCCGTTTCAAGGCCTGCCCGCGCCCGGCCAGGTACACGGTCTGGGCGATGTCCGGACTCACCTGCGTGCCGGTGATGGCCACGCGCAGCGGTTGGGCCACCTTGCCCATGCCCAGCCCCAGCGCAGTGGCGGTGTCGTGGAGCGCATCCGAGACCGCCACCACGCTCCACTCCACCGCCTCCGCCAGGTGCTCACGCGCGGCGGACAGCGGCGCGGCGGCGGCGGCAGTGAGATGCTTGGCCACGGCGGCATCGTCGTACTCCTGCAGCGGCTGGTACCAGACCGCCGCGCGCTCGGCCATTTCCTTCAGCGTCTGTACGCGCTCACGCAGTGCAACCACGACCTCGCCCGGCTTCGGGCCCTGGGTGATGTCGAGGTCCAGCTTGCGCAGGTGGTATTCCAGCTGCACGCCAACTTCCTCGGGGTCGTCGGTCTTGAGGTAGTGCTGGTTGATCGAGCCGAGCTTGGCCGGGTCCAGCCGGGACGCCCTGGAGTTGACGTCCTCCACCGAGAACAGCGCGATCATTTCGTCGCGGCTGAAGATCTCCTGGTCCCCATGCGACCAGCCCAGCCGGGCGAGGTAGTTGATCAGCGCGTGCGGCAGGTAGCCGGCTTCGCGGTACTCCATGACGTCGGCCGCGCCGGTGCGCTTGGACAGCTTGGCGCCTTCGGGGTCCAGGATCATCGGCATGTGCGAGAACAGCGGGACCGGCGCGTCCAGCGCTTGGTAGATGTTGATCTGGCGCGGGGTGTTGTTGATGTGGTCGTCGCCGCGGATCACGTCGGTGATGCGCATGTCGATGTCGTCCACCACCACCGCGAAGTTGTAGGTGGGATAGCCGTCGGAGCGGAAGATCACCAGGTCATCGAGTTCGCTGTTGCTGATCTCGATGCGTCCCTTGATCCGGTCCTCGAACACCACGCTGCCGCCCTGGGGGTTTTTGAAGCGGATCACGCGGTTGGGATCGTCGCGCAACGGCAGGCCCTGGTCGCGCGCGCGGCCGTCATAGCGTGGCTTCTCGCCCGCGGCCTGCGCGGCGTTGCGGATCGCTTCCAGTTCGTCCTTGCTCTCGTAGGCGTAATACGCGGTGCCGGCGGCGACCATCTGCTCGGCGACTTCGCGGTAGCGGTCCAGGCGCCGGGTCTGAAAGATCGGACCCTCGTCGTAGTCCAGCCCCAGCCATTCCATGGACTTCAGGATCGCGTCGATCGCCTCCTGGGTGCTGCGCTCGCGGTCGGTGTCCTCGATGCGCAGGATGAAGTCGCCGCCCCGGTGACGCGACTCCAGCCAGCAGAACAGCGCGGTGCGTGCGCCACCGATGTGCAGGTATCCGGTGGGGCTGGGAGCGAAACGGGTACGGCAGGTCATGAGGGGTCCATATCCAGGAATTCGATGATTTTACCCTTGTAGGAGCGGGCCCTGCCCGCGAGCTTTTCAAGATATCCCGTTTCAAGCCAGGGCATCGCGGGCAGGGCCCGCTCCTACACAGGCTGGAGTCCTACAATCACAGCATGACCACGCTCTTCATTTCCGATCTGCACCTGGACGCAAGCCGTCCCGAAATCACCACGCTGTTCCTTCAATTCCTGGAGCGAGAGGCGCGCACCGCCGAGGCGCTGTACATCCTGGGCGACCTGTTCGAGGCGTGGGTCGGGGACGACGATCCGAACGAGGTCGGCGCAGTAGTCGCCAACGGACTGAGGGAGCTTTCCGACGCCGGCGTGCCGGTGTACTTCATGCGCGGCAATCGGGATTTCCTGATGGGCGAGGTGTTCGCCAAGCGCGCGGGCATGCGCATCCTGCCCGACCCCGCGGTGGTCGTCCTGTACGACAGGCCGGTGCTGCTGATGCACGGCGACCTGCTGTGCACAGCCGATACCGCCTACCAGGCCTTCCGTGCGCAGACGCGTAATCCAGCATGGCAGCAGGAGTTCCTGTCGCAGCCGGTGCAGGCGCGGCTGGCATTCGCGGCCCAGGCGCGCGCTGCAAGCAAGTCGCACCAGGACAGTCTTCGTGGCGATGGCGGCAACGCGCGTTCCGAGTCGATCACCGATGTCAGCCCTGCGACGGTCGCGGAAACTTTCTCACGCTTCGGCATCGACACCATCATCCACGGGCACACCCATCGCCCAAATGTCCATCGCGAAGGCGACACGACCCGCATCGTGCTGGGCGACTGGTACGAGCAGGGTTCAGTACTCCGGGTGGATGCGGGCGGCTACGCGCTGGATACGCTGTAACGCGCTCCGTGCTCTTGTAGGAGCGGGCCCTGCCCGCGAGCTTTCGGCGCGTGATCCTGTAGGAGCGGGCCCTGCCCGCGAGCTTTTCGCGCCGTACCGCATCAGGAGCTCGCGGGCAGGGCCCGCTCCTACAAAACCGGATGCCTCAGCCCGCCAGCTGCTCCAGCGCCTCGATCTCTTCGGCATCGAAGCCGGCCAGCAGCCGCGCCTGGTGGTTGAACGGGCCGCGCAGCACTGGTCCCGCGAATCGCGCCAGCAGGTCGCGGAAGGTTGCCCGCGGTTCCAGTCCTGCGCGCTCGCAGTACCAGCGGAACCAGCGCGAGCCTGCCGCCACGTGCACGACTTCCTCGTGCAGGATCAGCTCCAGGATGTCGGCGGTGATGTCGTCGCCCAGCCTGCGCAGCTTCACGATCATGCCCGGGGTCACGTCGAGCCCGCGCGCTTCCAGCACGCGCGGCACCAGCGCCATGCGCGCAAGCCCATCGTGCGCGGTCTTTTCGGTCATTTCCCACAGGCCGTTGTGGGCGTCGAAGTCGCCGTAGTCGTAGCCGAACTCGAGCAGCCGCTCACGCAGCAGCGCGAAGTGGCGCGACTCGTCGTTGGCCACGCTGATCCAGTCGGCGTGGAACTGCGGCGGCAGGCCGCGGAACCGGTACACCGCATCCCAGGCCAGGTCGATGGCATTGAGTTCGATGTGCGCGATGGCGTGCACGAACGCGGCGCGACCTTCGCCCGTTCCGAGTCCACGCTGGGGCAGCTCCCGCGCCGGCACCAGCTTCGGCTTCGGCGGCCGGCCCGGCATGGCGATCGGCAGCGGTGGCGGCGCATCGATCGGGACGTTCAGTTCGCCGCGTAGGAAAGCCGCCGAATACTGCTGCGTGAGCTCGACCTTCCGCTGCGGATCAGCGGCGTCCAGGCAGGCCCGGGCGGCGGCGAAGATCGAAGTCACGGCACTGCAGTGGTTGGCTTGGCGAACGGAATCAGCCGATCCTGCGCTTGCGCTTGGCTTCATCCGAACGCAATGCCTCCAGGCGTTCGAAGTAGCCCGGCTCGATGCCGGTCACGTATTCGCCGTCGAAGCACGAGGAGTCGAATTTCTCCAGGTCCAGGTTGCCTTCGCGCACCGAGGCTTCCAGGTCTTCGAGGTCCTGGTAGATCAGCCAGTCGCAGCCCAGGAATTCCTGCACTTCCTCGATGCTGCGCTCGTGGGCCACCAGCTCTTCCGGCGCGGGCATGTCGATGCCGTAGATGTTTGGATGGCGCACCGGAGGCGCGGCGGACGCCAGGTACACCTTGCGCGCACCCGCGTCGCGGGCCATCTGCACGATCTGCTTGGAGGTGGTGCCGCGCACGATGGAATCGTCCACCAGCAGCACCACGCGGTTGCGGAATTCCAGCGGGATCGGGTTGAGCTTGCGGCGCACCGACTTAACGCGCTCGCCCTGCCCCGGCATGATGAAGGTGCGGCCGACGTAGCGGTTCTTGATGAAGCCTTCGCGGTACTTCACCCCCAGCACGTTGGCGATTTCCAGCGCCGCGTCGCGCGAGGTGTCGGGGATCGGGATGATGGTGTCGATGTCGTGGTCGGGGCGCAGGCGCAGGATCTTCTCGCCCAGCTTCACGCCCATGCGCATGCGCGCCTTGTGCACCGACACGTTTTCGATCATCGAATCCGGGCGTGCGAAGTAAACGAACTCGAAGATGCATGGCGCGCGCTGCTGCGGCTCGACGCATACCTCGGTGAACAGTTCGCCGCGCGCGGTGATCACCACCGCCTCGCCCGGCATCACGTCGCGCATGCGCTGGAAACCAAGGATGTCGAGCGCCGCCGACTCGGAGGCGACGATGTACTCGGTGCCTTCGTTGTGGTCGCGCTTGCCCAGCACCAGGGGACGGATGCCATGCGGGTCGCGGAACGCCACCAGGCCCAGGCCCAGCACCACGCTGACCACCGCGTAGCCGCCCTTGACCCGGCGGTGCACGCCGGCCACCGCACGGATTGCCGCTTCGGGCGAAAGCGAGCGCTGGCGGTCGAGCTCGTGCGCGAACACGTTCAGCAGCACCTCGCTGTCCGAGTCGGTGTTGATGTTGCGCCGGTCTTCGGCGAACACATCCTGGCGCAGCGCCTCGGTGTTGATGAGGTTGCCGTTGTGCGCAAGCGCGATGCCGTAAGGCGAGTTCACGTAGAACGGCTGCGATTCGTCCAGGCCTTCGGATCCGGCGGTCGGGTAGCGGCAGTGGGCGATGCCTACGCGACCTTCGAGCAGGCTCATCTCCTTGGGACCGAACACGTCACGCACCAGCCCGTTGTCCTTGTGCACGCGCAGACGCGTGCCGTCGGCCGTGGCGATGCCCGCCGCGTCCTGGCCGCGGTGCTGGAGGACGGTCAGTCCGTCATAAAGCTGGCCGGCAACGCTCTGGTTGCCGACGATACCGACGATGCCGCACATGGATCGGGTTACTCCGCTACTGGTTCGACGTTGGCCGTGCCTGGCCGGAGGATCGCCGCGCTGGCTGTTCGACCTGGGCCGAGTCCGCGCGCGTCGTTTCGATGTTCGCCGGGTCCTGGCCCGGGTCGTCCACGTTCTCTGGATCGCTCGATCCGTCCGCGACTGCTTCCGATGTCCAGGTGCCTGCGGCGGTTCCGCCGCGCTCCAGCACCTGCCTCAACGCGCCCTCGACGAGGGTCGGCGACGGTGCGCCAAGTTCGTCATTATCGCCTGACCGCCGGGCGTTGCGAGAATCGGGATCGGGAACCGACCATTCAGGTAGCTGGGCGCGCATCCAGCTCACGCCCGGCATCAGCAGCGGCAGCACCTGCGACTGGCGCCATGACGGCTCCTTCGGCAGCGGCGTGAAGCCGAGCACCAGGACCAGCAGGCAGGCGATGACCAGTCCGCGAAAGACCCCTACCCCGAAGCCAAGCGCGCGGTCCGCGCCCGACAGCTCGGAGGCTCGCACCATGGACCGCACCAGCGCGCCGAGCATCCCGACCGCGAGCAGCACCACGATGAAGCTGAGCGCGTAGCCGCCAAACGTTTCCGAAACCGACGGCTGCCCCTCACTGGAGAGCCACAGCGCCGCCTTGGGACCAAACTTGAATGCCACCAGCCCAGCCAGCAGCCAGGCCACAGTAGAGACCAGGATCCCGACAAACCCCCGCATCAGCCCGAGGATCGCCGACACCAGCACCAGGGCCACGAGGACGACGTCAATCAACGGAATCGACCTTCATGATGCGGATGGCCCATGGTCGGCGCAGGTGCGCAGGCGTCGGCCGCTCAAGGGTGCGACAGCACCATGCCGCTCATGCCGGTATCGGCCGCCACCTTTCCCTTCAGCTGGTCCGCGTCCGCGCGGCTGGACACTGGCCCCACCCGAACGCGGCTGAGCGTGCCCTTGTCGGTCTGCACCTGCTCCACGAAGGCGCTGAACCCGCCAGCACGCAGCTTGTCGCGCAGCGCGTTGGCGTCAGCGGCCTTGGAGAACGCACCGACCTGCACCGCGAAACCCACGCTCGCGGCCGCGGGCGCGTCAACCGGGGCGGGTTTTGGCGGAGCCGTGGCAGCAGGCCTGGGAGCGGGTTCGGCCGCGCTGGGCCTGGCCGGTTCGGCCTTCTGTGCCGGCGCGGCGACCACCGCTGCAGGCGCTGCTTCGGTCGCCGCGACTGGCGCGACAGTCGTGGCGGCGTCCAGCGCCACGACCTGGGTCCGCACATCACTGCGCACCTGCCCTGCCTGCAGGCGCACCGTCTCGGCGCTGGCGCGATCGGCATAGGGGCCGATGCGTACGCGGTACGCGTTATTGCCATTGATGATCGTGGGCTCGCGGTAGCCCGGGAAGCCGGACTGCTTCAGGCGCGCGATCACCGCCTCGGCGTCGGCCGTCGTCGCGTACGCGCCGAAATTGACTGCGTAGTTTCCGCCGGCGGTGGTCGGAGGCAGCATGGATCCGGAGGCGGCGTCGGTCGCATCGTCTGCGGCGGCGGCGCTTGCGGCGGGCGCACGACCACCCAGTCCGACCGCGCCACCCTGCGGCGCCTGGCCCGGGGTCACCAGCGGGAGTTCGCGCGTCTCGTAGTCACCGGCCGGGGTCGCCGGCACGTCGAGCCGCACGTTCGACACACCGCTTTCAGGCGCCGGTCCCTTGATCAGCATCGGCAGGAAAATCACGGCCAGGGCGACGAGCACGACGGCGCCGATGAGGCGTTGCTTGAGGGCGGTATCCATGGGGGCTCGCGTGAAGCGGGGCAGGAATGCCGCCGAGAATTATACGGCCCGCTCCAGACCCTTCGCAGTCACTGAGCTGAATGCAACAGCGTCATCGCCTGGGCTGCGACATGGAACGAACCGAACACGAGGATGCGATCTTCCGTGCGCGATATCGCGTGGGCCGCTTCAATCGCCTGAGCCACCGTAGCGTGGCGACTGCCGCTGGCAGCGGCGGTACCCAGAAGTTTTTCCAGCAGTTCGCCGGCGCTTTGGCTGCGCTCGCTGCCGACGTCGAGGTCCGCAAGGAACCATTGATCGACGTATGGCGCGAGCGCCACGGTGATGCCAACCACATCTTTGTCCGACAGGGCCGCGAACACCGCCAGCGTCCGACCTTCGACGGGCCCGGCTTGCAGCCACGACGCCAGTGCGCGTGCCGCCTGCGGGTTGTGTGCCACGTCGACCACCACCTCCCGGTCATGCAACTGGAACCGCTGCAGCCGCGCCTGGATCGCCGCGAAGGCCACGCCCTCGGCGAAAGCCGCGACCGGGATGTCGGCCGCAAGCGCACGAAGTGCGGCAATTGCAGTGGCGGCGTTGGTTTGCTGCACCGGCGCGGCCAGCTTGGGGTTGGGCAGCTCGAGTGCGGTGCCGATGTCCCGCCAGCGCCAGCGCTCCTGGTCGATGGACTCATGGAAGAAATCACTGCCCAGGCGGATGGCGTTGGCGCCGATCGCGTAGGCGTGCCGGAGCACGCTGGCCGGTGAATCGGCTTCGCCCAGCACCAGGGGTTTCCACGCCCGCGCAATGCCGGCCTTCTCGAAACCAATGCTCTCGCGGTCGCTGCCCAGCCACTCCACGTGGTCGATGTCGACCGTGGTGATGACCGCGACATCGGAGTCGACGATGTTCACCGCGTCCAGGCGCCCACCAAGGCCCACCTCCAGCACGGCCAGATCCAGGCCCGCCTGCCGGAAAAGCCACAGCGCTGCGAGCGTTCCAAATTCGAAATAGGTGAGCTCAATGCCCGCCCGCGAGGCCTCCACAGCCTCGAAAGCTGCAGCCAGTTGCGCATCCTCGGCCTCCACGCCATCGATGCGCACGCGCTCGTTGTAGCGCAGCAGGTGCGGGGAGGTGTAGGCGCCGACGCGCCAGCCGGCGCTGCGGGCGATGGCCTCGACGAAGGCGACCGTCGAGCCCTTGCCGTTGGTGCCGCCCACGGTGATGACGTGAGTGGCGGGCTTGCCGATCCGCATTCGATCGGCCACTGCGCGGGTGCGCTCGAGCCCCAGCTCGATGCCCCTGGGATGCTGCTGCTCGATGTACTCGAGCCACTGGGCCAGGCTGCGCACCATGGTCGGTTACAGCGCCCGGTGTACGGCTTCGCCGAAGAACGGCGTGTGGTGCGCGCAATCGTTGAGGCGGACCAGCTCCAGATGGTCGACGTCCGGCCCCTCGAGCAG
Source organism: Pseudoxanthomonas sp. (assembly GCA_041688625.1). GTDB lineage: Bacteria > Pseudomonadota > Gammaproteobacteria > Xanthomonadales > Xanthomonadaceae > Pseudoxanthomonas_A. The sequence continues at coordinate 19,783 of JBDNHW010000121.1, forward strand.
GTTGAGCGTGGTCGGCGCCTGGCGGAACGTCCACAGCCTTGCAATCGGCAGGCCCAGCACGCGGCACAGGATGACCCTGTTCACCGCGTCATGAGCGACTACCAGAGCCGTGTCACCTGCACCGAGTCCTTCGGTGGCGCGGGACAGTCCCTGCCACGAGCGGACCAGCACCTGGCGAAGGGACTCGCCGTTCGGCATCAGCACCGTGTCGGGCTCCTCGCGCCACGCGCGCAGGCGCACCGGATCCTTGTCGTTGATCTCCGAGGCAAGCAGACCTTCCCAGTCGCCGTGGGCGATCTCCAGCAGTTCAGGGTCGGTGGTGAGCATCGAAGCGCGAGCTTCGCCCAGTGCGAGCTCAGCCGTGCGGCGAGCGCGCGCCAGTGGAGAAGCGACCGCGCGGTCGATCTGCACGTCCTTCAATCGCAAGCCCAGGTCCGTCGCCTGCGTCTCGCCCACGCTTGAAAGCGGAATGTCGGTTTGGCCCTGGTAGCGGCCTTCGGCGTTCCACGGCGTCTCGCCATGGCGGGCAAGCAGGATTCGCATGCGAACAATGTTCCAAGTGCCGGGGGATCCACCCGGGCCGGAAACGACAACGGGAGCGGCATGATACCGCCCCCGTCGTGATCGCCAAAGGCGCCCGGGCAGGCGCGCCACCTTGCCTTACCTGCGCAGGTTGAGTTCCTGGAGCAAGCGCGGCGCGGGGAATACCTCCTGCATGATCCACTGCATGTAGCGGCTGTCCACCGAGATCATGCGCGTCATCTTCGGATCGAACACCCAGTTCGAACTGACCGACTCCCAGTTGCCGTCGAAGGCCAGGCCGACCAGCTCGCCCCTGGCGTCCAGCACCGGCGAGCCGGAATTGCCGCCGGTGATGTCAAGGTTGGACAGGAAGTTGACGGGTACCGAACCCAGACGCTCGTCCTCGAGCCCACCATTGCGACCGGCAGCGACCGCATCGAGCAGGGCTTTGGGCGAATCGAAAGGATCCTCACCGGTTTCCTTGGCGACAACGCCCTCCAGCGTGGTGAAAGGCGTGTAGGCCACGCCATCGCGGGGTTCATAGCCCATGACGTTGCCGAAGGTGATGCGTAGCGACGAGTTGGCATCGGGGTACACGAACTGGCCCTTGCTCTTCTTGTAGTCCGCGACCGCCTGCAAGTAGACCGGACGGGCCAGCAGCATTTCGCCGCTGCGCGCCTTGCGCTCCTGCTCCAGCTTCAGCAGCGTGGGCATGACCGCCACCGCGTACTGGATCGCAGGATCCTTGCTGGCCTCGAACGCCTCGCGGTCGGCCTTCAACCACTTCTGGCGCTCCTCGGTGGACCCCAGGCTGGTCTTGGCAAGCTTGTCCAGGGTGCGGGTGAGATCCTGCGCCGAAGTCCCGCCGAGGTAGGCGTCGACCGGCGCCAGGCGCTGCTCCGCCGGAAGCTTGGCGTACTGTTCCATCCAGTATTGCTGCAGCTGCCGGTCCATGGCCGGCACGTAGCGCTTCTCCAGCTGCCTGACCCCCCCTTCCAGAGCGGGATAGTCGCGCTGCTGGTAGCCGGACTCGCGTTCGGCATCGGGCTTGTCGCGCTCGATGGCGGCGCGGTACAGCTGCACCGCACTGCCGAGCATGGCGGTGTTGTTGAGCTGGCCGACGATGAGGTCGCGCTCACGCGTGGCGCGCGCCGCCTCACCCAGCTCGATCAGCTGCTGGTGCGCCGCCAGGGCGTCGGCGCCCTCGACGCCGCGCGACTTGAGCCACGCCAGTACCTGCTCTTCCTCGGCGTCCTTCTGCGCGGCCGCGTCGATGCGCTTGAACCCTTCCAGCTGGCCGTCATAGTTCTTCGAAGCGTTGTTCCAGCCGGCCATGGTGCTGGCGTACTTGACCTCAATGTCCGGGTCCTTGCTGCCGGCCTCTTCCACCAGCGCGATGAGGTTCTTGAAGTGCTTGCCGACGGTCGGATAGGTCCATGCGGCGGTGTTGTCGAACTCGCTGGCCAACGCGTAGCGGTTGGTCGAGCCCGGGTAGCCGGCCACCATGACGAAGTCACCGGCACCAAGCGGCTTGTCGGCGAATTTCAGCCAGCGCTTGGGTTTGAAGGGCACGTTGTCCTTCGAATAGGCCGCCGGCTTGCCGTCGGGGCCGACGTAGGCGCGGTAGAACGAGAAATCGCCGGTGTGGCGCGGCCACATCCAGTTGTCGATGTCGCCACCGAACTTGCCAACGCTGCCGGGTGGCGCATAGGCCAGGCGCACGTCCTTGATCTCGAGGTTGCGAAACAGGCGGTAGGTATTTCCGCCAGAGAAGCTGTACAGCCGGCAGCGGAATCCACCTTCGGCCTCGCACTCGGCCACCAGCGCCTTCTCGAAAGCTTCCAGTGCGTTGGTGCGGCCCAGGGGGTCGTCGCCAGCCGAGGCGATCGCCGCCTTGGCCTCGGCGGTCACCTCCCGGATCGAGTCCAGCACGTAAACGCGCGCGTTCGGTCCGGCGCTGAGTTCATCGGCCATCGTGGCGGGGTTGAAGCCGTCGGTGATCAGGTTGTTTTCGGCGGTGGAATTGAGCTGTATCGCTCCATACGCACAGTGATGGTTGGTGGCGACAAGGCCCTGTGGCGACACAAAGCTTGCGGTGCACCCGCCCAGGGACACCACGGCGCCCATCGGGTCACCGGTGAGGTTGGCAAGCTGGCGCGCGTCGAGCTTGAGCCCCGCCTTCTTCAGCGGCCCGCTGATTTCCGGCAGCTGCTGTGGCACCCACATGCCTTCGGCAGCAGCGGCGTTGGCGGTGATGCCGAGGCAGGCAATGGCGAGCGATAGAGCGAGCAGGTTGTGGCGCACGGGGCGGTTCCTATTGGATGCGGGACCGTCGATTGTAGCGAGAGCGCGGCTTTGCCCACCCATGACCGATGGCAGGGGCGTAGGTAAACAGGGACCCGTGGGCCGCGGCGTATAATTTGCGCCCTCGGAACTTCGGATACGCACCACCATGGCGGCAATGATGAAGGCGCTGGTCAAGCGCGAAGCCGGCAAGGGCATCTGGATGGAACAGGTCCCCGTGCCCCAGCCCGGCCCCAACGAGGTGCTGATCAAGCTGGAAAAGACCGCCATCTGCGGCACCGACCTGCATATCTACCTGTGGAACGAGTGGAGCCAGCGCACCATCAAGCCCGGCCTCACCATCGGCCACGAGTTCGTGGGACGCATCGCCGAACTGGGCCCGGGAGTCAGCGGCTACGAGGTCGGCCAGCGTGTATCGGCCGAGGGCCACATCGTCTGCGGCCACTGCCGCAATTGCCGCGGCGGACGCCCCCATCTGTGCCCGCATACGATCGGCATCGGCGTGAACCGCGACGGCGCCTTCGCCGAATACATGGTCATGCCAGCTAGCAACCTGTGGCCGATTCCGGACCAGATCCCGAGCGAGCTGGCGGCCTTCTTCGACCCTTACGGCAACGCAGTCCACTGCGCGCTGGAATTCGACGTGGTCGGCGAGGATGTGCTCATCACCGGTGCCGGCCCCATCGGCGTGATCGCCGCCGGCATCTGCAAGCACATCGGCGCGCGCAACGTGGTGGTCACCGACATCAATGATTTCCGGCTGAAGCTTGCGGCCGACATGGGCGCCACCCGCGTGGTCAACGTGGCCAAGCAATCGCTCAAGGAGGTCATGGCCGACCTGCACATGGAGGGCTTCGACGTGGGCCTGGAGATGAGCGGCAACCCGCAGGCCTTCAACGACATGCTCGACTGCATGTACCACGGCGGCAAGATCGCCCTGCTGGGACTGCTGCCCAAGGGCGCCGGCGTGGACTGGGACAGGATCATCTTCAAGGGCCTGACCGTGCAGGGCATCTATGGCCGCCGCATGTACGAGACCTGGTACAAGATGACCCAGCTGGTGCTGGGCGGGTTCCCGCTGGGCAAGGTGCTGACCCACCAGATGCCGATCGATGATTTCCAGAAGGGCTTCGATCTGATGGAAGCGGGCAAGGCGGGCAAGGTGGTCCTCAGCTGGAACTGA
>JBDNHW010000122.1:0-15528 GCA_041688625.1 Pseudoxanthomonas sp.
GCGGCGCGCTGCGATAGACTCGCCGGATTCCCCATTGTCGCATCCCCGTGCCCCGCTACGACCACGACGAAACAGCCGAGGAACACCTGGACCACGACGATGCACCGGCATGGCGTCGATGGTTGATCACGGGCGTGCTCGCGGCACTGGGCCTGGGACTGGGCTTCCTGATTCCCTACATGGTGTATCTGAACCACCAGGTCAGCGAGCGATTCGGTGCCCTGCAGTGGCAGCTTCCAACGCGCGTCTACGCGCGGCCGCTGCAGCTGTCGCCGGGCATGGCGATGGATACGAAGACCATGGTGACCGAACTGGCGGCCGCCTCGTACCAGGAGGAGGGCGGCGACACCAGTCCGGGCACCTACTCGCGCGACGGAAGCCGCTTCACCATCGCCAATCGCGGCTTCAACGATGTCGACGGTCCGGTGGCGCCACGGCGCCTGCAGGTTTCGCTGTCCGAAGGCCGAGTCGCCAGCGTGCGCGACCTGGGTCGCAAGCAGGCGCTGAAGACCGCGCGGCTGGATCCGGCGCGCATTGCCACGCTGTACGGCCAGAAACAGGAAGAGCGGCGACTGGTGCGCCTGGAGGAAGTGCCGGAGCTCATGGTCACCGGGCTGCAGGCGGTCGAGGATCGTGACTTCAGTCGCCACCACGGCATCGACCTGAGCAGCATGGCGCGGGCGGCGTGGGTCACGATCAGCTCGGGTGGCAAGAACCGGCAGGGCGCCAGCACCCTGACCCAGCAGCTGGCGCGCAGCGGCCTGCTCGGGATCGGCCGCGAGCTGACACCGTCGCGCAAGTTGAACGAAATCCTGTTCGCGCTGATCCTCGAGGCGCGCTATGACAAGCGCACGCTGCTGGAAGCGTATTTGAACCAGGTTTACATGGGGCAGCGTGGCAACCAGGCCATCCACGGTGTGGCGGCAGCGTCGGAGTTCTGGTTCGGACGGGAAATCGGCAGCCTCAGCAGCGAGCAGATCGCCTTGCTGATCGGCATTGTCAAGGGACCGTCGTACTACGACCCGCGTCGCCATCCGCAGCGCGCCACCGAGCGCCGCAACCTGGCGCTGGGCGTGATGCACGAAACCGGTCTGATCGACGATGCCGAATTCGAGCGTGCGTCGGCTGCGCCGCTCGGCGTCACCTCCAGCCCCGGCATGGCCGCGGCTAACCGCTTCCCGGCCTACGTCGATCTGGTGCGTCGCCAGCTGGCCCGTGACTACCCCGAGAGTGCGTTGCAAGGTGCAGGCCTGACCGTGCTCAGCGGCATGTCACCCTCGGCGCAGGCGTACGCCGAAGGCGCCGTGTCCCAGACGATGAAGGCGCTGGACAACAAGAAGCGCGCGCCGCTGGAGGTGGGCGTGGTGGTGACCGACGTGCACGACGGCGACGTGCTTGCCGTGGTCGGCAGCCGCAACGTGTCGCGTCCCGGGTTCAACCGCGCCGTGCAAGCCGAACGTCCGGTGGGTTCGCTGCTCAAGCCCTTCGTCTACCTGCTGGCGCTGGCGCAGCCCGATCGCTACTCGCTGGCAAGCTTCGTCGACGACTCGCCGGTGACGGTGCAGCTGGGCCGCGGCAAGCGCTGGTCGCCGGCCAACTCGGACCGCCGCAGCCACGGCAGCGTGCGCCTGGTCGATGCGCTGGCGCGCTCCTACAACCAGGCTACGGTGCGTCTTGGCATGCAGGTCGATCCCGAACGCCTGGCGGGCCTGCTGCGGGTGCTTGCGGGGATCGAAGCCAGTCCCAATCCGGCCTTGATCCTCGGCTCGACCGATCAAAGCCCGTACGCGATGGCGCAGCTGTACCAGTTCCTCGCATCCGGTGGTGAAATCCAGCCGCTGCACGCGGTGCGTGGCGTGCTGGCACCCGACGGCAAGCTGCTCAAGCGCTACGACAAGACGCCGGCCCCGGCGCAGGAAGGCGACTCGATCGCGGCCAACCTGATCAGCATCGCCCTGCAACAGGCGGTCAGCAATGGCACCGGCCGCCAGCTCATCGGCGATGGCCTTGGCCGCCTGCAGTCGGCGGGCAAGACCGGCACCAGCAACGACGGACGCGACAGCTGGTTTGCGGGCTACACGGGGGACCACCTGGCGGTGGTGTGGATGGGAAACGACCAGAACGAGCAGACCGGACTGTACGGCGCCACCGGCGCAATGCGTGTGTGGTCGGGGACATTCTCGCGCCTCCCCAGCGCCCCGTTGAAGGTGCCGGGAAACGGCATCGACTGGCAATGGGTCGCTGGCAACACCGCGACCGACGCAGGCTGTCCAGGCGCGCGCCAGCTGCCGTTCGTCGCCGGCTTCGCTCCGGCCTACAACCCGTGCGTGGTCAATCCGCTGCCCGAGGAACCGGGAGATGAAGACAGCGGTTGGCGCAGCTGGTTTGGCGTTGACCGGGCGCAGCAGCCCGCAGCCGCAGCGGGCACTGGTGTCGAGGAGGCTGCGCAATGAGCGTCTCCCGGTTCGCCGTGATTTGCTCGTTGGCGCTCGGCTGCGCTCTGGCCGGCTGTGCTGCGCCGGCCGGAGATGGGCATGGCGTGTCGGCGCCAGTCACTCCGGCACTGTCGCCACAGCAGATGCAGGCGGCAGTCGAAGCGGCCGGCGGACGCGATGACCGGGAGGTGCTGGTGCAACCGCTGCGTGATCCGCAGGTCGAGGATCTGCGCGAGCAGGCCCAGCAGTCCCTGCGCACGGGCGACCATGCGGCGGCCGCCGAATCGCTGAACCAGGCGCTGATGATCGGCGAGCCGGAACCGGGTGTCCTGCAGGAGCGCGCCGAGGTGGCCCTGCTCCAGGCCGACTTCGAGCGCGCCGAGACACTTTCACGCCGTGCGTTGGACCTGGGCAGCAAGGTCGGGCCGCTGTGCCGCAGGCACTGGGCCACGATCGAGCAGGCGCGACTGGCCCGCGGCTTCAAGGACGACGCGGCGTCGGCGCGTGTGCAGATCGATGCGTGCACCGTGGCCGGCTTCGATCGGATGTAGCGATGTCGCAACTTGCCCAATCCAGCCGCGAGGCGCTCAGCGAAGGTGGGGCGCTCGCCAGCCAGCTGGAGAATTTCGTACCGCGCCAGGCCCAGCAGCGTCTGTCCACCGCGATCGCCGAAGCTTTCGAGGGCCGCGAAGTGCTGCTGGCCGAAGCCGGCACCGGCACCGGCAAGACCTTCGCCTACCTGGTGCCCGCGCTGCTGTCGGGCATGAAGACCATCATCTCCACCGGCACCCGCGCGCTGCAGGACCAGCTGTTCCACCGCGACCTGCCGCGCGTCCGGAACGCGCTGGGCACGGGCTTGAAGTCCGCCTTGTTGAAGGGACGCGCCAACTACCTGTGCAAGTACCGCATGCACCAGGCGCAGGGCGAGCCGCGCTTCACCACCCGCGAGCAGATATCGCAGTTCCAGCGCGTGGTGGCCTGGAGCGGACGCACCCAGTTCGGCGACATGGCCGAACTGGAGGCGCTGCCGGAGGATTCGCCGTTGCTGCCGATGGTGACCTCGACCACCGACAACTGCCTGGGCAGCGAATGCCCGTTCTGGGACGAGTGCTTCGTGGTGCAGGCCCGGCAGCGCGCCCAGGCCGCCGACATCGTGGTGGTGAACCACCACTTGCTGCTGGCCGACCTGGCGCTCAAGCAGGAAGGCTTCGGCGAGATCCTGCCGGGCGCGCAGGCGTTCGTGATCGACGAGGCCCACCAGCTTCCCGAACTGGCCGCGAACTTCTTCGGCGAAAGTTTCGGCATGCGCCAGCTGCAGGAACTGGCGCGCGACTGCCTGGCCGAATGCAAGGACGTCGCGGGCGCGTTGGCCGCGCTGCAGCCGCCGGTCCGAGCGCTCGAGCAGGCGCTACGCGAGCTGCGCGCGGCGATGGAAGGCTTGCCCAACCGCGGCACCCGCTCCAGGGCCCTGGCCAAGCCCGAAGTGGCCATGGGATTCGACGCGATGCAGGCCGCACTGTCGCAGCTGATCGAAGCGGTGGTGGCGATGGCCGACGCCTCGCTCGGGCTCGACGCCTGCGCCGCACGCGGCAAGGACACGGCCACGCGCCTCGCGCGCTGGCTGTCCAGCGACGAAGACCCCGACCGCGACCGCGTGGTCGGTGTCGAGGACGGGCAGCCGCAGTCCGACACCGACGTGCTCTGGTACGAACTGACCCTGCGCGGATTCCGCTGCCAGCGCACGCCGCTGGACGTGTCCGGTCCGCTGCGCGAACACCGCGAGCGATCGCATGCCGCATGGGTGTTCACTTCGGCCACGCTGGCCGTAGGCGGAGACTTCGACCATCTGGCGCAGCGCCTTGGCCTGGTCGACCCGCCGACGCTGCTGCAGCCTAGCCCGTTCGACTGGCCGCGCCAGGCGCTGTGCTACCTGCCACCGAATCTGCCGGAACCGAACTCGCGCGGCTTCGGTACCGCGCTCATCGCCGCGCTGTGGCCGGTGCTGCAGGCCTCGGGCGGGCGCGCCTTCCTGCTGTTCGCCTCGCACCGCGCGCTACGCGAAGCGGCCGAGACGCTGCGCGACAGCCCGTGGCCGCTGTTCGTGCAGGGCGAGGCGCCGCGCGCTACGCTGCTGCAGCGCTTTCGCGAGTCCGGCAACGGGGTGCTGCTGGGATCGGCAAGTTTCCGTGAGGGCGTGGACGTGGTCGGAGATGCACTGTCGGTGGTGGTCATCGACAAGCTTCCCTTCGCCGCGCCCGACGATCCGGTGTTCGAAGCGCGCCTGGAGGCGATACGTCGCGACGGAGGCAATCCATTCCGCGACGAACAGCTGCCGCAGGCGGTGATCGCGCTGAAGCAGGGTGTTGGGCGCCTGATCCGCAGCGAGACCGATCGCGGGGTGCTGGTCCTGTGCGACCCGCGCCTGGTCGGCAAGCCCTACGGCCGGGTGTTCCTCGATTCGCTGCCGCCATTCACCCGGACCCGCAACGTCGAAGAGGTGCAGGCCTTTTTCGGCTTCACCCCGGATCCGGCGGCGCCGGGCTCGCCGGTCACCCATGACGTCGAACAGGACTGGTATGAAGCTGCTCGCTTTTGAGACCGCCACCGAAGCGTGCTCGGTCGCTGTCTATTTTGATGGCGAAATCATCGAGCGCCACGAGGTGTCGCCGCGCCTGCATGCCGAATATGCGCTGCCGTGGGCCGAGGCGCTGTTGGCCCAGGCGGGCATCTCGCGCGCGCAACTCGACGTCATCGCGATCAGCCGCGGACCCGGTGCGTTCACCGGCGTCAGGCTCGCGATCGCGTTGGCCCAGGGCATCGCATTGGCGCTGGACCGGCCGGTGGTCGCGGTCTCGACGCTGCAGGTGCTCGCGCTGCAGGCCGGGCAGCACCGCGCGTTGGCTGCAATCGACGCGCGCATGGGCGAGGTGTATGCGGGGGCATTCGAGCCCTCGCCCGAAGGTCCCAAACTGGTGGGCATCGAAACAGTGTCTGCGCCCGATGCCGTGCGCATTCCAGGAACGGAAAATGCGTGGCACGGCATCGGCACCGGGTTCGGTGCCAGCGGCGGACGCCTGCAGCAGACGCTCGAAGTGCGGCTCGGACACGTCAATGCTGCTGCGCTGCCGCGGGCCGCGGACGTCGCTCGACTAGCGGTCACCGCGCACGCACGGGGCGAATCAGTGGCGCCGGACCAGGTCGAGCCCGCCTACCTGCGCAACAATGTCGCCCTGACCCTGGCCGAGCAGCAGGCGCAGCGCGCCTCCCGCTGACTCACTGGTCGCGCACTTCTCCCCCGGCAAGGAACTGCCAGGTGCGGGTGACGTGCAGGATGTCCACGTTCTCCGGAGTCTCCGGCAGCGGTGGAAACGGCACCGATAGCTCGACGATGCGCAGCGCCGTGGAATCGAGCAAGGGGATGCCGCTGGACTGGATCACCCGGGTCTGCTCGACCGAGCCATCGCGGCGTACCGCCACGCTGATGACCAGCTGTCCTGACAGGCGCTTGCGCCGCGCTTCGTCCGGATAGTTGAGGTTGCCCACCCGCTCGGCACGATCGACCCAGGCGTGCAGGTAGTTGGCATAGGCGTATTCGCGCGTGCTTGCCGACACGAACTTGCGCTTGGGCCGCTTCGCATACAGCTCCGAGCGCAGGTGGATTTCCGCGGCCAGCCGGGCCGTTTCCGCATCCCGCTGCACCTTGATCGCACCCTTCGGCAGTTCCAGCGGATCCGGCGGTGGCCGCGCTTCCGCCGCCGGCACCGGGGTTTCGCCGCGGTTGCTGGTGACCACGCGTGCTTCCGGCGGCGGCGCGGCGTCGGGCGACTGTGCTCGAAGCGGCTGGGGGGCGAGTCCGGACTGGGCCTGCGGCACCCAGCCGGCCTGGTTGTCCCGTGGCCGCCTGGCCTTGTCGTGGTCGCCCCCGCCTTCCTGGTTGGCCGCCGCCAGGAAGTCGGCCTGCTTCGGGGTGAGCGGCGTCTGGGTCTGGCTGAGGATCACGTCCAGGGTCGGCACCACCGGTGCAGTGTCATCGAGGGTGAAGCCAAGGCCCAGCACCACCAGTCCGTGCACGATCAACGACAGTGCCAGCGTGGCGCTGAGGCGCTGGTTTTCACCCGGCGCGGGTGCGGCGGGAACGGCAGCCATGTCAGTGGGCCAGCCGCGCCTCGATCGCGTCGAACAGCAGCCCGGCGATGTTGAGGCCGAACTGCGCGTCGAGTTCGCGCACGCAGGTGGGACTGGTGACGTTGACCTCGGTCAGGTAGTCGCCGATCACGTCCAGGCCGACGAACAACATCCCGCGACGCTTCATTTCCGGCGCGACCTGCGCGGCGATCCAGCGGTCGCGTTCGGAGATGGGGCGGCCTTCGCCGCGCCCGCCGACGGCCAGGTTGCCGCGGAATTCGTCGCCCTGCGGGATCCGCGCCAGCACGTAATCCACCGGCACTCCGTCCACCAGCAGGATGCGCTTGTCGCCCTCCGTGATGCTGGGGATGAACTGCTGGGCCAGGGTCAGCTGTCCGCCGCCCAAAAGCGTTTCCAGGATCACGTTGAGGTTGGGGTCGCCGGCGCGCGCACGGAATATCGAGCGTCCGCCCATGCCGTCCAGCGGCTTCAGCACCGCTTCGCCGTGCTCGGCTACGAACGCCTTGAGCGCCGCCGCGTCACGGCTGACCAGGGTGGGAGGGCAGCACTGCGGGAACAGAAGCGCAGCGAGCTTCTCGTTGTAGTCGCGCAGGCCCTGGGGATCGTTGACCACCAGCGCGCCTGCAGCCTGGGCGATACCAAGGATGTGCGTGTCGTAGAGGTACTGGTCGTCGAACGGCGGGTCCTTGCGCATCAGCACCACGTCGCCGGCACCAAGCGCCCGGTCACCGCTTTCGCCGAGGGTGAACCACCCCTGCGGGTCATCGCGCACGGCCAGCGGGGCCACCCTTGCCATGGCCTTGCCATCCCTCAGGGACAGCTTGCCCGGCTGGACATAGTGCAGGCGGTGGCCGCGGCGTTGTGCCTCCAGCAACAGGGCGAAGGTGGTGTCCTTGGCGATCTTGATGGTCCCGATCGGGTCCATCACGACGATGACGTCAGCGGGCATGTAGGGTTCCGGCAAGCATTTTGACTGCTACGATCAGCACCGGAATGTTAGCAGGGACCAAATGAGACCCGGTTCGCATCGCGACATTCAGTTTCGACCAATCCCGCGAGTCGGCTTGACAGTTCGCACCTGCCTTGGGATATAAGTAACTTGGCAGCGTCGCCATATCAGAAGAAGCGTCGCGCTCGGGGACCAAATGCAATGACAGATAACGAGAACCCGGCCGGTGCTCTCAGCGGCCTTCGGGTCATGGTAATTGACGATTCAAAAACCATTCGCCGCACCGCTGAAATGCTGTTGAAGCGTGAAGGCTGCGAAGTCGTGACCGCCACCGACGGCTTCGAGGCGCTGGCCAAGATCGCCGACCAGCAGCCGCAGATCATCTTCGTGGACATCATGATGCCGCGCCTGGATGGGTACCAGACCTGCGCGCTGATCAAGAACAACCAGGTCTTCAAGTCGACGCCGGTGATCATGCTGTCCTCCAAGGACGGGCTGTTCGACAAGGCGCGCGGGCGCATCGTGGGTTCGGAGCAGTACCTGACCAAGCCTTTTACCCGCGAAGAGTTGCTCGAGGCCATCCGCACCCATGTCCGCCACTGACGTGCACGGACAGCGGCACGCAACCCCGGGCGTCGCCAGCCCCGCCGGAGCAGTGCAATGAGCCGCACCCCGTTTGACATCCTGGCCGAATACGAGCGCCGCAGCCTGGCCCACGCCGTAGTCCTGCCGGCGCGCGAGGCGCTCCAGGACCAATGGCGCGGTGTGGGTTACCGGATCGGCGAGCGACGCCTGGTATCGGGTTTCGAGGACGTGGTGGAAATCGTCCCGGTGCCGCCGATCACCCCGGTGCCCGGCGCGCAGCCGTGGCTGCTCGGGATCGGGAACCTTCGCGGCAACCTGTTCCCGGTCATCGACCTGAAGTATTTCCTGGAAGGCGAGCGTACGGTCCTGCATGAAGGCCAGCGGGTCGTCGTGATGCGCCAGGCGGGCGGCGACGTCGCCCTGACCATCGACGAACTGTTCGGGCAGCGCGGCTTCACCGACGACCAGCGTATCGAACCGGGCTCGCTCGCCGAAGGTCGGTATGCCAATTTCGTGGAAAAAGCATTCCGGGGCGACGATCACGACTGGGGCGTGTTCGGGCTGTCCCTGCTGGCAAGGACGCCGGAGTTCCGGCAGGCCGCGCTGTAAGGGACCTGTGCCTGAGTTGCAACGGCCGTTGCAACGGTCGATGAGGGAGGCCGGGGACGGGCGGCACGGCGTCGGGGACGCTGGGGGTGAGAGGGGCTGTGCTGCTGCGCAAGGCGCTTCCTGTTGACTCAGCAATAATTTTTTTTGCGATTCGCGGTATTTGACTAATTCAGGGGTTGACCATGAGCACTGCACCGGATTCTGCCAAAGCCAGCAAGCTGGGCAGCTTGGGCACCAACTTCTGGTTGGGACTGCTGGCGCTCTCGGTCATCCTGTTCGGTGCCAACACCGGCACGGCGACCTACGAGGGCAGCCGACTGGCAGGCGCCGGAACCGGCGCGGCCGACCTCCAGGTGCTCTCGCAGCAGGTGGCCAACCATGCCCGAGAGGCTGTCGCAGGCAACGCCGAGGCTTTCAAGAGCTTCCGGGGCACCAAGGACGAGATCGACACCACGATCGCCAGGCTCCGCAGCCAATTCGGCAATGAAGGCGCCGTGGTCGATCCATTGAACGAGCTGCTCGTCACTTGGACGCCGCTGTCCAAGAGTGCCGAACAGCTTGCCAGCAGCGAGCCCGCAGTCCTGGCCCTGGCCGGCAACGCAGAGCGCTTCAGCGGCCAGGTCCCGCAGCTGCAGGCGCAGCTCAACGAGGTGGTGCGCGCCATGTCGGCTGGCGGGGCGCCTTCCTCGCAGATCTACAACGCCCTGCAGCAGGTCGTCGTGGCGGGCACCATGGCCCGCCGCATTACCGAGATGCGCGCAGGTGGCCCGGGGGCGGCCGCCGCCGGCGACGCGCTGGGTCGCGATGCGGTGGTGTTCGGCCAGGTGCTGGACGGCCTGCGCAACGGCAACGCCGACCTGGGCATTGCACCGCTGCGCAGCGGTCCGGCGCTGAGTGCGCTGGACCAGTCCCAGGCGCTGTGGGACACCATGAAGCAGGACCTGGACGCGATCCTCGGTAGCTCGCGCAACCTGTTCGCGGCGCAATCGGCTGCCGCGGCGCTGACTGCCGGCGCCTCCCAGATGCTGGAGGACAGCAAGCAGCTGTTCGACGCGTTCTCTGCCTTCGGTTCGGTGCGCGACACCCGCCTTTTCCCGAACTTCTGGCTTGGCATCATTTCAGGAATCGCGGCGCTGGTCTCGATCATCGGCCTGCTCTGGAGTCTGTACCGCAGCCGCCAGCGCGAGCAGGACACGCGTTACCAGACCCAGGTTGAATTCAACAGCCGCAACCAGCAGGCCATCATGCGCTTACTGGACGAAATCGCCTCGCTCGGTGAGGGCGACCTGACCGTCAAGGCCACCGTAACCGAGGACATGACCGGCGCCATCGCCGACGCCATCAACTACGCCGTCGAAGAATTGCGCAACCTGGTGACCACCATCAACGACACCACGGTGCAGGTGGCGGCCTCGACCCAGGAAACCCAGGCCACCGCAATGCAGCTGGCCGAGGCGGCGGGGCACCAGTCCGACCAGATCAACAGCGCTTCGGAGCGTATTAGCGAAATGGCGGCGTCCATCGACCAGGTGTCACGCAACTCCACCGAATCGGCCGAGGTGGCGCAGCGTTCGGTGCAGATCGCGACCGAGGGTGCGGGCGTGGTGCGCGAGACGATCCGCGGCATGGACCAGATTCGCGACCAGATCCAGGAAACCTCCAAGCGGATCAAGCGGCTGGGCGAGTCGTCGCAGGAGATCGGCTCGGTGGTCGAGCTGATCAACGATATTTCTGACCAAACCAACATCCTGGCCTTGAACGCCGCAGTGCAGGCGGCTTCGGCCGGTGAGGCCGGTCGTGGTTTCGCGGTCGTGGCCGACGAAGTGCAGCGACTGGCCGAACGCACCTCAGGTGCCACGCGGCGCATCGAATCACTGGTGCAGACCATCCAGGCCGACACCAACGAAGCCGTCAGTTCAATGGAGCAGACCACTTCCGAGGTGGTTTCCGGTGCGCGGCTGGCCGAAGACGCCGGTACCGCACTGGGCGAGATCGAGCGAGTGTCGAGCGACCTCAACGAGCTCATCAAGCGCATCTCCAGCGCCGCTCAACAGCAGTCCTCGGCCGCCACGGACATCACCAGGACGATGGGAGTGATTCGCCAGATCACCTCGCAGACTTCGCTTGGTGCTGGACAGACCGCCGAGTCCATTGGACACCTCACCCAGCTTTCGGCGGACTTGCGCCGCTCGGTCGCTGACTTCAAGTTGCCGGGTTGAGGCTAGGAACGGAATCAATGAACTTGCGAATTGCCCTGGCACTCCATTGGCGCGCCACCGGGCCCGGCGTCGCCGGTCATGAGGTGCGTGCGTGAGTGCGCTGCGTGATGCCATGAGCCATGCCGTGCTGGGCTGGGTAAAGCCGGAGCTGGACGAGACGCTGCGCCTGGCGCGGTCGGAAGTCGAATACTTCGGCGAGGAACCCGAAGACACCAGCCGCATGCAGTTCTGCGCCGGCTACCTGCACCAGGTGCAGGGCACGCTGAGGATGGTGGAACTCTATGCCCCGGCCATGGTGGCCGAAGAGCTGGAGCTTCTGGCCCACGCGCTGCAGGAAAACGCGACGCCCGATCGTGACGAGGCGCTCGCCACGCTGATGCGTGGAACGGTGCTGCTCCCCGATTACCTGGAGCGCCTGCAGAGCGGTCACCGCGACATACCGATCGTGCTGCTGCCACTGCTCAACGACGTTCGTGCCGCGCGCGGCGCACCCGGCCTGAGCGAAAGCGTGCTGTTCGCCCCGGACCTGGAGCGGCCGTTGCCGAAGGCGGTTCCGCTGCCGAAAGTGCTTTCGTGGCAGGCGCGGCAGACCCGCACGGACGCCGGCCTGCAGGCCCTGGACGATGCACTCGCGAGCTGGCCCGAAGCTTCGGAGCCGGTTGATGGAGTCGCGCTGGACCGTGCGCTGAAGGACCTCCTCGAGGCCGTCGAACATATCGCGACGCGCCGCATGCTGTGGGTGGCCACGTCGGTTGCCGACGCGCTGTCTGCGGGCGCACTGGAATATTCCGCTGCTGCCCGACAGGCTTTTATCGGCGTCAGCCGCGCCGTGCGCGCCAGTCGACAGGACGGCGGTGTCGGCCTCGCGGCGCCCAGCCAGGAAGCGACGCGGCAGCTGCTTTACCTGGTGAGCCAGTCCAGCGAACGGCACCCGGCGCTCGACGAACTTCGTGCCGCGTTCGGCCTTGATGCCGAAGCATTCAGCCAGGCCGAACTCGAACACGCGCGCGGCAGCGTCACCGGGCGCAATCGCGCCTTGCTCGACACGGTAAGCGTCGCGGTCAAGGAAGAATTGCTGCGTATCAAGGACGCGCTGGACCTGCACCTGCGTACCGGTGCCGAGGTGTCCGCATTGCAGACCCAGGTCACCGAGCTCGGCAACGTGGCCGATACGCTGGGCATGGTCGGGCTGGGCATGGCCCGTGATGTCATCCAGCAGCAGCGTGATTCGCTGCGGGACATGGTGGCCGGTACGCGCGAAACCGACGAGGCCGCTCTGCTGGACATCGCCGGTGCGCTGCTTTACGTCGACGCCTCGCTGGACGACCAGGTCTCGCGCCTGGGCCAGTCCAGCGCGACCAACGCCCCGGAGTACGCAAGCTCCGAATCGCAGCGCACGCTCGAAGTGCTGGCGCAAGAGGCAATCAACAACTTCTCGTCCGCGCGGGAAGGGTTCGTTGCCTTCATTGAAACCAACTGGAGCCACTCCGAGCTGACTCAGGTTCCTCGGCTGCTGGGCGAAGTGGCCGGCGCGCTGCGCATGCTCGAACTTCCGCAGCCCGCTCAGTACCTGCTTGGCGTAAGCCTCTATGTTTCAGTGGAGCTTATAGAGAAGCGACGCATCCCCGGTGGCCAGCAGCTGGATACGCTGGCCGATGCCATGGCAAGCCTCGAGTATTACCTTGAAGCCTTGCGGGAGAACCGCCCGAATCGCGAAGAGATCCTGGACATCACCCGCAGCAGCCTGGAGAAGCTGCGTTACTGGCCGCTGCCGGCCGCGGTCGATGACGCCGCCGCGGCGGACGCTTCAACTGGCTTGGCGCTGCCCGAATCCGGCGCGCCCGGAGAAGCAATGGCAGATCCTTCAGCTCTGGAGCTCGAAGCCTTCGACTCGGCGCCAGCGGGCTCCGATTCCAATGCAGCTGGGACGGAGGATTTCGAGATCCTTCCGTTCGATACCTCCACCTATACCGAGTCAGTCGAGGTCGAGGCGTTCGCGAGCGATTCTTCCGAAGAGGAAGATGCGCGTCCCGCGCAGGACGAAGCGCAGGACGCCGACGACCATGGCGCGCTGTCGTTCCTCGAGAAGCCTCCACGCGAAGATGCTTCCGAAGATGGGGCGTTTCCATCGCTGCCCGTGCAGGCGATCGATGAAGACAAAGCCGACGATGCCGGAGCCGCGGAAGTGGTCAGCGTCGAGATGGAGAAGCTGCGCAGGTCGCCCGAAGCCGAGGTGGAGCCCGAAGGCGACCCAGCGGCGGCGCAAGCCGCGGTGGAAACTGCAAATGTTCCGCAGTTCGACTACGGTGACGCCGGGGCGTTCCAGCTCGCCGACAACGACATCAACGATGACATCCGCAAAGTGTTCCTGGAAGAATTTGACGAGGAAATAGCCAACCTTGAGCAGATGCTGCCGCAGTGGAGTGCAGCGCCAGGCAACATGGAGCGGCTGCGTTCCATCCGGCGCGTGTTCCACACCCTCAAGGGCAGCGGGCGCCTGGTGGGAGCCAAGCTGCTGGGCGAGTTCAGCTGGAAGACCGAGAACATGCTCAACCGCGTGCTCGACGGCTCGAGGCAGCCGTCACCTGCGGTGATGGCGCTGCTGCAGAGGGTAGCGGACGTACTGCCGCAGCTGAACGCGGCGCTCAGGGGGCAGGGCAGCATCAGTGCCGACCTCCAGGGGCTGCAGGACATTGCCGATCGCATCGGCGCGGGCGAAGAAGTGTTCTATGTTGCCCCGGCAGCAAGTGCCCATCGCACCGAGCCGGCCCTCGTCGAGCCGGACGAGGAAGTCGAGACCCCCGCGGTCTACCAGCACGACGAGGACGGTACGCCGGCCAACGTCGATGGCGTGCTGCGCGAGATTCTGGAAGTCGAGGTCGCGGCGCACCTGGAGACGGTCGATCGCTGGCTGCAGCAGGCTCGTCCCGAGCCGATCGCCAGCAGTGAGGCGCTGCTGAGGGCGTTCCACACCATGAACGGCGCCTTCGCCATGGCCGATGTACCGGAGATCACCGAAGTCACCGGCGCTGCCGAGCAGTACATCAAGCGTCTGTGGGCTGCGTCCTGCACTCCGTCCGAGGAAGGCGTGGCAGCGATCGCCGACGCTGCACATGCGGTTCGCCGCAGCATCACAGCGCTGGCTGCGCCCTCACCGCGCATACCGGTGTTCGCTGCACTGGCCAGCCAGCTCACCATCCTGCGCGACACCCTGCCGGAAAGCCGGCTGGCGCCCGTGCTGGTGGATGATTCGTCGCAGAGCACCTATGCCGGCGAAGGCATGCGGCTGTCGCCAATAGGCCCCATGGACGTCGAACTCACCGTCCACGATCTTTCGCGCTACATCGATGTCGAAACCCCGGCGCCGGAGGGTTACGACGATTCTGCCCTGCGTGACGAGCCTGCCCAGGAGACCCCCGTCGAAGCTGGCGCGTCTTCGGACGACGGCGTGGCTGCCGAGGATGTTTATTCGGGCGCACCAGAGCCCGTCACCTTCTTCGATGTCGAACACAATTACACCAGTGCTGCAGCAAGCCGCATGGCTGAGGAAGCGGCGCGTGCTGATGGGCAGGAAGAAGCAGAAGCGTCCGTGGAGAATGCGGACGTGGATCAACTCCAAGGTTCCGATACCGAGACCCTTGCGGACTCAGCTGGCGACCCCGTGGCAAGCGAACTGTCCACCTCCGATGCAGCGAGCGGACAAACAGCTCACGTGGCTGCAGTTGAGGATGACGCGCCTGCGCTCGACGCGCTGGCGGGCGAGGACACGCCAGTTGAGGCGTTCGCTGACCCAGGCCAGGAGGGGTCGACTGAAGCGGCTGACGAGCACGTGGTTGACGCCGAACACGCGTGGCAAGAAGCGGCCAACGCAACTGCAGCGGCGTCCGATTCATCCGATGGCTCGCAATTCGACAGTGAAGCGGTACATGCGGAGGCCGAAGGCGAGGCGGTCCAGGCAGATGCACAACCGGTGGACGAGTTGACGCCAGCTGAAGCCGCACACGTCGACGTGCAGCAGGACGAACAGGCGGTAGAGGCGGCAGGGACAGCCCTCGACGCGGAAACCGAAGAAGCACAGGCAGCAGAAGCACAGGTAGAAGAAGCAGCAGCAGCAGCAGAAGAAGAAGTAGGAGAAGCACAAGAAGCACAAGAAGCACGAGAAGCACGAGAAGCACGAGAAGCACGAGAAGCACGAGAAGCACGAGAAGCACGAGAAGCACGAGAAGCACGAGAAGCACGAGAAGCACAGGCACATGCTGGCGCGGAGCTCGAAGCCGAGGCCGACCTCGATGCCAAAGCCGAAGCGCCTGAAGTGGGTGAAGTCGCGACAGAGTGTGCGGTGGAAACGGAGTCCGAATCTGCACTGGCTGATGCTGAAGCGCCTGCGCCTGCCGCAGTCTTTGAAGAGCCGGTGGACGAGCCGTTGGAAGAGCCGATGGTGGACCCAAGGGATGTCGCGTCAGATCGATCCGAACAGCTCGATGATGCCGTGAACGCCGCCGCTCTGGCGACCGCGGAACAAGAGATGGAAACGCCGATGACAACCTCCGAAGATGTACTGGACGATCTCCTCGATTTCACCGAA